>SHZI01000010.1 GCA_009692345.1 Gammaproteobacteria bacterium | reverse complement strand
GTGAGCAGAGGGTCCCACTGGGGCGGGACGCCCGCATGGACCATCAGCGTGTTCAGTTCCGGGCGGTAGTAGGCCAGCGGCCGGTGCCGCAACCAGTCCACCAGTTGCGGTCCATCTGGCGCATCCAGCACATCACTCAGTTCCCTGGCCTTCGCCCGGGAGCGATTGCCAAAGGCGAGGGCGATCAGGTGGAGGTCATGATTGCCAAGAACCACAGTGGCCAGCTTGCCCAGGTTGCGGACCAGCCGCAGGGTATCCAGTGAGCGGGGGCCGCGATTGACGAGGTCACCGACGAACCAGAGTTCGTCCCGGTCCGGATCGACCCGCAGGCGGGCGAGGAGGCTTTCCAGCTCGTCGCAGCAGCCCTGGACATCACCGATGGCATAGATCGCCATGCCCTGGACCTACCTCACGGGGCTTAGTGCAGAACGCCGGGCACCGCCAGCCGGAAGCAGGGAATATCCGCCCGGAACTGGGCACCGTCGTCGGTGCGCATGCCGTAGCTGCCCTCCATCGTGCCCACCGGCGTCTCGATAACGGCCCCGCTGGAGTACTGATGCTCCTGGCCGGGCAGGATGTGCGGCTGCTCGCCAACCACCCCTTCCCCCTGGACTTCCTGCACCTTGCCATTGGCGTCCGTGATGAGCCAGTGACGATTCACAAGGCGCGCAGGCAGGGCTCCGGTGTTGCGAATCGTGATCGTGTAGGCAAACACGTAGCGTTCGCCCCCGGGTTCGGACTGGTCCGGGAGATAGAGGGTTTCAGCCGAGATCTGAATGCTGGGGCCGGGAGCTGGAGTGTTCATTCTGGGGCGTCATTCTGGGAGAGGCATCGCACCGTTGGCAAGCGCTGGTTTCACAGCCGCGAGCCGGAGCCAGGCTTCTGGCGGCAGCTGCTCCGGGCGGGCACCGTCATCCTGTCCCGCCGACCGGATCTCCTCCGGCGTCAGCAGGCCCCGCAGCCCGTTACTCAGGCGCTTGCGGCGCAGGGTGAAAGCCTGGGCAACCAGCCGGTCTGCGGCAGCCAGAGTGCTGGCATCCGCCAGGGGCGTCGCGTGGGGCTTGAGCCTCAGGAACACCGAGTCCACCTGAGGCGGCGGCAGGAAGCTGCCGGGCTGGATGCTGAAGAGACGCGTCACCCGGCACCGCAGTGCGATGCTGATCGTCAGCCGGCCATAGATCTTGCTGCCGTGGGCGGCCAGCATCCGTTCGCCCACCTCTTTCTGCAGCATCACGTGGAAGTCGGTAAACAGGGCGCCCTGATCGAGCAGGTGGAAGAGCAGCGGCGTGGAGATGTTGTAGGGCAGATTGGCAGCGAGGCGCAGCTGCTCACCGGCCGCTGCCAGCTGGCGAAAGTCGAAGCGCAGGGCGTTGGCAGCGTGGATGGTGCACAGCGTCGAGTTCAGCAGGGCCGGCAGCTGCCGGGCCAGGTCCCGGTCGATCTCGATGACATCCAGCCGCACCCCCGCCGCCAGCAGCGGCAGCGTCAGGGCGCCCCGACCAGGCCCGATTTCGACAAAGTGCTCCCCCGGCCGGGGTCCGATGGCATCGATGATCTTGCGGATCACGTTACCGTCGGCCAGAAAGTGCTGGCCCAGATGCTTGCGCGCCTTCACCCTGGACCTCAGGCGCCGCGCAGCGACGTGGCGACGGCCATCTGTATCGCCAGTCCGACCGCAGCCTTCAGGCTGCCGGCGTCGGCCCGCCCGGTGCCGGCCAGATCCAGCGCGGTCCCGTGATCCACCGAGGTGCGGATGATCGGCAGCCCGAGGGTAACGTTCACCGCGTTGCCGAAACCCCGGTGCTTCAGTACCGGCAGGCCCTGGTCGTGAAACATCGCCAGCACGGCATCGACGCCCTGCAGGTTGGCTTCGATGAACGCGGTGTCCGCCGGAATCGGACCCGCTACCGTAAAGCCTGACGCCCGTAGCGCCTCGAGAGCGGGACTGATCTCGCGGATCTCCTCCATGCCCAGGTGCCCCGACTCGCCCGCATGGGGATTGAGACCCAGTACGACGATGTGCGGAGTGGGGATCCCGAAGCGTCGTTGCAGCCCGTCCACAAGAATCCGGGCGGTGGTTTCGACGCGCTCCCGCGTGATGGCGGCCGGGACCGCGCGGAGGGGCAGGTGGGTCGTCACCAGCGCCACGCGGAGCTGGTCTGCCACCAGCAGCATGACCGGGGTTGGACTGCCCGTGAGCTCAGCGAGGAGCTCGGTGTGGCCAGTAAAAGGAATGCCGGCGTCGTTGATGATGCCCTTGTGCACCGGGGCGGTGACCAGGGCGTCAAAGTAGCCCTGCTGGCAGCCCCTGCAGGCCTGGCGCAGCAGCTCCATGACCCAGGGCGCGTTGCGGGGATCAAGCCGGCCGGGCACCACCGGAACCGGTAGCGGCAGATCCGCAACCAGAAGGCGGCCCACCCGGGCCTCGGTCGCCGGGGCAGCGCCGCTGAATTCGGCAATACCGACCTGCCGGCCCAGCGCCCGGGCCCGACTTGCGAGCAGTCGGGGGTCGCCGAAGATGACCAGTTCCGCAGGCCAGGGCTGGCGCGCGAGGTCCAGGATCAGCTCAGGGCCGATCCCGGCGGGCTCGCCCAGGGTCAGGGCAATGCGTGGAATGGCGGCTGCCATGACGAGGTCCGCCGGGGAACGCTAGAGCCGGTACTCGACGAACGCCTCGTCGCGCAGCCGCCGGGTCCAGATATCCACCTCGTCACCCAGTTTGCTGTTGCGGATGGCGAGGATGGCTTCCTGTCTCTGTTTGTCGCCCGTGGCGTCATACACCCGGCGTTCACGCACCTGAATGATGTGCCAGCCAAACTGGGTGTTGAGGGGCTCGCTGATTTCATCAATCTCGAGCGTGTTCAGCTGCTCTTCGAAGGCGGGCACAAAGTTGCCGGGGCCGGCCCAGCCAAGATCGCCGCCTTCCAGCGCCGACTGGGGATCCTCTGAAACGGCCTTGGCCACCGCCGCAAAGTCCTCACCGGCAAGAATCCGCTCGCGGATGGCCTTGAGCTGCTCCCGGGCCGAGCCGTCGTCCAGCACTTCGTTGGTGGTCAGCAGAATGTGTCGCGCGCGGGTCTGCTTTTCCATGACCGCCTCACCACCGCGGCGATCATCCAGCTTGATGAGATGAAAGCCGCTGGCGTTGCGCACCGGTTCAGCAACCTGACCGATGTTGAGACCCGGCACCACGTCGGCGAACAGGCTCGGCAGCTCGCTCCCCTTGCGCCAGCCCAGGCTGCCGCCTTCCAGGGCCTGCTGGCCGCTGGAATAGGCGACTGCCAGCTTGGCGAAATCCTCGCCCGCCTGCAGGCGCTTGTAGAGATCGTCAGCGAGGCTCTCGGCCGCGAGGACCTGCTCCGGCGTGGCGCTGGAGGGCGCGGCGAGGAGAATGTGCGAGATGAGAAACTCCTGGCGCAGGCTGGCCTTGCCCTCCTGTCGTGCGAGGTAGGTCTCCACCTCTTTCGGCGAGACGCTGATCCGCTGCAGGACATCCCGCTGGCGCAACTGGTCGATGGTGATCTGCTGGCGGAGCTCACGCCGGTAGCCGGCATAGTCCACGCCCTCCCGGGCGAGTAGTGCCGGCAGCTCGGCGAGCGGCACGTTGTTGCGCTCGGCGATGGTGGCCAGCCCCTGATTGAGGGTCTCGTCGGACACCTTGATTCCGACCTTCTCTGCCCGTTGCACCTGCAGCTGCTCGATGACCAGTCGGTCCAGTACCTGCCGCTCCAGGACTGGCGCCGGCGGCAGCTGGGTGCCCTGCTTCTGCAGGCGAGCCACGATCCGCGCCGTTTCCGCCTCGAGCTCACTGCGCAGTACGACGCCGTCGTTGACGAGCGCCACGATGCTGTCCAGCAGCTCGCCGCTGCTGCTCAGTTCCCGGGTCTGGGCGCCGGCCACGGCTCCCAGGCTCACCAGGGCCAGTGCAGCCAGCGGGCGCAGGAAGGTCGGCAGACGGGCGTGCTTCATCGTGGCGGGGGTGTCAGTACCGGTCGAAACTGTCGTAGCCCAGAATACCACGGCCCAGCAGGCTCTCCGCCGGGCTGGTGGCGTTCCCAAAGCCCTTCAGCAGCAGCTGCAGGGAGATGGCGGAGTCCGACTGGCCATCCCGCGTGGTCAGGTTGCGGTTCGCAATCAGCCGCACGCCCCAGCAGCATGTGGAGTAGTCGATGCCAATGAAGCGCTCCAGCGGTTTATTGTCCAGCAGGGAATAGTCGTACCGGCCCACGATGTTCCAGCGCTTGCCCAGGGGCCAGGCGCCAGCCAGATCGATTTCCCGGACGGAGTCGCGACGAAAGCGATAAGACAGGTTAACCACCCGAAAGTCGTCGGCGCGGTAAAGAATCCGGGCCTCTGCCTGCTGCGTGACGCCCAGGTCCGAATCCCACTGATAGCCGAGATCCAGCTTCCACTGCTCGTTCAGGTTCATGCCCAGTTCAGCGATGTAGTCCGACGCCGTATCGTCGCTGGGCTGCTCGCCTGGCAGCACTACTTCCTGGGAACTGAAGTACTGGGTTTCGCCGATGGTTGCCGTCAGGAACTGGGAACCATCCCGCGAGCGAATCAGGCGGGTGGTGATGCCGAGGTTCAGCTGGTTGGTGTCGCCGAGCCGGTCGAGCCCGACGTAGCGGTTCCGGCGAAACAGCTGCACGAGGCTGAAGTCCGGCTGAATCGTGTCGAAGACGGGAAACTGGTCCTGGTTCTCGTAGGGCACGTAGACAAACTGGGCGCGTGGCTCGATGGTCTGCAGCCACTTGCCCCCGTCACCCCAGGAACGTTCCAGCAGAGTGCGCAGGTCGACGCTGTAGATCGGTATGACGCGACTCGGCGAGTCCTCCTCGGTGGGTGCCAGGTTGTTCAGGTTGTAGGCCGTGTAGTCGAGGCCCACGAAGGGCTCGATCTCCAGTGGGCCCAGTGCCAGCGGGAGCGAGACCTCCGGCTGGAGGTGGGCACGCAAACCGGTGACGCCCGTGTCCCGGTCGAAGTAGGTTACTTCCGACCCGACGCCCAGCGTCAGGCCCAGGCCGGCGTTCGGCCAGTAACCGTTGATCGCGAGCCGCGGCAGCTCCCGATAGGGCTGCTCTTCCGGGGTGAGCGCGTCGTCCAGCATTTCATAGTCTTCCACCTCCAGCTGCGTGGACCAGCTGCCGCTGAACCGCTCGAAGGAGATGCTGCGGTTCAGGGCTAGCTGGCTCGTGTTGGCCAGGCCGTTGCTCAGGTCCTCGAAGTACGCGGAGTCGCTGACATCCGTCACGTCTATCGTGCTGCGCCAGGCCGCCGGCAGCTGGGACTGGTTGAACCAGACCAGTTTGGTACGGTTTTCACCCGCAACCTTGTCGTCCGGCAGGAAAGCGGCCGTCGCGAACCCGGATGTTCCTCCGCTCAGGTAGCGGAACTCACCTTCCGCCTGCAGCCCCCGCCGGGACATGTAGTGGGGGGTGAAGGTCGCGTCGTAGTTGGGCGCCAGGTTGAAGTAGTAGGGCTGCGCGAACTCCACGCCCCGCTGCTGGCTGCTGCCCACGTCCGGCAACAGCAGGCCCGATCTGCGCTGGTTGTCGATGGGATACGTCAGGTAAGGCGTATACAGGAGCGGCACCCCCAGAAACTCCAGGCGGGCATTGCGGGCCGTTGCCGTCCCGGCGGCGCGATCGATCGTCAGCGAACCGGCATGGAGCAGCCAGTCGTTGTCGCCGCGAGCGCAGGTGGTGTAGGTGACATCAGTGAGCGACAGTTTCTCCGTTGCTTCCACCGCGATGCGCTCGGCGGTGCCCCGGGCGGGCACCGTGAACAGCTCGTACTCGGCATCATCGACGCTGAACAGGCCCGTGGTTGAGTTGTAGCGGGCCGCATCGCCCCGCACCCAGGACGCCGGATCCCGGAAGTCCACGTTCCCTGAGACGGCAAATTCACCGGTGTTCCGGTCATAGCGGCCACTGTCGGCTCCGAACTGACGGCCGCTCTGGCGCAGGACGAGCCGCTCGTTGAACGTCGAGGGCCCGTTGAGGGCCACCTCCAGGTCACCGGAGATGATGTCGATGGTGTCCTCCTGGGGTGCCACGCCGGAGAATGCAGTGTCGTCGCCGTCCCCTCCAGTGCGGGTCAGGGGAGGCGGGGCCGGGATCGGGCAACCATACGCCGCCGGGGGGGGTGCCTCGCCGCCCCGGGCCAGCGCCGTCCACAGCAGAAGGCTTAGCAGGCTGCGGCGCAAGTGTCCCCCGGAATTGCCCATGCGTTGAACGGCGAAGTATAGCGGCGCGGCCTGCCAGTCCGGCCCGGTTTCGCCTTACCATGCCGGCCATGCGTGCGCTCATTCTGGCTGCGGGCCGCGGTGAGCGGATGCGGCCTCTGACCAACGACCTGCCCAAGCCGCTCCTGCCCGCGGGGGGCCAGCCGCTGATCGACTCTCACATCCGTGCTCTGGCCCGTGCCGGTATCCGCGAGCTCGTCGTCAATCTTTCCTGGCAGGGCGAGAAGCTGAAGGACTATCTGGGTGACGGGCGCCGGTACGATGTGACGTTCGCCTTCAGCGAGGAGGGTCCGGAGCCTCTCGAAACCGGCGGTGGTATTCACCACGCGCTGCCGTTGCTGGGCGCGGGGGCCTTTTGGGTGGTGAACGGCGATATTGCCTGCGACTACGCCTTTGCCCAGCGCAGCCTGGTGCCCGGCACCCTGGCCCACCTCGTGCTGGTGCCGAACCCGCCCCACAACCCGCGGGGTGACTTTCAGCTGAACGGTGGCCGGATCCCGCCCGGACCGCCTGTCGGGCCGGACGCCCGCACCTTTGCCGGCATCTCGATTCTTGATCCGCAGCTGTTTGCTGGCGCGACGCCAGGACGTTTTCCCCTGGCGCCGTTGCTGCGGGCCGCCGCGGAGCAGGGTGCGGTGACAGGCGAGGAACACCCGGGACGCTGGACTGACGTGGGCACGCCAGAGCGGCTGAAAGCGCTGGACGCGGAGTTGAAAGCGCGCCTGTAGGAGCGCCTTAAGGCGCGATCGGCTAGTCCGATGTGCAGCGTGTCGGTATCGGGAAAGTAGTCAATCTCATGGCCTGTACCTCCGGTCGCGGCAGACTCGCGTCTCGAAGCAGGGGGTGCAGGAGTATTTCGATACCCGCGCAGGGTGCGGAAGTCACGTTGCGTTATCTGCCGGAGAATCTGTCGTTTGTAGCCCGATTTGCGTTGCTGACGAGGAGTGCAGCCGCCCGCGCTGCTCGGGGGGCACTGACGCAGTCAGCCCGAGCTTCGCGAGCAGAAGCGCGGCGTAGTCCGTGCCCACCTGGTCCACGTCAGTCGGCCCGCCCAGCCGCTCGAGGGACGTGACCGCCAGACCCGGATAGCCGCAGGGATTGATCCCGGCGAAGGGCTCAAGGTCCATGGCTACGTTCAGCGCCAGCCCGTGATAGGTGCAGCCCCGGCGCACGCGCAGGCCGACGCTCGCGAGCTTGGCCCCGGCGACGTACACCCCGGGGGCCTCGCGTCGAGCTGACGCCGTGATGCCGTGGGCGGCGGCCAGCGTGATCACGGCATCCTCCAGCGCGCACACGACCTGCCGGATGCCGAGCCCGGCGCGCTGCAGGTTGAGCAGCAGGTAGACCATCAGCTGTCCCGGGCCGTGGTAGGTCACCTGGCCACCACGATCGGTCTGCACCACCGGAATCGCTCCGGCCGAGAGCAGATGGGTCCGGCTGGCGTTGAGTCCGAGGGTGTATACCGGCGGGTGCTGGAGCAGCCAGAGCTCGTCCGGCGTGTCGGGACCACGCCGGTCGGTGAAGTCGCGCATCCCGGTGATGCAGGGTTCGTAGGCGGTGAGTCCGGGCAGGCGGCGGAGCAGTACGAGAGGTGCTGCTGATCCGGGGCTGGCCATCAGAGGAGAAACAGAACCTGGTCGCTGGCGCTGAGGGTCCGGTAGATGTCGTCGAGCTTGGCCCGGCTGGGCGCGGTGAAGTTGACGGTGACAGACAAATAGCGGGCGTTGCGGCTTGGCCGGGTGGTCACCTGGCCAAGGGACTGGGAACCGGCATGGGTCCGCACGACTTCCACCACGTACTGCTCGAAGGCCGGCCGGTTATGGCCCATGACTTTCAGGGGCAAACTGCAGGGGAACTCGAGGATGCTCTCGTCGCTCACGGGACCTTGCCTCCGGAGTGCGCTGTGGGCCTGCTGGCATCGAAGGCCGCGGAGACCTGCTGCCACACCGGGCCCGGTTCGCCGTTGCCCACCGGCGTGTCGTCCAGAACAACGACCGGCGCAAGGCCGCGGGTTGCCGCCGCAATCCAGATCTCGTCGGCGCCGCGCAAGCGCTCCACGGTGATGGCGTCGTCGATGCAGCGCCGGCCGCACTCCCGGGCGATGACGAAAACGGCATCGGTCGTGGTGCCGGGCAGGACGTCGGGCCCCGCTGGCCGCCGGACCAGAACCCCCTTCTCCACGATGATTACCGAGCTCGCCGAGCCCTCCGTCAGCTGGCCATCCCGAAGGAGAATGGTTTCGCCGGCACCAGCTGCACTGGCCGCCTGCCGGGCCAGCACATTGGCGAGCAGTGCCGTGGACTTGATGTCGCACCGGCCCCAGCGCTGGTCGGGTCGCGTGATGGCCCGGATACCAGTGCGGTCGGGATGCGGCTCGCGGATCGTCGACACCATGCCGAAGACCGTCGGTGTGACATGACTGCCGGGGAAGGCGTGGTCGCGGCCCACATCGGCGCCCCGGCTGACCTGCAGGTAAACCGCCAGATTGCCGCCACCATTGCGCTGGACCAGCCCGCCGATGATCTTCTCCCACTCTGCCCGGCCGTGGGGATTGCGGATCTCAACCTCCCGGAAGCTGCGTTCGAGCCTGTCCAGATGGGGATCCAGCAGGAAGGGCTGCCCGGCATAGACGGGGATCACTTCGTAAACGGCATCCCCAAAGAGGAAGGCCCGGTCGAGGGGCGACACCCGCACGGCTGCCAGTGGCATGAACTCACCGTTGAACCAGGCGGTTGGCAGCGGCACGGCCATGGGTCAGCTAGCTCATTCGAACCAGAGCAGGACTGTATCCCGGCCCTGCTGCCAGAGCGAGCCTAAGGCAAGCGGCGCAACAGGGTACAGGCCCGCCTCGGCGATCGTCTCGCTCCCCAGGCTGACCCGGACTTTGCCCAGCGCGACAGCCGGATCGAGAGGGGCCAGGACCTGGGCGGGCAGGGTAAAGGTGGGCTTGATCTGGTCTGCGGTACCCCGGGGTATGGTGACCCAGATGTCGCGGTTGACGCCGACGCCCGCCAGCGGTTGCTCGCCCTTCCAGACGCGCACCTCGCTGAGCGGTTTGCCGGCCGCGAGCAGCAGTTTCGTTTCGTAGAAGCGATAGCCGTAGTTCAGCAGCGTCTGGGACTCCCGTTCCCGGGCCCGCGGGCTGTCGGTGCCGAGGACCACCGCCACGACGCGCCTGCCGTCCCGAAGCGCCGATGACACGAGGCAGTACCCGGCCGTATCGGTGAAGCCGGTCTTCATCCCGTCCACTGTCGAGTCGCGCCAGAGCAGACCGTTGCGGTTGCTCTGGGTAATGCCGTTCCACTGGAATTCCTTCTGGGAATACCAGCGGTAGTACTGGGGAAACTCACTGATGATCGCGTTCGCCACCTTCAGGATGTCGCTCGCGGTGGTGTAGTGCTCCGGGTCGGGCAGGCCGGTGGCATTGCGGTACTGGGTATCGCGCATGCCCAGTTCCTTGGCGTACTGGTTCATCAGGTCGGCAAAGGCGGACTCGCTGCCCGAGACGTGCTCGGCCAGGGCCACGCTGGCGTCGTTCCCCGACTGGATGATCATGCCCTGCAGCAGCACTGACAGGGGCACGCGATCGCCCAGGTCGACGAAGGACCGGGAACCGCCTGTCCGCCACGCCGTTTCGCTGATGACCACCGGATCTTCAAGGCCGATGCGCTGGTCCTTGATGCTGCGAAAGACCGCGTAGGCCGTCATCAGCTTGGTAATGCTCGCCGGATCGAGTTTCTGGTTCTCGTTGAGGGCCGCCAGGATGCGCCCGCTATTGTGGTCCTGAAGCATGTACGCCTTGGCGGCCAGGGTGGGCGGCGCGGGAACCTGGTTTGGATCGGCAGCGGACGCAGAGTTGGCCATCAGGGCCATCGCCAGCAATCCCGCCCACACACGTTGACTCATTCTGCAAACTCCTCAAAAAAAGGTCGGGGCGCCTGCAGGAGGAATTGGGGACATGCCTCATTTCTGATACTGAAATGAGGCATGTCCCCAATTCCTCCTGAAGGCGCTCCTACGGGGTCGATGGCAGCCCCCGGGGGGGCTGGGACTCCATTACGAGCTGTGGGTTGGCGATCTGGAGGGACGCCATCCGCGCAGCCAGGGCGTCGTACTCAGCTGAGCCTGAGAGTGGACCAACGCGCACGCGGTACAAGGCCGGACTAACCGCGTCATCGTAACGGATGACGACGTTCTGCACACCACTGGACTCGAGATTGCCCTTCAGCCGGGACGCATTGGCCTCGTCGCCGAAGGCCCCCACCTGCAGGAAAATGCGTTGGGACGCGGGGGCCACGGCAGACTTGGCGTTCTGCTCGCGCTCTGTAACCAGGGCTTCCACCTCGACCCGGCCAGTGCCTGACTTGATGATGCCCAACTCCTGTGCCGCTGCATAGGACAGGTCAATGATCCGGCCCTCGGCGAAAGGGCCCCGGTCGTTGACCTTGACCACCACGCCCCGGCCGTTGTCCAGATTGGTGACACGGACGAAGGAGGGCAGTGGCAGCGTCTTGTGGGCAGCAGTCAATTCGTGCATGTCGTAGACGGCGCCGCTCGACGTGCGTCTGCCATGGAAGGGCTCTCCGTACCAGGACGCGATGCCCTGCTCCCGGTACCCCTCGCTCCCCGGCATGACGAAGTAACGTTCGCCGAACACCTCATAAAAGGCCGGGTTACCGGGGCCGCTGGGCAGCGTCGGAGCAGGCGTCGGGGCGGTGGCGGGCATTGCTGGCGCGGTTTTGCCCGGCGGTTGGGGCGGGGGCGGCGCGTTGCGTGGCGTTGAGGCTGCCGGCGGGACGGTGGTCTGCGGGACGTCCGCCTGATCGGGCCAGCGTGCCGGTACACAACCGACGAGCAGCACGGTCGCTGCCACCCAGGTCGCGCGCCTAGGGAACACCGGGAGCCCCCGGGGGCGCTGCCGCGTTCGCCGGCGGCGAACGGGTGCCTGCCCCGATGGCCTCGCTCAACTGGAACACGGCGAGGGCGTACATGGTGCTGCGGTTATAGCGGGTGATCGCGAAGTAGTTCTGGAAGCCCACCCAGTACTCATCGCCCTCCTCACCCTGAAGGGCGACGAGCAGGGCGGGGGCAGTGACGGCCAGGTCCGTCGTGAACTGCACGCCCTGGCGTGCCAGGGAACCCACGGTGTCCTTCATCACCAGCGCCGTCGGTCCGGTGGGCCGCGGGGCGTCCCGGGCAATCTCTGCCCGGGTGGCGATGGGCTGGCCGGGCTGCCAGTTATGTTCGACAAAGTAGTTGGCAATGCTCGCCATGATGTCGTCCCAGTTCTGCAGCAGGTCCCGGCGGCCGTCGCCGTTGCCATCCACCGCAAAGTTGCGGTAGCTGCTCGGGATGAACTGGGGTGGCCCGAGAGCGCCGGCGTAGGAACCAACGAGCCCGCCGATGTCCAGCTGCTCCTCCCTGGCCAGCAGGAACAGCTGGCGCAGTTCGCTGCGAAAGAAGGTACTTCGGGGCGGATAGTCGAAGCCGAGTGTCGCCAGGGCATCTACGGCGCGGAAGCTGCCTGTGCGGGTCCCGTAGAAGGTTTCCACCCCCAGGATGGCGACGATGAGTTCGGCGGGCACACCGGTCTGCGCGGTGATCTTGCGCAGTCGCGCCTCATGTTCCCGGAAAAAATCCACGCCGGCACTGATCCGCCGGGGCGTGATGAAGATGTTGCGATAGTCGGACCAGGGCTTCACTTTCTCCGCAGGCTTGCTCATGGCATCCAGAATGCCCTGCTTCGACTCGATCCCGTTGAAGACCGCAGTGACGTAGGCCTGCTCGAAGCCATCCTTCTGCACGAGGTCGGCCGAGAAGGCCGCGACTTCGGGGCGTGCCGTGTCCAGGCTGCTGGCGGGTGAGGACAGCAGCAGGCTGAAACCTGTCAGGGCGAACGTGGCGGCAAAATTGGCCGCTGCTCGCCTCCGGCCGAATCGGGTCGGGGTCATCGAGCGACTAGCTTCCGGTGGGTCTGAATGGACATCAGAATACCGAATCCCGCCATCAGGGTCACCATTGACGTGCCACCGGCACTGACCAGCGGCAGGGGAACACCGACGACCGGGATCATCCCCATCACCATCGCGGTGTTCACGAAGACGTAGAAGAAGAAGGTGACGCTCAGACTGCCGGCCAGCAGTCGGGAGAAAGTGTCCGGCGCGCCCGCGGCGATGTACAGCCCCCGGCCGATAATCAGCAGATAGAGCAGGAGCAGCGCCAGGGCGCCCAGCAAGCCGAATTCCTCGCCGATAACGGCGAAGATGAAGTCCGTGTGCCGTTCTGGCAGGAACTCCAGCTGAACCTGGGTGCCGTTCAGCCAGCCCTTGCCGAATATGCCGCCGGACCCAATGGCAATCTTCGACTGGATGATGTGATAACCCGCGCCCAGGGGATCGCTCTCCGGGTCCAGCAACGTGAGGACGCGCTTGCGCTGGTAGTCGTGCATGACCAGCCAGAGGGCGGGCATGGCGGCGCCGGTCAGGGCGCCGACGGCTGCGATGTACTTCCAGCCCAGGCCTGCCAGAAAGATCACGACCGCCCCCGAGAGCACGATCAGGATGGCGGTCCCGAGATCCGGCTGCTCGGCGATCAGGCCGACCGGCACCACGAGAAGCACGACAACGACCACCAGCACCCCGAAGGATGGCGGCAAAGGCCGGTCATGCAGCAGCCAGCAGAGGGTCATCGGCAGGCCCAGCTTCATGATCTCCGAAGGCTGGAACCGGACGCCCAGGTCGAGCCAGCGCTGCGCACCTTTGCCGATGTCCCCGGTGGCCATCACCATGACCAGGAGGACGATGCCCAGCGCATAAATCAGCGGTGACCCGCGGCGCAGCCAGTTCGGGCTGATCTGGGCCATGAACAGCAGGGCGCCGAACGCAACCAGCATCCGTGCGACCTGGTCGAGCAACTCCGTCAGTTGCTGGCCTTCCGCGCTATAGAGCGCGAGCAGGCTGATCAGGAGCACTCCGCCGATCCCCACCAGCAACCAGCCATCCAGGTGGAGAAAGCGCAGGGCCCGGCCGAGCAGACCCCGCTCGACGCGACTGCGGGGCTCGAGGCTGATGCCAAATGCGGGGGTGTTCATTGCAGTTCTCAGCTCGGATTCTTCAGGTAGGCGTCCATGACCGCCCGGGCAATGGGCGCTGCGACCTTGCTGCCGCTCTCGCCGTTTTCAATGACTACCGCCACCGCGATGCGCGGCGCTTCCAGCGGCGCGAAGGCGATGAAGAGCGCGTGATCCCGACGCCGCTCGGCGACGTCCTTCGCGTTGTACTTCTCTTTCTGGCCGATGGTGAAGACCTGGGCGGTGCCGCTCTTGCCGGCCATCTGATAGGGGGCATTGAGGCCGACGGCCCGGGCCGTGCCCCGCGGGCCCTGCAGCACACCGTGCATCCCTTCGATGATGGCATCCCACTGCCCGGGCTCCTGGTCCGGCACCGGGGGCAGCGGCCGGGGCGCCTCATACTCGATGGTTCCCGTGGCCCCATTCCGCGTGCCTCTGAAGAGGGTCGGCTGAAAACGCTGGCCCTTGGCCGCGATGGTGGCAGCGGCGTGGGCCAGCTGCAGTGGCGTTACCAGCAGGTACCCCTGGCCGATGCCCGCGATCACCGTTTCGCCGGGAAACCAGACCTGTTCGCCGGGACGGCGGAACGCCTTCTTCTTCCAGGCAACGCTGGGCACCAGCCCGGTCTTCTCCCCGCCAATATCGATACCGGTGACACTGCCCAGGCCAAAGCTCTCGAGGAAACTCCCCAGCCGGTCGATGCCCAGTTCCCGGGCCACCGTATAGAAGTAGACATCGCAGGACTGCTCGATGGCGTTGTACAGGTCCACCGAACCATGGCCCTCTGGTTTCCAGTCCCGGAACCGGTGACTGCTGCCCGGCAGGCTGAAGGCCCCGCGACAGCCGACCCGGCGTTCGGACGTTGCCACGCCGTAGTGCAGGGCAGCCAGGGCCACCATGGGCTTGATCGTGGACCCCGGCGGGTACTGGCCCCGCAGGGCGCGATTGAACATGGGCTGGTCGAGGTCTTCCTGGAGCGCCAGGTAGGCGCGCCGGCTCAAGCCCGCGCTGAGGGCGTTCGGGTCGTAGGCCGGTGTGCTGACGAAGGCCAGTACTTCGCCATTGCGCGGATCGATAGCCACGGCCGCACCGCGCTTGCCCTGGAGGCCCTGATTGGCTGCCAGCTGTGCGTCCATGTCGATGGTCAGGATGACATCCTGGCCTGGCAGTGACCGGATCCGGTCCAGCACCTGCATTTTCCGGCCATGCACGTTCACCACCACATCCTCGTGCCCGGAGGTGCCGTGCAGCCGGGCCTCGAAGCTGCGTTCCACCGAGATCTTGCCTACGTGGGTGGTGCCGGCGTACTCAGCAGGGTCCAGCGTCTTTTTGTCGTCAGCGCTGATGCCACCGACGTAGCCGAGCAGGTGGGCCGCCGCAGTCCCGTAGGGATAGCTGCGGCCGAGCCGCGCCCGGATTTCGAGTCCCGGAAAGTGGGGTCGACGGACCGCGAAGGCAGCGAGTTCTTCGTCGGTGAGTCTCTCGGCCACGACCACGGTGTCGAAAGCCCGGCGGCTGGCCACCATTTCCTTCAGTTCCGGCAGATCGCCTTCGGGCAGGATGCCGCTCGCCACCAGCCGGGTCAGCGTGTCCGCCATGTCGGGGACCTGTTCCGGGGTCATTTCCAGCTGGTAGCTCGGCGTGTTCTCGGCGAGCACCTTGCCGTTGCGATCGAGGATGAGGCCCCGGATGGGCGGAACAGGCTCGACGCGGATGCGATTACCGCTGGACTGCACCGAGTAGTACTCGTACTTGCCCACTTGCAGCTGCACCAGCCGGGCCACCACCAGGCCGGTCAGGCCCAGCACGAACAGGATGGCCACCAGCAGCCGGCCCGTGAAGAGCTGCTGCTCCCGCCAGTGGTCCTTGATGCGTAATGCCCGGGCCATGGGTACGGGCTTCAGGCGAAGCTGGAGTCCCGGCGCTCCAGCCGCTCCCGCACGCGATCCATGGCGGCCATGAGGGCGGGCCAGAGCAGGGCAGCGGCGACCACGGGTCCCCAGCGACCTGGTCCGAACTCGGCGCGGCCCGTTGCGCCGTCAATCCAGAGCAGCACGAAAGCCTCGATGAACATCAGGGCAAAGACCGACAGGGTAAGTTGCCAGAGGGGAAAGACCCGCAACTGCAGATGCAGCCTGACCACCAGGTAGGCCAGCAGTGACAGCGACAGTGCATGCTGGCCCAGCAGGGAGCCGTGGGCCACGTCAACGCACAGCCCCACCAGAAACGCGCTGAATACGCCGAAGCGACCCGGCCACATCAGCGCCCAGTAGATCACCACCATGGTCGTCCACGCCGGGCGCAGCGGCTGCATCGCAACCGGCAGCGGCAGCAACTCCGCCGCCAGGGCGAGCAGGAGCAGTAACCAGACTGGCCAGCGTGGGGCTCTCATTCCTGGACTTCCTGGACTTCCTGGACTTCCTGGACTTCCTGGACTTCCTGGGCTTCCTGGGCTTCCTGGGGCTCGGGGACGGTTACTGGCGCGGGCTCAACCATGGCCTCGGGGGGAGTGTCGGCGTTCGGCGTCGGGTTCACCACGGTTGGCGTCTCGATGGCTGGTGAGGGAGTGGCGGTCTCCACCGGTGGACTCGCCAGAACCGGGGCAGGTTCCAGGCCCGGTGTTGCTGCGCTGCCTTCCTGCAGGAAAACCAGCAGTACCTCGTGGAGCCGGTCCAGGTTGGCCGCTGGCCGGGCCGCGATCTCCAGGAAAGCGTCACCCGAGGAGCCATCCACAGCGGTCACCGTGCCAACCGGATAGCCTGGCGGGAAGGTGCCCCCCAGCCCGGAGGTGACCAGCAGATCGCCGGCTTTGATATCGGCGTTGCGGGTCAGGAAGGGCAGGGACAAACGCTCCAGATCGCCGGTCCCCACGGCGATGGTGCGCAGGCCGTTGCGGACGACCTCAATGGGTACCGCATGATCCGGATCCGTGATCAGGATCGCTTCGGCACTATCGCCCTGATCCCGGGTGATCTGACCGACGACGCCCAGAGCATCGATGAGAGCCTGGCCTTCGCTGGCGCCCTCGCGACCGCCTTTATTGAGGATGACCCGGTGGCGGAGCGGGTCCATGTCCACAGCCAGAATCTCGGCGACCACGACCCGATTGGGAACCCGGGTCTTGGAATCAAGCAGAGCCCGAAAGCGCGCATTCTCCGCCTGCAGTGCGGCCATGCGCTGGAGTTCGGCCCGATTGCTCAGCGCCTGGCTGCGCAGGGCGGCGTTTTCCGCCTGGAGAGTCGCCCGCAGAGCGAGATTTTCCCGCACCCAGCCCAGTCCGGCAGATGGCGAGTCGATAGCGATCTGGAGGGGATACATTGCCGCCCCGAGGTAGGCCCGCACCTGGGCGAGATAGATCCCCCGATGGTCGAGAAACATCAGGGCCAGGGCCAGGCTCGCGGTCAGGAAGAAGCGGAGCCCGGGACTCGCGTTGCGGTAGGCCCGGCCCTCGCTGTCGGCTGAAGAAGGAAATGGGGACATGCCTCATTTCCTCCCGGAAACGCTTGCAGCAGCGCTCCTACTCAAGACCAAGGGTGGACGGTGGAACCTCGTCCAGCAGTTCGAGTATCCGGCCGCCGCCCCGGGCCACGCAGGTCAGCGGTTCATCGGCGACGACGACGGGCAGGCCAGTTTCTTCCATCAGGAGCTTGTCGATGTGCCGCAGCAGGGCGCCACCGCCGGTCAGGACAATGCCGCGCTCGGCCACATCCGCGCCGAGTTCCGGCGGCGTCTGCTCCAGCGCCTGCTTCACGGCCTGGACGATGCCCTGGAGTGGTTCCTGCAGAGCCTCGAGAATCTCGTTGCTGTTCAGACTGAAACTCCGGGGCACGCCCTCGGCCAGGTTGCGGCCCTTGACCGACATCTCCCGGACTTCGTCGCCCGGGAACGCAGAGCCGATCTCCTTCTTGATGCGCTCAGCGGTAGCCTCACCGATCAGGATGCCGTAGTTGCGGCGGACGTAGTTGATGATGGCCTCGTCGAACTTGTCGCCGCCGATCCGGGCGGATGCCGCGTAAACGATGCCATTGAGCGAGATGACCGCCACTTCGGACGTGCCGCCGCCAATGTCCAGCACCATGGAGCCCCGGGCCTCGTGCACGGGCATGCCAGCGCCGACAGCCGCCGCCATGGGTTCTTCCACCAGCCAGACCTTGCGGGCTCCGGCGCCCTCTGTAGACTCCCGGATGGCCCGGCGTTCCACCTGGGTGGAACCGTAGGGCACGCAGACGATGACCCGGGGGCTGGGTCGGAAATAGCGGCCAGGAAGGGCTTTGCGGATGAAGTGCTGGAGCATCTTCTCCGTCACGGTGAAGTCGGCGATCACGCCGTCCTTCAGGGGGCGGATAGCCGTGATGTTGCCTGGCGTGCGGCCCAGCATGTTCTTGGCCTGCTGGCCCACGGCCTCCACGGTCTTGCCGCCACGACCGGGCTCTTCGCGAATAGCGACCACCGACGGTTCGTCCAGCACGATGCCGTGCCCCGCCAGATAGATCAGCGTGTTCGCGGTGCCCAGATCAATGGAAAGATCGTGGGAAAAATAACCCCGAAGCCGTTTCAGCATGGCTGTGTCAGCATGGTGTCCGCGCCCAGAGAGAAGTGCCCCTTAGAAGCCAGATAGCCTAACGCCGGGGGTCGGATTCAGCAACAGCGGTGTATGATTTGCCGGCAGGAAAATCGCGGCCTGCCTCAGACTTCGACCAATCGCCATTCAGACACACGCTGAGCCAGACCCGGTGAAACTCACCCGCCAGAACGTTGCACAGATCGCCCACCTGGCCCGTCTAGAAATCGGGCCTGAGGAGCTGGATGGCGTGGTCGAGAAACTGGGCCGTATCGTGGAGTTTGTCGATCAGCTCCAGCTGGCCGATACCAGCGCGGTCACCCCCATGGCGCACCCCATGGACATGAGCCAGCGCCTCCGGGCCGACACGGTGACCGAGGCCGATCACCGCGACCTGTACCAGCAGAACAGCGCTGCCGTCGCGGATGGCCTGTACACCGTTCCCCGGGTCATAGAGTAGGAGCGCCTCAAGGCGCGATCCCCCGTCCCGACATGCCCCCCCTGCCGCAACGCCCCACCATTGCCCAGCTGTCCCAGGCCCTTGCCGCCCGGCAGGTCAGCAGCCGGGAGCTCACCGCTGCGGCCCTGGCCCGCATCGGCGCCGCTGACGGGGTCCTGAACAGCTTCATTACCCTGGTGCCGGAACTCGCCCTGGCCGCCGCGGACCAGGCGGACGCCCGGCTCGCCCGGGGCGAGGGCGGGCCCCTCACCGGCATCCCCTTCGCCCACAAGGACATCTTCTGTACCGCCGGGATCCGCACGACCTGCGGCTCGCAGATGCTCGCGAACTTCGTTTCTCCCTACGACGCCACGGCGGTCGAGCGCCTGGCCGCCGCCGGCATCGTCACCGTGGGCAAGACCAACATGGACGAGTTCGCCATGGGGTCGTCCAACGAGACCAGCTGGTTCGGCCCCGTGCGCAATCCCTGGGACCCGGACCGCTCGCCGGGTGGCTCTTCCGGCGGCTCGGCCGCCGCGGTGGCGGCTGGTTTGGTCCCGGCGGCAACGGGCACCGACACGGGCGGCTCGATTCGCCAGCCTGCGGCGCTGGTGGGCATCACGGGCTTCAAGCCCACCTACGGCCGCGTCTCCCGCTATGGAATGATTGCCTTTGCCTCCAGCCTGGACCAGGCCGGGGTTCTGACCCTCACTGCGGAAGATGCAGCCCTGTTGACCGGCGCCATGGCGGGCTTCGATCCCCGGGACTCCACCAGCGCAGAACTGCCTGTCCCGGACTACGCCTCGACCCTGGGTGACGCCCTGCGGGGCAGGCGCATTGGTGTGCCGAAGGAGTTTTTCGACGCGGGGCTCGAGCCCGGTTCCGCCACCGCGCTCCGCGAGGCCCTCCGGGTTTATGAGCGGCTGGGCGCGACTCTTGTGGAGATCTCCCTGCCAAGTCTGTCCCTGTCGGTGCCCACCTACTACATCGTTGCGCCGGCCGAGTGCTCGTCGAACCTGTCGCGCTTCGACGGCGTGCGCTTCGGGCACCGGCACGCCGGCGCCGCCACGCTGGAGGAGCTGTACAAGAAGTCCCGGGGCGAGGGCTTCGGCGCGGAGGTCAAGCGCCGCATCCTGACCGGCACCTACGTGCTGTCCGCCGGCTACTACGACGCCTACTACCTCAAGGCGCAGAAGGCGCGCCGCCTGATTGCTGACGATTTCCGGCGCTGCTTTGCCGACGTGGACGTGATTGCCGGCCCCACGGCGCCGACCCCCGCGTTCCGGCTGGGCGAGAAGGTGGATGATCCGGTGCAGATGTACCTGAACGACATCTACACCATTCCCGTGAACCTGGCCGGCCTGCCGGGGATATCTCTGCCCTGCGGCTTTTCCGGCGGCCTGCCGGTGGGGCTGCAGCTCATCGGGCCCCATTTCGGTGAGGCCACGCTGTTCAATTTCGCCCACGTTTTCCAGCAGGAAACGGCCTGGCACACGCAGTTGCCGCCAGCCCTGACCGCAGGAGCGGCTGTAGGAGCGCCCTTAGGCGCGAGCGATAATGGCATCGCGCCTAAAGGCGCTCCTACGGACGCTCCCACTCCATGACCTGGGAAACCGTCATCGGTCTCGAGGTGCATGCCCAGCTTGCGACCCGCAGCAAGATTTTCTCCGGGTCAGCCACGGCCTATGGCGCCGAACCGAACACCCAGGCCAGCCTCGTCGATCTCGGTTACCCGGGGGTACTGCCGGTGCTGAACGGCGAGGTGGTGCGCATGGCCGCGCTGTTCGGTCTGGCGATCGGCGCCACCGTCGCGCGGCGTTCCGTCTTTGCCCGCAAGAACTACTTCTACCCTGATTTACCGAAGGGCTACCAGATCAGCCAGTACGAGCTGCCGATTGTCCACGACGGGCACATCACCATCGAGCTCGACGGTGGTGCTACCAAAGCCGTGCACGTGATCCGCGCGCACCTGGAGGAGGATGCCGGCAAGTCCCTCCACGAACACTTTGCGGGCCTGACCGGTCTGGACCTCAACCGGGCTGGCACGCCGCTCCTGGAGATTGTCTCGGCCCCGGATCTGCGCTCGGCACAGGAAGCCGTGGCCTATATGAAGAAGGTGCACCAGCTGGTGCGCTACCTGGGTATCTGCGATGGCAACATGCAGGAAGGGTCCTTCCGGTGCGACGCCAACGTGTCAGTCCGCCGCGCCGGCACCGAACCGCTGGGCACGCGTACGGAATCGAAGAACCTCAATTCCTTCCGCTTCCTTGAGCGGGCGATTCTCTTCGAGGTCCAGCGGCAGATCGAAGTGCTCGAAAGCGGGGGCAGAGTCGTCCAGGAAACCCGGCTTTACGATCCGGACCGGGACGAGACCCGGCCGATGCGCAGCAAGGAAGAGGCCAACGACTACCGGTACTTTCCCGACCCGGATCTGCTCCCGGTGGTGCTCGACGACGCCTATATCGACGCTGTCCGGCGCCTGCTCCCCGAACTCCCCGACGCCCGCCGGGAGCGGTGGACCCGGGACTTCGGCCTCAAGGCGGACGCCGCCGAGGTGCTGGCCGCCGATCCGGAGGTGGCAACGCTGTTCGATAGCCTGGCCCGGGAGTCCGGCCAGCCCGTGGCGGCGGCCAACACCCTGCAGAGCCAGCTCTTCAGCCTCTTTGGTGCGGAGCGCACGCCGGCCCGGGTCAACGTGCCCGCCACAGCTGCTATCTTGCGCCTGGTTGCGGACGGCAGCATCGCCCGGAGCAGCGCGAAGGAACTCATTGAGGAGTTTGCGTTCAGCTCCGCAGCGCCGGATTTGCAGCAACTGGTGGCACAGCGGGGTCTGAAACAGATCAGCGACACCGGCGCGCTGGAGGGTATCGTCGCGGACGTGCTGGCCGCCAATCCGCTGCAGGTTGAGCAATACCGGGCTGGCCAGACCAAGGTGCTGGGTTTCCTGGTCGGCCAGATCATGAAGGCGAGTGGCGGCAAGGCGAACCCGGCTCAGGTTAACGAACTGTTGAAAATGAAACTGTAGGAGCGCCTTCAGGCGCGATCCAGCAAGGAATCGCGCCTGAAGGCGCTCCTACAAGGAGGGATGTATCGATGGCGAAGATTCTGGGTTGGCTGATTGCGTTTCTTTATGCCGTGCAGGCGGCGATTTCGGTGGCCATGCCCCGCACCGTCAAGCCCTCGCTGATGCGCGACGAACTGCGCAGCTGGCACTACCTGGTGGGGCTCATCCTGTTCGTCGCGCTGCTGTGGCGCCTGTGGGTGTGGTGGCGGGAGCGGCCGGCACTGGCGAATCGCGCCCTGCCGCCATCGGCCAACGCCTGGAC
Source organism: Gammaproteobacteria bacterium (assembly GCA_009692345.1). Classification (GTDB taxonomy): domain Bacteria; phylum Pseudomonadota; class Gammaproteobacteria; order Steroidobacterales; genus SHZI01. The sequence continues at coordinate 22,686 of SHZI01000010.1, read as the reverse complement.
GGCGCAGCTGGCGCTGATGACTTACGTGGTGCTGGCCTTGATGCCGCCACTCGGCATCCTCGCGGCGTGGGCCGACGGCCTGCCCGTGAGCCTGGGGCCCTTCGTCACGCTGCCGGCCCTCATTGGCGAGGGTCGCACCCTGTGGATGTTCGGTGGGTACTTTCACTCCGCCCTGGGGTTTGGCGCCACGCTGCTCACCGCCATGGCCGCCATTACGGCCGTGTACCTGCTGCTCCGCCGGGGCGTGGGCCTGCTGGCGGCCTTTCCAGCCGGCTTCGGCGCCCAGGTCTGGATCACGGTCCTGGTCAGCGTCTATGCGGTCTCGACCTTCAAGGGCCCGGGTCCCGGCGTCGTGGCCGTGAGCATTTACCTGGGAGTTACCGCCCTGTTCTTCGCGGTAGCGCGCTGGCGGGCCGGGCGGGCGTCGGCGCCGGCAACCTCCGCGGTGACAACCGGGCCTCGGGCCGTGGCCGTGCTGGCCTCGCTGGTCATCGTGCTGATCGCTGCGTACCTGCCCTACCAGACCTTTCGCGTCACACCCTGGCCCATCGGCGTGACTGTCGATGCTCCCGAGGGGGTCACTTCCCACGCGGCACCCCTCATGGCGGTGACCATCACGCCGGAAACCGGGTACGAGAGCCAGGTGAGGGCAGAGACCTACAAGTGGTGCGGCTTCTGTCACACCATGCAGAAGGGGGGTAAGCACCTGGTCGGACCGAATCTCTACGCCATCTTCGGCCAGCAGGCCGGCCGGGTGCCGAACTTCACCTATTCACAGGCCATGGCGGAGGCTGGTCAGAAGGGCCTCGTCTGGAACGACGAGACGCTGGACAAGTTCCTGGCCGGACCCGACCAGTTCCTGCCCGGCACCTCGATGATCATCTCGGTTGGCCCCGTGAAGACCGCCAGGGAGCGTGCCGCGATCATCAACCTTCTGCAGCGTGACACGATGCTCCCGCCTCCTGCGGTACCCTAGGTGAACATGGTAGATACCCAGAACTGGAGCACCGAACGCATAGTCCGGCTCGTTGCCCTGGGGCTGCTGGTCGTGGCTTGCCTGCAGATCATTCTGCCGTTTCTGGTGGCACTGACCTGGGCCGCGATTATCTCCATCACGGTCTGGCCCGCCTTCGTCTGGTTGACCGCCAGGTTTGGCAATCGCCCGGTGCTGGCCGCAGGCTTGTGCAGTCTGGCCCTCTTTCTGGTGCTGGTGCTGCCCTTCGGCGTGCTGACCGCGACGCTCGGGCAGGCGCTGCCTCAGCTGGCGACGATGCTCCGGGACCTGACGGTGTCGGTTGCTCCGCCTCCACCGGGCTGGGTCGCCGACCTGCCCTTGGTGGGCCCGCTCATTCGCGATGTCTGGCTGAATGCGGTCACCGACATGTCGGGGATGATCACCAAGGCGCTGCCAGCCGCGGAGGTTGCCGGCGTGTGGGCTCTGGCCCAAGGCGCCAGTCTGGCCCTGGCGCTGCTGGAGTTCATGTTCGCGATCCTGATTGCGGCTGTCTTCCTGATCACGGCTGACCGTTCCGCCGATCTGGCCGAGCGGCTCGTTGCCCGCCTCAACATTGGTGAGCAGGGCCACATCATTCCCCTGGTGGTGGGCACCGTGCGCAGTGTTTCCATCGGGCTGGTCGGCACCGCCTCGGTGCAGGCCATGATCGCCGCGCTCGGTTTCTTCATCGCCGGGATGCCCGGCGTGGCCGTGCTGGGCTTTGCCACGTTCATGCTGGCTCTCGTCCAGTTGCCGACCCTGCTCATCTGGCTCCCGTCGGCCATCTGGCTGCACTACACCGGGGCGACGGGCTCCGCCATCTTTCTCGGCCTCTGGGGCCTGTTCCTGGTGAACACCGTCGACAACTTCCTCCGCCCCTACCTGATCAGTCGGGGTGCAAAGCTACCCTTTGCCCTCATTCTGATGGGGGTCATCGGGGGCCTGCTGGCCTGGGGGATTATTGGCCTGTTTATCGGGCCTACCCTTCTGGCGGTGGCCTACTCCCTGGTTCGCAGCTGGATCGGTACCGCCCGCGAAGCCGTCAAGCTTCCCCAGGTTCACAGCTAGATCGCCGAAGTTAGCGACTTTTGGCCGGACCCTTAGGGCCTGCCCCGGGCTTTTACGTGGCTGTGATCTGGCTTCTTGCAGACATATAACGATGTCTTTATATTTGCGGCATGGGTTTGAACCAGGCCGTCCTGCAGCTGAATGCCGCCGCCGAGCCCAGCCGCCTGCGGTTGCTGGCGGCCCTGCTGGGTGGAGAGACCACGGTTGGCGACCTGGTGGCGGTGCTGGAGCAGAGCCAGCCCCGGGTTTCCCGGCATCTGCGGGTGCTGGCTGAAGCGCTGCTGCTGGAGTCCTTTCGGGAGGGGCGGTCCATCTATTACCGCTGGTCCGTCCCGGCCGAGGCCAGCATTCTGACCGCGGTCGCCGCTCTGGCCGGGGGCGACGACCAGACCCTGGCGCGGGACCGGGTCAACCTCGAGAAGATTTCCCGGCAGCGGGAGCGGGAAGGGCTGCGGCGGGCCCTGCGCACGGGGAGAGTGCGGGGCATGCATGCCTCGGAAGCCGATGCGGCGTATGCCGACCTGATCCGCGGCCTGCTGGGTTTCCGGGAACTGGGCGATGTTCTGCATGTGGGCTGTGGGTCCGCCGATCTTCTTCGGGTGCTGCTGCCAGACTCCCGGTCGGCGGTCGGTACCGAGCCGTCGGGCCACCGCCGGCAGGTGGCTCGCGCGCGGCTCCGGCAGGCCGGGCTGCCCCGCTGGACGATCCGTAACGCCCTGCCGACCACACTGCCCTTTGGGGCCGAGACTTTTGATCTGGTAATTGTGCAGGACGCCCTTGAGTCTGCCACCGACCCGCAGAGAATCCTCGGCGAGGCAGCGCGGGTACTGCGCCCGTCGGGCCAGCTACTGATTCTGGACCGCATTCTGCCAACGAACGGCGAGTTGTCCGGCCAGCTGGCGGCGCTGGGCTTCGTTATCAACCGACGCCAGTGGTTGCCGGGCCGGGCGCCCGACAGGGCGTTGTTTCTGGCCAGTCGCCTGGCTCCCCGACCACAGCCCGATCTTGCAAGGACTGGCACCAATGCCTGAAGCACAAGCCACACCGCAGAAGCCGCCGGTGCAAGTCTCCTTCGAGTTCTTTCCGCCCCGGACGGCAGAGATGGAGACGACTCTCTGGCAGGCGATCCAGAAGCTCGCGCCCCTCAGGCCCCGCTTCGTTTCCGTCACCTACGGTGCGGATGGCTCGACCCGGGACCGGACCCACCGGATCGTCTCGCGCATCGCCAGCGAAACCGGTCTCGTCAGTGCCCCTCACCTGACCTGCGTGGGCTCCGACCGGGAAGAGATCAAGGCCATTGCCAGCAGCTATCGGGACGAAGGAGTCCGCCATATCGTCGCGCTGCGGGGTGACGCGCCCGCAGGAGCCCCGCACTACCTGCCGCATCCCGGCGGCTATGCCTACGCCGTGGACCTCGTGCGCGGTCTGCGGGAAGTGGCCAACTTTGATATCTCCGTGGCGGCCTATCCAGAGGGTCATCCCGAGGCGCCGGACGCGGCCTTCGATCTGGACAACCTCAAGCGCAAGCTCGACGCGGGCGCCAACCGGGCCATCACGCAGTTTTTCTTCGACACGGAAAACTTCCTGCGTTTCCGTGACCGTTGCGTCGCGCAGGGCATCACCGCGCCCATCGTGCCCGGTATCCTGCCCATCGCCAGGTTCCGCCAGATGCTCAACTTTGCCCAGCGCGCCGGGGCTTCGGTCCCCCGGTGGCTGCACGAGCGCTTCGAGGGACTGGACGACGATCCTGACACCCAGCGCATGCTTGGCGCGAGCGTAGCCATCGAGCAGGTCGTGACCCTGCGCCGGCACGGCATCAGTGAGTTCCACTTCTACACGCTGAACCGGGCGGAGCTGACGTTTGCCATCTGCTACGCGCTGGGTGTCAGGCCCCAGCCCGTCAGCGGGCCAGAGACGCCGGGAGCGGCTCCTTGAGCACACCGGTCACCCTGCCCACGACGCCGCGCTATCCGGCTCTGCTGGCTCTCCTGGCGCAGCGGATCGTCATCCTTGATGGCGCCATGGGCACCATGGTGCAGGCGCACCGGCTGACTGAGAGCGACTACCGCGGGCAGCGCTTCGCTGCTTCCCCCCGGGATCTGAAGGGCAATCACGACCTGCTCAGCATTACCCGCCCGGATGTGATTGGCGGGATTCACCAGCAGTTTCTCGAGGCCGGCGCCGATGTCATCGAGACCAACACCTTCAACTCCAGCGCACCGTCCCTCGCGGACTATGGCCTGGAAACCTGCGTCCACGAACTGAACCTGGCCAGCGCCCGGCTCGCCCGCTCGGTCGCCGACGAAGTCAGCGCAGCCTCGGGCCAGCTGCGGTTTGTCGCGGGAGTCATTGGGCCCACCAGCCGGACGGCCTCGATCTCGCCCGACGTCAACGACCCGGGTTTCCGGAACATCAGCTTTGATGAACTCGTGGCCACCTACATCGATGCCGTCCGGGCCCTGCTGGAGGGTGGTGCGGACTTCATCATGGTGGAGACCATCTTCGACACACTCAACGCGAAGGCCGCCCTTTATGCGATCGCGACCGTGGGCGAGGCGCTCGGCCTGCGCATTCCTGTGATGCTCTCCGGGACGATCACGGATGCCTCCGGCCGCACGCTTTCCGGTCAGACGCCCGAAGCCTTCTGGAACTCCCTGCGGCACATCGACCCGTTTGTCGTCGGGCTGAACTGCGCGCTGGGCGCCCAGGACCTGCGCCCCCACGTGAGTGAGTTGTCGCGGGTGGCAGGCACTCATATCAGCGTGCACCCCAACGCCGGGCTACCCAACGCCTTTGGTGGCTACGACGACACGCCGGCAGCGATGGCGAGTGTGCTCGGCGAATTTGCCTCCGCTGGTCTCCTCAACATGGTTGGCGGCTGCTGCGGGACGACCCCGGCGCACATCGCCGCCATTCGGGCCGCGGTGGCCCCGCATGCTCCACGCCGCCTGCCGACGCCCGAACTGAAGCTCCGGCTCTCCGGGCTGGAGCCCTGCAACATCGGCGCGGCTTCTCTTTTCGTCAACGTGGGTGAGCGGGCGAACGTCGCGGGATCCGCGCAGTTCCGCAAGCTGATCATCGCGGGCGACTACGCGGCGGCTCTGGCAGTTGCCCGGCAGCAGGTGGAGAACGGCGCCCAGATCATCGACGTGAACATGGACGAGGGAATGCTGGACTCCGTAGCGGCGATGGATCGCTTCCTCAAGATTGCAGCCACCGAACCGGATATAGCGCGCGTCCCTGTGATGATCGATTCCTCCCGCTGGAGCGTCATCGAGACCGGACTGAAGTGCGTGCAGGGCAAGGCGGTGGTCAATTCAATCAGCCTGAAGGAGGGCGAAGAGCCATTTCTGCGCCAGGCTCGCGAGATCCGCCGGCATGGAGCTGCGGTGGTGGTCATGGCCTTTGATGAGCAGGGCCAGGCTGACACCGTTGAGCGCAAGCTGTCCATCTGTGCGCGCTGCTATGGCCTGCTGACCACCGAGGTGGGCTTCCCGGCCGAAGACATCATTTTCGACCCCAACATTTTCGCTGTGGCCACGGGGATCGAGGAGCACAACGACTACGGTGTCGCCTTCATTGAAGCCACGCGACAGATCAAGGCAACGCTGCCTCACGCACTGGTGAGCGGGGGAGTGAGCAATGTCTCCTTCTCGTTCCGGGGCAACGACGCGGTCCGGGAGGCCATGCACTCGGTGTTTCTCTTCCATGCGATCCAGGCCGGGATGGACATGGGAATCGTGAACGCGGGGCAGCTGGCGATCTATGCGCAGATCCAGCCTGATCTCAAGGTGGCGGTCGAGGATGTCATCCTCAACCGGCGCCCCGACGCCACCGACCGGTTGCTGGAGCTCGCCGCCCGTTTTCGCGACGTGGGTGGCGGCGTGGCGAAGCAGGCCGACCAGGAATGGCGTCAGCTGCCGCCGGGCCAGCGGCTCTCCCACGCCCTCGTGAAGGGCATCGACGAATTCATCGTCGCGGACACCGAGGCAGCCCGTCTCCTGGCCCAGCGACCGCTGGACGTGATCGAGGGCCCCCTGATGGATGGCATGAACGTGGTCGGTGACCTGTTCGGGTCCGGCAAGATGTTTTTGCCCCAGGTGGTCAAGTCGGCCCGGGTAATGAAGAAAGCCGTGGCGCACCTCGTGCCCTACATCGAGGCGGCTCAGTCTGGTGCCCCGCGCAAGGCCGGCAAGATCGTGATGGCCACGGTGAAAGGCGACGTGCACGACATCGGCAAGAACATCGTGGGCGTCGTTCTCCAGTGCAACAACTTCGAAGTCATTGATCTCGGCGTCATGGTCCCCTGCGAGCGCGTGCTGGAAACGGCACGGCGCGAGAATGCCGACATGATCGGCCTTTCCGGCCTCATTACGCCCTCCCTCGAGGAGATGGTGCATGTGGCGAAGGAGATGAGGCGGCTGAACTTCACCCTGCCGTTGCTGATCGGCGGCGCCACCACCTCGCCGGCCCACACCTCGGTGAAGATCGATCCGGAGTACGACGGCCCGGTAGTCTATGTGAAGGATGCCTCCCGCGCGGTGGGCGTGGCCCAGAAGCTGGCGAGCCCGGCAGACCGGCCGGCCTACGTGGCGAGCGTGAAGGAAGACGCCCGCGTGCGGCGCGAGCGGCACAGCCGCCGGACGGAGGCGTCGCCTCAACTGGGCATCGCCGCAGCCCGGGCGAACCGGATACCCCTGCAGTGGACCAGGGCGCCGGCGGTGCCCACTTTCACCGGAGTGCGGGTGCTGGACGATATCCCGCTCGCCACGCTGGTGCCCTACATCGACTGGATGCCCTTGTTTAATGCCTACGAGTTTCGCGGGACGTTTCCGGCGATTCTCGATGACGAGATCGTGGGCGAGGCGTCCCGCGATCTTTACGCGGATGCCCAGAAGATGCTGGCGCGGGTGGTGGTTGAGAAGTGGCTGACCGCCAGGGCCGTCTTTGGTTTCTTCCCCGCCAATCGGGTCGGGGACGATGACATCGCCATCTATGCCGACGAGCAACGCTCCGGCCCGGTCGCCACCCTGCACCATCTGCGCCAGCAGAAGCCGCTGGCGGACCAGCTGCCGAATGCCTGCCTGGCCGACTTTGTGGCACCCCACGAGAGCGGCCTGCGCGACTACGTCGGCGCCTTTGTGGTCACGGCCGGACTGGGTATTGAAGCGCACGTTGATGCCTTCGAGCGGGAACTGGACGACTACTCGTCCATTCTGCTCAAGGCGCTCGCCGACCGGCTGGCTGAAGCCTGCGCCGAGTATCTGCATGCCGACGTGCGCCGCGTGCACTGGGGCTACGCGGCCGACGAGACGCTGAACAGCGAGCAGCTCGTCGCCGAGGCCTACCGCGGGATCCGTCCTGCGCCGGGCTACCCGGCCTGCCCTGACCACACGGAGAAGGCCACGCTCTGGAAGCTGCTGGACGTGGAGAAGAACATCGGTGTGCAACTCACCGAGTCTTTCGTGATGATGCCCGCAGCGTCAGTCAGTGGTTTCTACTATGCCCACCCTGAGTCCCGCTACTTTGGTGTTGGCCGGATCGGCCGGGACCAGGTGGAGGACTATGCCGGGCGGAAGGGGCTGTCGCTGGCTACTGCAGAGCGCTGGCTGTCATCAAACCTGGCCTACGACCCCGAGTAATCCAAAAGGTACCGGACCTTAGTTATTTAAGTTTTGTTAGTTGTTGCAACTAAAACAACTAACAAAACTTAAATAACTAAGGTCCGGTACCTTTTTCTGCACACACGGGGCAGGCGGGATTCTTGCGAATAGCCACCATGCGGGTGGCGCCGCTGAGGCCATCGTACAGCCACAAGCGGTTACGCAGGCCGGACTCGAGGCCGACGAGCAGCTTCAGTACCTCGGTCGCGAGCAGGGCGCCGATCAAGCCGGCGACGGAGGCGAGGATGCCCTGGCCGGCGCAGTTGCCAAAGTTCTCATCGTCATCCGAGTAGAGGCACCGGTAGCAGGGGCTCGTGACGTCGTCATTCAGGAACAGCGCCACCTGCCCTTCGAGGCGAATGGCGGCCCCGGTCACGAGGGGCTTGCGGACGGCCACGCAGGCAGCATTCAGCCGCAGGCGGGTCGGAAAGTTGTCGGTACAGTCGAGGACGACGCTGCAGGCGCTGGCTGCATCCCGCAGTTCATCCTCATCGAGCCGGCGATTGAGCACGCTGACCCGGAGCGCCGGGTTGGCAGCCCGCAGTCGCTCGGCAGTCGCGTGGGTCTTGTATTCCCCCACGTCGCTGTCCCGGAACAGGATCTGCCGGGGCAGGTTGGTGGCGTCGACGGTGTCGAAGTCGTTGATCACGAGATGCCCGACACCGGCATTGGCGAGGTAGAGGCTCGCAACCGAGCCCAGCCCGCCGAGGCCGACCACCAGCACGCTGGCCTGCTCGAGCCGCTGCTGCCCGCTCGCGCCGATCTGGGGAAGCGCCAGATGACGGCTGTACCGGATGGGATCCACGGGACTCATTGCTGGCGGGTCACAGCGGCGGAGCGCCGATCTGCCCCTCAGAAACTCGCGGTCGTCCGGCCAGATCGGCCGTGGTGGTCACGTTGCCGAAGCCCGCCTCCTTCAATAGTGCGCGAACTTCCTCGCCCTGACGGAAGCCGTGCTCCAGCAGCAGCCAGCCGCCGGGTCGCAGATAGCGCGGGGCACCCGCCGTGAGCACCCGGTAGGCGTCCAGCCCATCCCGGCCGCCATCCAGTGCGATGCGGGGCTCGAAGCCGAGTTCCGGATCCGTGTCTGGCCACTCGTCCAACCCGATATAGGGCGGGTTCGAGACCAGCAGGTGGCAGCGCCACTGCAGCGAGTCAGGCTTGGGGAGGGGCTGGAACCAGTCACCCTGCTTGAAGCTCACGTTGGGTAGTCCGAGGGCCTTGCCATTGCGGCGGGCCACGGCGAGCGCCGGGTTGCTCAGGTCGGTGGCCAGCACTGTGCAGTGGGGTCGTTCCCGGGCGATGGCCAGCGCAATGGCCCCGGTGCCCGTGCCCAGATCCACCACGGACCAGAGCACGTCGGCGGGAATTCGCGTCAGCGCCCGCTCCACCAGCAGTTCCGTTTCCGGCCGGGGGACCAGAGTGGCGCCGGTCACGGCGAGGGTGAAGGTCCAGAAATCCCGTTTGCCCACCAGCTGGGCCACCGGCCGGCGCTTCTCCCGCTCCGCGAGGAGCAGCCCGTAACTTTCCTCCGTCTCGGGCGCGACGGCGCTGAACAGCGCCCGGTACAGGGACTCCCGGGTCTGCCCCAGGGCATGGCTGAGCAGCAGCTCCGCGTCCAGGCGTGGTGAGTCCCCGAGGCCGCCCAGGCGCCGGGTTCCCTCCCGTAACAGCTGATCTACAGTGCCCATGGGGCCTATGTTAGCCTGCCGCCCCCAGGCCACCCCAGAAAACACCAGACCAGGGCCTTCGCGATGTCAGCAAAAACTTCCCAGTTCGCCACCAGGGTGATCCACGCGGGGCAGACGACCGACGCTGCCACTGGCGCCGTCATGCCGCCCATCGTCACCAGCACGACCTTCGAGTGGGAAGCGCTGGGTCAGCCCCGGGAGCACATCTACACCCGCTCGTCGAATCCCACCCGGGACGCGCTCGAGCGCTGTGTCGCGGAGCTGGAGTCCGGCGTGCGGGGCCTGGCCTATGCTTCCGGCCAGGCAGCTACCGCTGGCGTACTCGATCTGCTCGACGCGGGCAGCCACGTGATTGCGCCGCTGGATTTCTACGGCGGCACCCGCCGGCTTTTCGACCAGGTGCGCCGGCGGACGAGCGCCCTGGATTTTTCCTGGGTGGACATGACGGACCCCGCGGCGGTGGCCGCGGCGGTCCGGCCGGCGACGAAACTGATCTGGATCGAGACGCCCACCAATCCGCTCCTCAAGGTCACTGACCTTGCTGCCATCGTGGCGATTGCCCGGCAGCACAAAGTGCTGACCTGCGCCGACAACACCTTCGCCACGCCCTGCTACCAGCGGCCCCTCGAACTGGGTGTCGATATCGTGATGCACTCGGCTACCAAGTACTTCGGCGGGCATTCCGACGTGCTGGGCGGTATCAACGTAGTGGCCGACGCGGAACTGGGCAAGCAGCTGCACATGGTGCGCAGTGCCTCGGGTGGAGTGCTTGGGCCCTTCGATGCCTATCTGGTGCTCCGGGGCATCAAGACCCTCGCGCTGCGCATGGAGCGCCACTGCGCGAATGCCCTCGCCGTGGCCCAGTACCTGGAAAAACATCCCCGCGTCGCCCGGGTCTACTACCCGGGACTACCGGCCCATCCTCAGCACGCGCTGGCGAAACGCCAGATGGCGGGCGGCTTCGGCGGCATCGTGTGCTTCGAGATTCAGGGAGATGCCGGCGCCATCGGTGGGTTCATGAACCGCTTGCAGGTCTTCACCGTCGCGGAGAGCCTCGGCGCTGTGGAAAGCCTGGTGGGCCAGCCTGCCACCATGAGCCACTCCAGCGTACCCGCCGACGAGCGCCGGAAAATGGGCATCGCCGACAACCTGGTGCGGCTGTCGGTGGGTATCGAGGGCCTTGACGACCTGCTGGCCGACCTGGACCAGGCCTTGCAGAGCCCGTAGGAGCGCCGACCGGCGCCACCCAGAACAACCAGAACAACCAGAGCTGCTGGATCGCCGAGCCGCCCCCGTTCAGCGCAGCCTGCAGACTCTAGCCTGCCGGGGGAGTGCTCGCCGAAGCCATTGGCGGCGAAGCCGCTCTGGACCAGGTTGAAGTCCGCCTTGCCGGCGGACCAGAGCCCTGGCGTCACAGCCGGGTTCAGGTGGCAGCCCGAGATGTGCCCGGTGGCGTAGGCCATCGTGAGCACCGTGAGGCCGAAGGCCAGCGAGACGCCGACAAAGCCGATGCCGAGCTCGGGAAAGCCCGCAGCCAGCACGGCGCTGCCGCAGCCGCCCAGCACGAGCCAGGCCGTGCCGGGAAATTCCGCACTGGGTTTCTTGAGCATGATGGTCCCACTGCAGGAGCGGCTTTAGCCGCGATCAGCGTTTCAGTTCTGCCGGCACGAACCCATCCTTTACGGCCTTCGCGAGCAGATCCGGCGGCAGCACGCCCTGCGCCAGCACGAAGTCGTGGAAGCGCTGGCGGTTGAACCTGCTGCCCAAGGTCAGCTCGGTCTGGGCGCGCAACTCCAGCAGACGCTGGTAACCGTAGAAGTAGCTGGTGGCCTGACCGGGGTCGCGAAAGGTGTAGCGCTCCAGTTCCTGGTCGGCGTTGGCAGCAGTCAGGACGACCTCGGCGGTGAGGACGCGCCGGGCTTCGTCCGGTGTGATCTCCCCCTGCTGCAGTCCCGGATCAAGAAAGGCTCGCGCCGCCTGGAGCAGCCGGAACTGCAGGGCGATCAACTGACCGTCCAGGGGCAGGTAGGGCTGCATCTCGGCTTCAGCGTAGAGGGCCCAGCTTTCCACGTTGACGCTGTTGAAGGCGAAGAGGGCGCGGGCCAGGGACACGCCGTTTTCCACCATGCTGGCGAACTGCAGTTCGTGACCCGGACGGGCCTCGTGGGCCGTCAGCGTCCAGGCGACGGCGTCGAAGCTGAAGTCCTCGAGGCGCTGGCCCGGTGCCGCCCCAGCCACCGGTGGCGGGATGAACGGCAGCACGAACTCGCCGCGCTCACCCTGGTTGTTCACGAAAGGTGGCGGGTGCATGGACGGAGACGGCGTCGAGGCGCTTTCCGCGGCGGTGGCCAGCCGGATGATTGCCTCGCGCTCCGGCAGCGTCACGATCTTCTCGCGGCGAATGATCTCTTCGATGGCCGCCAGCCGCTCCCGGTAAAGAGGCAGAGCGGCACCCCCTTCGAGCTGGCGGGAACGCAGCACCCGGATGACGCCCCGGTAATCCGTGCTCTCCATTTGCAGGTCCCGGGCCACGAGCGGCGCCAGGGCGACCATCTGGTTGCGAATGTCGATGAACGCTGTCCGGGCCCGGGCGGCGAGCTCCGCTGGCGGGATGTCCACGCCGACTGCCCGGAGCCGCAGCGCGTAGAGATCCGCCGGCAACCGGAAATCTTCCCGGGCCTTTGGCAGGACTTCCCGCGTCAGGAAGTCATTCCAGGCGGCGACCTGCCCCCGGAGTTCCTTCAGCGCCTTGTCGCCGCCCCGGACCTTAAACTGGTCCAGGAGCTGCTGGACCCCGTCCAGGTGCTGGCTGCTGTTGGCCATCTGCTGCTCGAGCTCACCCTTGTGGGGAAAGAGCAGGCCGAGGGTGCCCAGCTGCTCCCGGGTCTGGGCCTCGGCGAGCACGGCCAGGGGGATATAGCCTGCCTCGAGTCCGGCGTAGCGGGTGAGGCGCACCACGGCCGAGGGATAGCGTTCCTTCGCCACCTGATCAGTCAGCAGTGCACGGACCCCGCCATAGATATGCTCTGCCACGTCGAAGTTCGGCAGCAGGTAGCGCTGGTCTGCTTCTGCGCTGGCGGCGCGGAGCAGCGCGTCCTGGCGGAGGATCTCCAGATCCTGACGAACCCGTGGGTTCTGCTCCTGGGGGAGGCGCGCCTCGAGTAACCCGGCGGTGGATTTAAAAGCTGCCTGGACCCGCTCCGTGAGTGCCGGCCCGAGATCGATGACCCGGTTGTCAACGCCCGTCACGCCGATCTCGCCGGCCTGTTCCGGGTAAAAGCGCGCGTAAACATCGAGCAGCAGCTGGGCAGCGATATCGCTCCGGGTAATCCACTGGGGGGTGTTGCGGGCGGGTGGGGTGGGCTCGGCCAATTCCTGGGCATGGCCAGCACTGATCGTCAGGCACAGCACAGGTAGGAGCGCCCGTAGGAGCGCCTTGAGGCGCGAATTCACTCGATCGCGCCTCAAGGCGCTCCCACAGTGCGTTTCAGCAATTGGGGTAAAGTTTTTCATGCGTCCAGCTTAAGCCATTCGGGCATTGTCAGTCCCCGCCCCGCAAGAAATTCCCGGTTGAAGAGTCGCTGCCGGTAGCGTAATCCAGAGTCGCAGAGGATCGTCACGATCACGTGGCCGGGACCGAGCGCGCGGGCCAGGCGCACGGCGCCCGCCACATTGATGCCGCTGGAGCCGCCCAGAAGGAGGCCCTCGCTGCGGATCAGGTCGTACACCAGGGGAATCGCCTCACGATCCGGGATCTGGAACGGGTGGTCGATGGGGGTGTCCGCAAAGTTGGCCGTGATGCGGCTGGTGCCGATGCCTTCGCTGATGGAACTGCCTTCGGCCCGCAGCTCGCCGCTCGTGTAGTAATTAAAGAGTGCCGAACCCTCCGGATCCGCCAGGCCGATCTGCACGGTCGGCTTGCGAGCCCGCAGGCCCCGCGCGGTTCCGGCGAGCGTGCCACCGGTGCCCACCGAACAGATGAAGCCGTCGACCCGCCCGTCCGTCTGCTCCCAGATCTCGGCCGCGGTGGTCTGCGTGTGGAAATCCCGGTTGGCGACATTGTCGAACTGGTTGGCCCACAGGGCGCCGTTGGGGGCCGCAGCGGCGAGTTCTTCGGCCAGCCGCCGGGACGTGTGCACGAAATGGTTCGGGTCCTTGAAGGGCACTGCCGGCACCAGCCGGACCTCCGCGCCATAAGCCCGCAACGTGTCCACCTTGTCTCTGCTCTGGTTGTCCGGCATCACGATGACCGTGGCATAGCCAAGGCAGTTGCCCACCACTGCGAGGCCGATCCCGGTGTTGCCCGCGGTGCCTTCCACGATGATCCCGCCAGGGCCCAGCTGACCCCGGTGCTCGGCGTCCCGGACGATGCCGAGCGCGGCCCGGTCTTTCACGGAGCCACCCGGGTTCATGAACTCGGCCTTGCCGAGAATCTCGCAGCCGGTCGCGTCGGAGAGCCGGTTGAGGCGGATCAGCGGGGTGTTCCCAATCCGGTCAATCAGTGAGGGGAAAGGCGTCTGCATGAGAAATCAACCTTCGAGGGCGGCCAACTGCTCGGCCTGGTATTCGTTGATGAGGGGCTCGATGACGCCATCCAGCTTGCCGGCAAGAACGTCGTCCAGCTTGTAGAGCGTGAGATTGATGCGGTGGTCGGTGACCCTGCTCTGGGCAAAGTTGTAGGTGCGGATGCGTTCGGAACGGTCGCCGGTACCGACCTGACTCTTGCGCCGGGCCGCCTGTTCGTTGTGCTGCTTCTGCCGGGCCTGGTCCAGTAACTTCGCCTTGAGCAGGGCGAGGGCCCGCGCGCGGTTCTTGTGTTGGGAGCGCTCGTCCTGGCACTCCACGACCAGCCCCGTGGGGAGGTGGGTGATGCGCACGGCAGAGTCCGTCTTGTTGACGTGCTGGCCGCCGGCCCCGGAAGCCCGGTAGGTGTCCGTGCGCAGCTCTGCCGGATTGATCGTGATGCCGTCGATCTCCTCCGGTTCGGGCAGGACGGCCACGGTGCAGGTTGAGGTGTGGACGCGACCCTGCGCTTCCGTGGCCGGGACCCGCTGCACCCGGTGGGCGCCGGACTCGAACTTGAGGCGCGAGAAGGCGCCGCGGCCGACGATCCGGCTGATGATTTCCTTGAAGCCACCGTGCTCGCTGCTTTGCGAGTTCACGACCTCGATCTGCCAGCCCCGGTCAGCCGCGTAGCGGGAGTACATGCGGAACAGGTCGCCGGCAAAGAGGCCGGCCTCGTCGCCGCCGGCCGCGGCGCGGATCTCCAGATAGATGTTGCTGTCATCGAGGGGATCCTTCGGAATCAACTGCAGGCGGACCTGCGCTTCCAGTGCCTCGAGTTCGCTGCGGATGCGGCCGGTTTCTTCCTGGCCCAGGCGCCGGATCTCGGCGTCGCTGTCGTTCAGCATGTCCGCGGCGGCAGTCTGGTCTGCTTCCGTCCTGCGCCATTCCCGAAACAGCCTGACCACGGCGGTGAGTTGCGAGTATTCCCGGGACAGATCCCGAAACCGGGCCTGGTCGCTGATGATCTTCGGGTCATTCAGGAGCTCGCCGAGTTCCTCGGAACGGTCGACGAGTTTCTCGAGCTTTTCAACAATGGAGGCCTGCATTCCCGCTATTATCCCTGATGTGAATCCCGACGCTAACCGCGCACCTTACCCCACATGCTTCCGTCCCCTGGCCCGGCTCGCAGTGCTGCTGGCTGTTCTGGGTGTTCTCCCGAACGCCGTCGCTGCTGCCCCCCCCGGGGTGCTGAGTGCTGAAGAGCTGATCAGTGCTGGCGAACTGGCGCTGGAAGAGCGGGACTTGCTGGCCGCGGCCAGGGCCTTCACCGCGGCGGCTGACGCCTCGCCGGATGTGGCGGTGGCAGAACGGGCCACCCAGTTTACGTTCGGCGCCGGCTTCGACGCGCTGGCCGAGCAGACGGCCGCGCGCTGGGCAGCGCTGGCGCCGGAGAATCCGCTCCCGCGGGAGGTCCTGGGACGCCTGAAGCTGCGCCGGCATGCGGTGGATGCTGCCGTCCCCGATTTCCTCGCGGCCCTCGGGCCCGGGGAGCCCCGCCGGGACGAGGTGTACCTGGCACTGGCGTCCGACCTGGCGGCCGAAGACAACGCCGCGCTGGCCACCCGTTTGCTGGCCCGCCTCACCGCGCTGGACCCGCTGGCTCCCGGACTGCAACTGGCGCTGGGCACCGCCGCGCTGCGTTCCCGGGATTACCCCCTGGCGCTGGGTGCCGGGGCCATCGCTGCCCAGGACGCTCCGGGCTGGAAAGAGGCCCAGTTGCTGGTCGCCCGGGCCCTCGCGGCCAGCGGCCGGGAGGAGGAAGCCCTGGCGCAACTGGCGGCGCTCATGCCGGACCCCAGGGCGGTAACCAGTGACGAGTCCCGCGCGGAAAAAATCCCCGGCGACGAGGGTCCTGACCCCCTCGTGGCAATCGAAGCAGCCCGGCTGCTGGCGGACGCCGGCCAGACGGCCGAGGCGCGGCAGCAGCTGGGAGCCCTCGCGGTGCAGTACGGTGACCGGCCGGAAATCGAGCGCACGCTGGCCTTTCTGGACCTCGCCAGCGGTGATCTGGAGTCTGCCGACCGGCGCCTCGACCGGCTCGACGATGCCGGCCCCCTGCGCTTTGAGGCCTTTTACTTCCGCGCCCAGATCGCTGCCCAGCGGGGGGATGCGGAGTCTGCCCAGCGCTTCTACGAGCGCATCAGCTCCGGGACCTACCTGCTGCCCGCCCAGCTGGCCATCGCCGACATTCTGGCCCGGTCCGACTCCCCCGAGCGGGCCATCGAGCACCTCGCCCGCTTTGCGGAGGACCGCCCCGGGCAGGTCTTCGAGGTGCTGGAATACCAGGCCCAGCTGTTCCAGCTGCTTGATCGGCCGGATGATGCGCTGGCGATCTATGGCAAGGCGCTGCAGTACAAGCCCGCCTCCCTCTCGGTGCTGCTCTCCCGGGGCGCACTCCTCGAGCAGCAGGGCCGCCTGGCTGAGGCCGTGGCAGACCTCAAGGCCGCCGCTGATCTGGCGCCGGAGGATCCCCTGGCTGCCAATGCCTACGGTTACCTGCTGGCCTCCCGCACGAGCCAGGCCCGGAAAGCCTGGGGTTACGTGCGGCGTGCTTACGCGATCCTGCCGGAGAGCCCGGCCATTCAGGACAGTGTGGGCTGGACCCTCTTCAAGCTGGGGCGTACCGAGGAGGCCCGCAGTCATCTTGAAGAGGCTCTGGAGCGGCTGCCGGATCCAGAAATCGCCAGTCATCTCGCTGAGGTGCTCTGGCGACTCGGTGACCGGGCCGCTGCTACTGATCTCCTCTGGTCCGCAGCGGTCGCGTACCCGGACAGCAAGCCGGTGCGGGATACCGCCGAACGCCTGCTGTACTAGCCCATGTTCCGACCCTGTCCCTCAGCGACGCGACACCTGCTGGTCGCGCTGGCCTGCGGCTTACTCGCCGGTTGTGCGACTACGCCGAGACCCGGCGAACCCCGCCTGAGTCCGGCCGGGCGCCGGGCCGCTATCGAGGCTGTCGACACCTGGGAGGCGCGGGGCCGGATTGCCCTGAAAACAGCCGGGGCCAGCGGGCAGGGCAGCTTCACCTGGCTCCAGACCGGCGACCGCACGGTGTTGCGGGTGGCTGGTCCCTTCGGGGCCGAGGCCCGGGAAATCCGTTGGGATCCCGACCGCCTTACGGTGCTGTCCGGCCAGGGCGAAGTCGCCGTCGACTACGCCGGGCCGGATGCCGCCGAGCGCTTTCTTGAGGAGCAGCTGGGCTGGTCGCTGCCCATGGCCGATGCCCGGCGCTGGCTGGTCGGTCTGGCAGGCCTGGCTTCGCCAGCCAGTGAAACCCTGGACAGTACCGGCCTGCTGGCCAGTCTGACCCAGGACGGCTGGGTGGTCAGTTTCGACGAGTACCGGACCGAGGGCAGAATTGCCCTGCCCCGCAAGCTCGTCCTGCAGAGTGCGGTGGGACGGATCCGTCTCGTGATTGACCAGTGGCGATTCTGACAGCGTAAGATTGCGCGGCGGCGCATGGTTATGCTTGCGCCTCTGAACAGATGCACTTGGGGCGTAGCCAAGTGGTTAGGCAGCGGGTTTTGATCCCGCCATACGTAGGTTCGAATCCTACCGCCCCAGCTACTCTTTAATGAGGACCAGCCACTTGTCGATGGACGTACCGAACCTGGCGATCCTGTCCGGGAATGCCAATCCCGAACTGGCACAACGCATTGCCAAGCACCTGATGCAGCCCCTCGGGCGTGCCCAGGTGGGCCGCTTCAGCGACGGCGAAGTGCTGGTGGAGGTCCACGAGAATGTCCGGGGCCGGGATGTCTTCATCGTGCAGTCCACCTGCCCGCCGGTGAACGACAACCTCATGGAGCTGCTGGTGCTGGCGGATGCCTGCCGGCGGGCCTCCGCCGCCAGCATCACGGCGGTGATTCCCTACTTTGGCTACGCCCGGCAGGATCGCCGGCCGCGGGCGGCCCGGGTGCCGATCACGGCCAGCATGGTGGCCCGCATGATCTCGGAGGCCGGCATCAACCACGTGCTCACGGTGGATCTCCACGCGGACCAGATTCAGGGCTTTTTCTCGATTCCCGTGGACAACGTCTATTCGTCGCCGGTCCTGCTCGGCGATCTGTGGCGCCAGAAGTACCTGGAAATGGTGGTGGTATCGCCGGACGTCGGTGGCGTGGTGCGCGCCCGGGCCATCGCCAAGCGCATGGACGACGCGGATCTGGCCATCATCGACAAACGCCGGGCCCGGGCCAACGTCTCCGAGGTCATGAACATCATCGGTGAGGTCGAGGGCAAGGTCTGCGTGCTGGTCGACGACATGGTGGATACGGCGGGCACCCTGTGCCAGGCCGCTGTGGCGCTGAAGGAGCACGGTGCCGAGAAGGTGCTGGCCTATGTCACCCACGCTGTCCTGTCGGGACCAGCCGTCGACCGCATCGGGGCTTCCCAGCTCGACGAACTGGTGGTTACCGACACTATTCCCCTGTCGGCGGCCGCCCTGGCCACCGGCCGGATCCGGCAGCTGAGCGTGGCCGAACTGCTGGGCGAAACCATGCGGCGCATCAGTTCTGCGGAGTCGGTCAGCTCCCTCTACCTGGACTGACCGGTTAGCACTCCGTAGTCCGCGTCCCCCCGGCGGGAAATCCTGTCCGCTACCGGGAGTACCCGGTGAGCGCCGGACAGGACACCCACCGTCGGTCCGCTGCGCGTTGGGCAGAGGCCCGGTACCTGTGCCGAGCGGCCGACGGCTGTGTGCCTCGGCCGCGCTCACCGGGTACTCCCGGTAGCGGCCGGGGTCTCCAGCCGGCGGTCGCGGGCTGCCCCACGGCTATCTCCCCGGCCCGTGCTATCCTGCGCGCCCCGTTCGGGACGGGCCCCTGGTCGCAGGGGGCCCGGAACACCAAAAATCCAAGGAGTATTTCAATGGCACATCAGTTCAGTCTCGCCGCGGAAACCCGGCGCGATGCAGGGAAAGGTGCGAGCCGCCGCCTGCGTCGTGAAGGCAAGATCCCCGGCATTATGTATGGTGGCGGCCAGGCCCCCACGGGCGTGGCTTTCGACACCAACGCCGTGCACAAAAACATGGCCCAGGAGGCCTTCCTCTCCAGCATTCTCACCGTGACCCTCGATGGCAAGAAGCTGCAGGCCATCGTGCGCGACTACCAGGCCCACCCGGCCAAGCGCGCCATCCTGCACCTCGATCTCCAGCGGGTCGTGGCTACCGAGAAGCTGCGCATGACCATCCCGTTGCACTTCATCAACGAGGAGCTTTCAGTCGGCGTGAAGCTGGGCGGTGCCTCCGTCTCGCATCTGCTGACGGAACTCGAAGTCAGCTGCCTGCCGCAGGATCTGCCGGAATACATCGAGGTCGACATTGCGCCCATGCAGCTGAACGACATGCTGCATATCCGGGATCTCAAGCTGCCGAAGGGCGTCGACGTGCCGGGCTTCCTGGCCAACTCCGATAGCGACCTGCCGGTCGTGCACGTGCACGTCCTGCGCGCCGTCGAGGAAGTGGCGGTTGTGCCGGGCGCCACGGCCGATGTGGCTGCGGTTCCGGGGGCGGGCGACAAGGCTGCTGCCGGTGCCGAGAAAGCCGGCGACAAGGCTGCTGCCGGTGCCGAGAAAGCCGGCGACAAGGCGGGCGGCGACAAGGGCAAGGCTGGCGCCAAACCGGCGGCGGCCAAGCCCGCGGCGAAGGGCGACAAGAAGTAGGCGCGGCTCCGGCTGCCACCGACGGAAAAAGGCCGCGCAGTGCGCGGCCTTTTTCTTGGTAGCGGTGCTATCTTCGTCGGCGTGGCAAGCAGCCCTGACACCCTCGTCATCGTCGGCCTCGGCAATCCCGGGCCGAAACACGCCGGCGACCGGCACAACGTCGGCTTCTGGTTCCTCGATCAGCTGGCGGCCCATATCGGCAGCCGTTTTTCGCCGCAGTCCAACCTCCATGGGGATGAGGGCCGGGGTGTCCTTGAGGGCCGGGCGGTCCGCCTGATCAAGCCCGACACCTTCATGAATCGCAGCGGGCTCTGCGTGCGCAAGGTGCTGGACTACTACAACCTCTCCATCGAGCAGCTGCTCGTTATCCACGACGAGCTGGACCTGCCCCCGGGCGGGGCCCGCCTGAAGAAGGGTGGTGGGCACGGGGGCCACAACGGCCTCCGGGATATCCTGGCCACCTGCGGCGCGGACTTCCTGCGCCTGCGCATCGGGATCGGGCATCCCGGTCACCGGGACCTGGTTACGGGCTACGTGCTCCACGCGCCGGGCAAGGATGAGCGCCTCCAGATCCTCGACGCCATGGCCGCCGGCATCAGTGCTGTCGAAGTGCTGGCGCGCTCTGTCGTGGAACGGTCGGGCCTGGAGCCGTCGCGGCTCGAGCGGGCCATGCACCAGCTGCATTCGGCCACGCCGCGCTCTGATTCCACCGGGGAGTTCGGTCCCGCGGGCTAGTCGTTGTGCAGGGCCAGCGTGCTGGTCGTGAGTTGCCAGAAGCCGGTGCTGCCCGAGCGGCAGAGTTCGAAGATGCCGTCATCGCTGCCTGCATCCGCATCCACGCTGACCCGCAGTTTCCGGCACACCCGGTCGCCCTCGGTCACGGTGCTGACCACCCGCACACTGCCCGAGTGCCCGAACTGGGGGTCGGTCCAGCCCACGGACTCACCATCCGACAGTGCATAGAGGGCGAGGTTGATGTTCTGCCGCAGCAGAGCCCAGTCCGCCGGGACCAGGTCGCCCGCACCCAGGCGGTCGAGGAACCAGTAACGGGGACCCGGCACTGGCACCTGCTCTGCAACCTGATCCTGCTGCTGCTCCTGCTCGGGGCCCTGCTCCTGCTCGGGGCCCTGGGCCTGCCCGGGGCTGCAGAGTCCTGCCGCCAGCAGCAGTAGAGCCAGCGTCTGCCCGGGGACGCGTCCCATCACCTTCAGCTCCGGCGTCCCTGCCGGAGCAGTTCAGCCCCGGCGCCCAGCGCCTGCAGTTTGCCCAGCGCAGCGTCGTAGGCAATGGGCGCCATGCCGCAGTTGGTGCAGGGCAGGATGCGTTCCAGTTCCACGTGCTCGGCAGCAGCGCGCAGGGTGGCCACCACTTCTGCCGGCGACTCGACCCGGTCGCCCGTGACCTGGATCGCGCCGACCATCAGCTGCTTGTCCGGCAGGAGCCGGAGCAGGGACAGGGGCACGTTCGAGCCCGCGCACTCGAGGGAGATCTGATCGATGCGGCTGCCATTGAGCGCCGGAAAAATCTCCTCGTACTGGCGCCACTCGCTGCCCAGCGACTTCTTCCAGTCCAGGTTGGCCTGGATACCGTAGCCGTAGCAGATGTGCACGGCCGTCGTGCACTTGAGTCCGTCGATGGCCCGGTGCAGGGCTTCGATGCCCCAGTCCTTGACCTCGGTCATGAACACGTTGAAGGCCGGCTCGTCGAACTGGATGACGTCGACCCCCGCCGCCTCCAGCTCCTTCGCCTCCGCATTGAGAATGTCGGCGAAGGCCAGGGCCATCTTTGGCCGGCTGCCGTAGTAGCCGTCGGCGATCGTGTCGCAGATGGTCATCGGGCCGGGAAGAGTGAACTTGAACTGGGCTTTCGTCTGGGCGCGGCTGAAGCGCACCTCGTCGAGATGCACCGCCGCCGGCCGGGACAGCGGCCCCACGACAGTGGGCACGTCGAGTTCGTAGCGGTTGTTGCGGATGCCCATGCGGGTCATCTGCTGCCAGTCGATGCCGGTCAGGCCTTCCAGGAAGCCGTGGACGAAGTGGGTGCGAAACACCTCGCCGTTGGTGACGATCTGGATGCCCGCATCTTCCTGGTGGCGCAGCCAGTCGGCGGCCGCCTTGCGCTTGCCGTCCTCCAGGGCCTGGCCGGAGAGCTTCCAGGCGCCTTTGAGGGTTTCAGGTTCGGCCAGCCAGTCGGGGCGGGGGAGGCTGCCGGCAATCGAGGTCTGGAGCATGGACGGGCCTTTGGTTCTGGTTCGGTGGCAATCCTAACAAAGCTTCGCCCCGGGCCAGTGCCTTCCGCGACCGTGCAGCAGTGCCGGGACCAAGTATCATGGCGGCCCGATTCAGTCCCGGTTCACTGCCATGGCCATCCAATGCGGCATCGTCGGCTTGCCCAACGTCGGCAAGTCCACTCTCTTTAATGCGCTGACGGCAGCAGGTATCGCTGCCGAGAACTACCCCTTCTGCACCATCGACCCCAACGTGGGCGTGGTCGCCGTGCCGGACCTGCGGCTGCAGCCACTGGCCGCCATCGCGAAGTCCGAGAAAATCCTGCCGGCCACCGTGGAGTTCGTCGATATCGCCGGGCTCGTGGCCGGGGCCTCGAAGGGCGAGGGCCTCGGCAACAAATTCCTCGCCAACATCCGGGAGACCCACGCGATTGCCCATGTGGTGCGCTGCTTCGAGAACGACGACGTGATCCACGTGGCAGGCCGCATCGATCCGATCCATGACATCGAGGTGATCAACACCGAGTTGCTGCTGGCGGATCTGGCCGGGGTGGAGAAAGCCGCCGAGAAATCCGAGAAGGCAGCCCGGGCCGGCAAGAAGGAAGACGTGGCGCGGCGGGACCTGCTCCAGCAGCTTCGCAGTCATCTCGACGCGGGGCAGCCTGCAAGAACCTTCCCGATCCCGGAGGAACACCGGCAGGCCATTGCCGAAATGTTCCTGCTCACGGCCAAGCCCGTGATGTACGTGGCGAACGTGGATGAGAGCGGCCTGGGTGGCAACGCCTTTGTGGACAAGGTCCGCGCCCACGCCCTGAC
>SHZI01000082.1 GCA_009692345.1 Gammaproteobacteria bacterium | reverse complement strand
CGTTGATCTGCGAGGCGAGGTCGTCGCTGTTGGTGATCAGCACCCGCTGGGCGAACGCCTCGGTAATCCCGAAGAACGGGGCCACGTCATTGAACGGCAGTGGGGTCCGACCAGTCCGGAACTTCACCTGGTAGGCGTAGTAGGCACCGCCGGGAACCGTGTAGACGCCATCGATCCCGACACCGTGCCGGACACCCAGGTTGAGCTGCTTCGATGCCGCTGGTGGAATCTTGCCCTCAGGCCAAATCTCGGTGGCCTGAGTCGTCTTTTGTGTGGCGAGGTACGCCTCGACGAACACTTCAAAGGCCGCGCCACGCTCTCCAGGGGTCTGGAGAGCCTCGATGCGGGATTCCAGGTCACGGAACTGCTCTAGGGCGTCGAACAGACCCGAGCGAACGTAAAGAGATGCTTTAGCGTGTTTGGGTGGCATTACGGCAATAGTACCGAAGCCGCTCCCCTGTATCGGGCGTTGCGAGGCGCTTTGACGTAACGGCCCCTGCGGCCAATACCTAGTCCGTTGGGGGCTGGGGAGGTGTAGCCTCAGTCTCTAACAACGAGCCGGGCCGGGTTGGCCTGTGCCGATAACGACACGACGGGGGCGACTCATGTTTCGATCCATAGCTATCACGCTGACGCTTTGCATCTCGACGTTCACAGCGCAGGCTGCGCTCATTACATTTGATCTAACTGGTCCGCCAATCGTCGCCCCGTCCGTTACGCTTCTAGATACCACGGGCACCTATAGCGCTACGCTGTGGGGTCTGGACGACAATACCGGCTTTGTTACGCCTGGGTTCGATGTCGACCGAGACGAGAATGGTGCGGGGGTCGATCAGTCTCTCTCGTCCTATGGTCCCGACAACACCGGTTTCATTGACGTCGGAGGAGAGAATGAACGCCTACGCCTGGCCTTTGGGAGTAACAGCTTTCAATTAGTTTCATTTAGTGTGGTCCACCGAACTGAAGGCGAGTATGACTGGTCCGTCTACCTTGATCGAAATGGCCCCAGACAACGCGACTACACGGCAACCCTTAGTGGTGGGCTTCATGTCGTTTCCGTACCTCTTTCGGCCTCGCAAAATGTTGATTTCTTCGTAGGGGCTATAGACGGCGGAAAATTAACAAGTGCTACGTTCGAAACTGGCGTACCGTTGCCTCCAGTCCCCATCCCCCCCGCCGCCTGGCTCTTCGGCTCCGCCCTCGGCCTGATGGGCGTCATGCGGCGGAAAGTCCTCTTGTTGGAACGTCAGGACGCGTAGATGAAGTTCCTACTTGTCGCTCCGCTACTCGCTGGTCTGCTATTGGAATCAATGGCGCAGGCTGCACCTTTGACCTATGTCCTTGAGGGTGATCTGCAACTCATACAGAGCCTTGACTACTGGCAGCTCGATGGGGCGCACTTCGTATGGACGCTAGAAACCGACACGGATTGGCGGTTGCCGATTACCGAGGGCAACAATCCGACGGACGCGTATTACGGACCAGCTGCGACATCGGTAATGACGATCACAAATCGGCCGGTAGGGGGATATCAATACAACCCCGGTCCAGCGCCCGATGTAACGACCAACGTGAAGAGCGTAGACCCAACCGCCAATCCCCTGATGTTCAGTACCTTCAACTACCCGGTTGGAGTGGGTCGGCGTGATTTCTTAACTATTCGTGGTGGCTACCTCGAAGCTTTCGATTATCTGGACTTCACTGGCGTCAAGATCGAGTTTCCATCCGAGTATTTCCCTGGAAACGAAGCGGCTTCACTACCTCTGAACTTTGATACTGCCGTCCAAAAGATTTGGGATCCATGGGATGCCCAGCCGAAATACGCTGCGAAGTATCAGCCGATTAACTGGACAATCACGGCATCGGTGGTTCCTATCCCACCAGCAGTCTTTCTTTTTGGCTCCGCCCTGGGCCTGATGGGCGTGATGCGGCGAAAGGTGGCAGTTACCTAACGCGTCCCTGCTACCAAGCTGCTACCAATCCGCGTGACTCAGCATCACCCAGCGTCACTTTGGGTGCCTCGGACCCCTACTAACCCTCTGATTGGGTTGCGTCGGGTTCTGCTGGGTCCTCAGGGGTCGCGCTGTTAACCGGTTGGTCGCTGGTTCGAATCCGGCCCGGGGAGCCAATTCAACGCAAGTGGACTTATGAGCTAAGAGTCCTCAGGTGGGCCCGTAGCGGGCCTGCAAGCGCTGCATCGGCGAGGGCGTAGTCCAAGGTCGCCTCGATGTACCCAAGCTTGCTGCCACAATCGTAGCGCCGCCCAGTGAACGGCAGTGCGTAGACGGGCTCAACCTGCAGCAAGCGGGCAATGCCGTCCGTGAGCTGAATCTCGCCGCCCGCACCCCGCCCCGTCGACTCGAGTATGCCGAAAATCGCGGGTGTGAGCAGATAGCGCCCCACAACCGCCAACCGCGAGGGTGCCACCTCCGGTGCGGGCTTTTCGACGATCTGGCGCAACTGGTGAGCTTCGTCGACGGCAACAATACCGTAGTCCCGTGTCCGGGCCTGAGGCACCTCCTGAACGGCTAGGACGCTGGACCGGTACTGCTCGTGGTGCCGGCGAAGCTGGGTAAGGCAACCAGTATCGGCTTTGATCAGATCGTCGGGCAGATGCACATAGAAAGGTTCATCACCGACAGCCGGCTGCGCACAAAGAACCGCATGCCCCAGGCCCAGAGGCTCGCCCTGCCGGATGTAAACACAGGAAACACCTGCCGGGAGAATCGCCCTGACGACCTCCAGGAGGTCCTGCTTGCCCGCGACACTCAAGGCGCGCTCCAGTTCGGGATCGCGATCAAAGTGGTCCTCGATCGCCCGCTTACTGCTCCCGGTAATAAAAACCAGACGTGTCACCCCTGCCTCGAGCGCCTCCTCAACCGCGTACTGCACGAGGGGCTTGTCGACAATCGGGAGCATTTCCTTGGGCATGGCCTTGGTGACCGGCAGAAAGCGAGTGCCGCGCCCGGCGACAGGAAACACGGCGGTGCGTACGAGACTCGGCATGCGGAACGCTCCGGAGGACTGCCTTCTAGAGGATTTCATCATAGCGAATCCCCAGGCAGTATGCTGCGCCCGGATGAGCTGGACGACGCAGTGGGTGCCACGTCGTCCAGCTGCTGTTACGGCTTGCTTGCGGGCTTGGGAGACTGCCCCGTGCGAATGTTGTCGCGATTCAACTTAAGCACCTGAGGGCCGATCCCGCTGACTTTGAGAACGTCCTCCGGGGTAGCAAAGCGCCCGTTCTTCTCCCGATACTCGACGATAGCCTTGGCGCGACTCGCTCCCACGCCATTGAGTTCCTGAGCGATGGTAGTGGCATCGGCCGTGTTGATGTCCACCGGCCCTGCGTTGACGAGCGCGGGAAGTATCCCCAGTAGGCTTAGGCACATGATTCTGCGCACGAGACTCTCCTTTACTTTGGCTGCGGATGACACATCTGTCGGTAGCTGACAGCGTGCTCATCCTAAGAAACGAGGCCATTCCGATTGAAGCGGAGTTTCCGCCGACTTGATGCAGTAATGACCTAGGAGAGGATTCCCGCAAGCACCGTTGAGTTAACTGGCTGCACTGTGTCCCAGGATCGACAGCCCGGGCACTGCCAGTGCATAACCGCACTGCCGTAGCCACAGTTCTCGCATTGGAACCGGGCACCAGCGCCCAGTATCTTGTGCAGCAGTGGGCGGAGCGCCTGCACCCTGGCCAGAGACTGGCCGGACTCGCCGTCACCGGGCGCCAGGAGCTCCCCTAAGGCAGGCTGTCCCGCCAGAAACTGAACCAGATACCTTACGGCCTGAGGCTCGGTAATCCGGGAGTCCCTGATCACTCCCAGCGCAATCCCACGCAGGCCCTCTGGTGTCGCAGCCAGCTGATCAATGACCTGACCAACGCCAGGCCCGCCCCTAAGGGCCGGCGACAGGACCAGAAGGCGGGGCAAAATCTCACCGAGGAGTGCCGGGTGGGCCTGGCCAAGCCGCGCCAGAGTAGCGATGGCCTCGGCGGGTCGTCCCGAAGCGGTGTCCAGGTCTGCCCGGATCAGTGCCGTTCTTACCTTGGCGGGCTCACTGGCCTCTGCCTGACTGACCATCTCGCCGGCCAGGTCAGGCAATTGGTCCCGGCGCGCAACCTCTGCGAGCTCACAGTAGTAGTGGGCCAGCTGGGAGGGACTCACCCGCCCGGGCGCGGCCCGGTTCAGTTCAGCGCAAAGGTCGACAGCCCTGTCCCAGTCGCTCGTGACCTCGCAGATCCGCAGCAGCCGGCCCAGCGCTTCCATGCCGTGCGCCCTTGAACTGCGCAGCTGCACAAGAAGTGCTTCAGCGCGATCAAACAAACCGGCACTGAGATAATCCTCAGCTAGGGCAAAGGACGCTGCCTCCCGCTGAGCGACGGTACTGGAGGCCCTGCCCACCAGGTCCTCGTGGAGGCGAATGGCCCTGTCGACCTCTCCTCGACGGCGGAACAAGGTGCCCAGGGCAAGCTGGGTTTCCATAGCATCGTCGCTCAGGTCACCGGCGCCCGTAAACACATCTACGGCCCGATCAGACTCCTCATTGAGCAGGTAGCGGAATCCACGCAGGAAATTCGTTCGGGCCGACTGCTCTGCATCCTCCTCGTCAGAATCCCCGAACCGGGCAAAGACATAGCCAAGCGCGGCGGCCAGGAAAAGCAGCCCAGCAAAGAGAAAGGCGGACTCAGTCGGCATCCTGCACCGGGAGGCTACGGAGCGCCTGAACCTCCTGCTCGGCAAGTCGCAGAGCACGCCGAAGGGTCCGCCGCTGAGCCATCAGCCGGAGGATGCCAAAGAGGGCGCAGGTGACCCCGAACACCCAGCCGAAACCGACCGCCGCGATGATGGCGAGTGACTTCTCTACGTCAGTTGCCAGAAAAGCGAAATCGAGCGTCACTCGACCTGGATTCAAGGCAGCAAAAACGGCGGCGAGTCCAATGAAGAACAGGACAAGAATGGAAACCAGCAAACTGCGGATCATCTGGCGGGCTCCACGGGGCCGAAGGAGAGTTGCGGGATTCTCCCGTAAGCCAGAGTTATCAGTCCTTGATCGGAAGCTGGCGGTTCTCGTTGACCCGATCCCGGAGATCCTTACCGGGCTTGAAGTGCGGGACATGCTTCCCGGCAAGGGCTACGGCATTCCCGGTCTTGGGGTTGCGCCCCATGCGGGGCGGCCTGAAGTGCAGTGAGAAACTGCCAAAACCCCGAATCTCGATGCGCTGGCCACCGGCCAGCGCATCGCTCATGAGATCCAGCAGATGCTTAACTGCCAACTCAACGTCCTTGGTTGGAAGATGCTTCTGCTTACGGGCCAGAACCTCGATCAAGTCCGACTTCGTCATCGCTGCGTCCCCATCAAACGTCCCCGTTCAACCCCTTACTGCGGCGACCGAAGTCAGGAGTCGCTAGCCTTGGAGATCTGCTCTTTCAGGAGTTCGCCCAGAGTAGTGGCGGTACTGCCCGATGAGCTATCACTGCGATAGCTCTCCATCGCCTGGGCTTCTTCATGGGCGTCCTTGGCTTTGATCGAGAGGGACACCACGCGGGTCTTGCGATCAAGACCTGTAAACCGGGCCTCCACTTCGTCGCCGACTTTGAGGAGGGTGCGTGCATCCTCGACCCGATCCCGGGAGAGTTCACTGGCCCTGAGCTGGCCCTTGATTCCGCCTTCCAGATCCACGACAGCGCCACGCGCATCCACTTCCGAGATGATGCCCTTCATGATGGAGCCCTTGGGATTGTCCGCCAGGAACTTGGAGAAGGGATCCTGATCGAGCTGCTTGAACCCGAGTGAAATGCGCTCCCGCTCCGGATCGATCGCCAGAACCACGGTATCGACGTCGTCACCCTTCTTGTAGTTTCGGACTGCCTCCTCGCCAGGCACATCCCAGGAGATGTCGGAGAGGTGCACAAGGCCATCGATACCACCGGGCAAGCCGATGAATATGCCGAAGTCAGTAATGCTCTTGATCTTCCCGGAGACCTTGTCGCCCTTGTTGTAACCGGTGGCAAAATCCGACCAGGGATTGGTCTTGCACTGCTTTATGCCAAGGGAAATACGGCGGCGCTCTTCGTCGATATCGAGCACCATTACTTCCACTTCATCGCCAATCTGTACGACCTTGGCGGGACTGACGTTCTTGTTGGTCCAGTCCATCTCAGAAACGTGCACAAGGCCCTCGACGCCCTCCTCGATCTCCACAAAACAGCCATAGTCGGCAATATTGGTGACCTTGCCGAACAGACGCGTCGTGGGGGGATACCGCCTGGAGATGGCCTCCCAGGGATCAGAACCCAACTGCTTCATGCCGAGGGAAACGCGATTCTTCTCGCGGTCAAAACGCAGGATCTTGACCTCAATCTCATCACCCACGGTGACAACTTCTGATGGGTGCTTGACGCGCTTCCACGCCATGTCAGTGATATGCAGGAGACCGTCAATGCCACCGAGATCGACGAATGCGCCGTAGTCCGTAAGATTCTTGACGACGCCCTTGACGGTAGAGCCTTCCTGCAGATTGGCCAGCAACGCTTCCCGTTCCTGGCTGTACTCGGCCTCAACGACCGCCCTGCGGGAGACGACGACGTTGTTTCGTCGACGATCGAGCTTGATGACTTTGAACTCGAGCTCTTTGCCTTCCAGGTAAGAGGGGTCACGCACTGGCCGCACATCGACGAGTGAGCCGGGAAGAAAGGCCCGGACGAACTCGATGTCAACGGTAAACCCGCCCTTGACCCGTCCATTAATGATGCCCTTGACGATCTTGCTGTGCTCGAAGGCATCTTCAAGTGCCTCCCAGGTGCGGACGCGCTTGGCGCGTTCCCGGGACAGTTTGGTTTCTCCAAAGCCATCTTCCACGGAGTCGAGAGCGACTTCGACGTGGTCACCAACCTTGACCTCGAGTTCGCCACGTTCATTCTTGAACTGGCTGGCCGGGATGACGGCTTCAGACTTCAGGCCGGCGCTGACAACTACGGCCTCGGAGGAAACTTCGATCACCAGCCCCATCAGGATGGTGCCGGGCTTGATCCGTGTATTGGCGAGACTTTGCTCGAAGAGTTCGGCGAAATTATCCGTCATTTGTGTTCATTACCGCCCTGGGGCGGACCTATGGTTCAAGTGTGCTAACCCAGCGTAGGGGCAGCGGTTTCAGAAAAAAACCCGATAAACGCCATGTGCGCCACCGGACCCAGTCGCTCATTCTTTCGGCTATAGACGATCAAAAGGCACTCAAGGCACGACTCGTTCCGCTACCCACTCCAGGACGATGGCTACCACTGCAGGCACATCCATGCCCGTCGTATCCAGAATCCGTGCGTCGTCGCAGGCCTTTAGCGGCGCAATGGCCCGGGCCGAATCTCTTCGGTCACGTTCCACCATGTCCCTGGAAAGGGCGGAGAGGCTAACATCAATACCCTTGTCCTTCAACTGCTTATGACGCCTCAGGGCCCGTTCCTCCAGGCTGGCCGTGAGGAACACCTTGAGAGCCGCATCAGGAAAGATGACCCCGCCCATATCGCGGCCATCCGCCACCAGGCCTGGCAGCTGGCGGAACTGCCGCTGGCGCTCAACCAGGCTTTGGCGGACTCCCGGAACCGCCGCCACGCGGGAGGCGCCATCGCCTGCCGCCTCGGAACGGATGGCTTCCGTGACATCCAGGCCGTTCAACAGGATGCGCGTCTGGTCGCCCTGGCTCTGAAACCGGGCATCCAGGCGGGCAGCCAACTCGGCCAGAGCCTGCTCCGCCTCGAAACCCAGGCCCCGCTGCCGGGCATCCAGAGCCACCAGGCGATACAGGGCCCCGCTATCGAGCAAATGCCAGCCGAGTCGGCCTGCAACGAGACGGCTGACCGCACCCTTCCCTGCCCCCCCCGGTCCGTCAATAGCCAGTACCGGTGGTGGCCGGGTCAGCCCGGCCTCACTCATCGGGACCAGCCTCGATATCGAGGCCAATCCCGCGGGCCTGAGTAACAAAACCGGGATAGGAGGTCGCCACATTGGCGGTATTGAGGATCTTTACGGGACCCAGGGCCCGGGAAGCACCCACGGCAAAGGACATCGCTACGCGATGGTCACCGCCGCTGTCGATGACACCCCCCCGCAGCTGGCCGCCGCGGATTCGGGCGCCGTCGGGTAACTCCACGACATCGACTCCGAGTGCACGGAGGCCGTCAGCCATAACGCGAATCCGGTCGCTCTCCTTGTGCCGCAACTCCTCGGCACCACGAATGACCGTTTCACCCTCGGCCAACGCCGCCGCCACGAAAATCACTGGAAACTCATCGATCGCCAGAGGCACAAGTTCAGTCGGAATCTCGATGCCCCGAAGACGACTGGGAGCAATGACTACTCGACCTACCGGCTCGCCGCCATCATCGATAGCCATCTCGACCCGGAGCCTGGCAGCCATCATCTGGAGGATGCGGAGTATGCCGGTGCGGGATGGGTTCAGCCCGACACCCTCAATAACCAGTTCCCCGCTGGTTGCGAGACAACCGGCCAGCACCATAAACGCCGCCGAGGATAGATCCCCCGGCACGTCGATCCGGGCTGCAGAAAGATTGCCTCCACCGGCAACCGTGACGGACGGACCTGCCCGGCGCACCGGGTAACCAAGGCGCGTCAGCATCCGCTCCGTATGATCACGCGTCACCGCCGGCTCAGTCACCGTGGTCTCACCTGCGGCGTAGAGTCCAGCCAGAAGCACTGCGGACTTCACTTGCGCACTCGCCACCGGCATCTCAAACCGGATACCACGCAGACCGGCGCCGCCTCGGATCCGGACCGGGGGCAGACCATTCAGCGTCTGGACGTCTGCCCCCATCTGGCGCAGTGGCTTGGCGACTCGCTCCATGGGCCGTTTGCCGAGCGACTCGTCGCCTGTTAATGCCGATGCAAACGGCTGGGCTGCCAGCAGACCCATGAAAAGCCGCATGGCCGTGCCCGAGTTACCCATGTCCAGCCCGTGACTGGCTTGCACAAGCCCGTGCATGCCCTGCCCCACCACATCAATGGTCGTCGCGTCCCTCTGATGAATTTCGATACCCAGACTCCGCAGGGCCGCCAGCGTCGCCAGGCAGTCCTCACCCGGCAAGAACCCGGTAATGTGGCTGGTACCCGCGGCGATTGCACCGAGCATCAGCGCCCGGTGCGAAATCGACTTGTCGCCGGGGACGCGCAGGGAACCCTCAACGCGGGTCGAGGGCTGCACCAGAAATCGCTGGGAGTTCGTCTGCATCAGGCTCCCACCCCCCTCTCGCGGAGCATTCTCAATACCTGGAGCAACCGCTCGTTCTGCTCGGGCAAGCCCGCCGTGATGCGCAGATGCCGCGGCAGGCCATAGCTGGCCACGGGTCGAACGATGATCCCCGCCTGCAGCAGGCCCTCGTTCCAGGGCGCCGCCGGTCCGCCCGTATCGGCCAGTACAAAGTTGCCCGCTGATGCCGGCACCGACCAGCCCAACCCGACCAGGCCGGCTTGCAGCTGAGCCACGCCAGCCCGGTTCAGGTCCTGGGACCTGCGCACATGGTCCGTGGCGTCGAGGGCCGCTATCGCGGCCACCTGCGCCAGTGCATTGACGTTGAAGGGCTGCCGGACCC
>SHZI01000081.1 GCA_009692345.1 Gammaproteobacteria bacterium | reverse complement strand
GAATCCGGGCGCCTTCGCGACTCCGGGCACCGTTCAGGTCAGTCACCACCGTCTCGAAGGACTGGAGCACCAGGGGAAACAGGGCCGTCGGATCCTGCTCTTCCTGCTCCAGCACCCCCGGCCAGCGCAGGACGTCCAGTGGACTCACAGAGGCCGCGCTGCGCAGTTCGCCCGCGACGGCATGCAGATGGCCGGCCAGCTGGCGCACGAGTGGCACATTGAGCCGTGCTGCGGGCGCTCGCCCTTCGGCGGGTCGCAGGGACAGGCTGGCCTCGACCCGCCCACGCCCGAGCTGGCTCGTGGCGAGCTGGCGCAGGTCGGCCTCCAGTGGCCGGCAGAAGTCCGGCAGCTTCAGCTGGACCTCCAGGTAACGGTGATTGATCGACCGCACTTCCCAGAGCAGCTGGCCCTGGGGTGTGGTCGTCTCGGCTCGCGCAAAGCCAGTCATGCTCCGGATCACGCGACGGCCCCCACGGTTTGGGCAAAAATGCTGTGCATCGATTGAGGGCGGCGCTTAGACTGGTCCGCCAGTGTTGTTTCGACAGCGGGCATTGTAGTGCCGCTGGCCCGGATTGGCACACACCAACTCTTGATTCGCTCACAAGTTTCCACCGGAGTTCCCTTGCGCGTCGAGTTTGCAGACCTGAGCCTGATTGGCGATCGCGAGGAGAACCAGGATCGGGTCCAGGTCCTGGCGGGCGAGCGCGCGGTCCTGCTGATTGCCGTGGACGGCATGGGTGGCCATGCGGACGGCGCGAAGGCCGCCCAGCTGGCGATCGAAACGGTGCGGGATGCTTTCCAGCGCATCACCCACCCGGTCTTCGACCCGATCGGTTTTCTCCACCTGGCAATCGGCCGGGCCCACCTGAATCTCGTCACCCTGGGGGCGCGCCTGCCCCTCGAATCCCGGCCCCGGGCCACCTGCGCCTTGTGCCTGATTCAGGATGACGCTGCCTTCTTTGCCCATGTGGGCGACAGCCGCATTTATCACCTGCGGGGTGGCGCCGTCCGGGAGCGCACCCGGGACCACAGCCACGTGGAGCTGCTCCTGCAGGAGGGGGTGATTACCGAAGCAGAGATCGCCACGCACCCGATGCGAAACCTGGTCGAATGCTGCCTCGGTGGCGATGCCTGGCTGCCCGGCATGGCCATCACCCGCCAGAAGCCCCTCGCGCCCGGCGATGTCCTGCTGGCCTGCACGGATGGCCTGTGGTCTGGCCTGGGCGACGAGCGGATCGGTTCGCTCGCAGCCGAAGGAGAGGCGCTGGCCGGCGGGCTCCGACGCCTCGGCGAGCAGGCCGTCCGGGCCTGCGGCCCCTACAGCGACAACACGTCCGCCGCTGCCCTCCGCTACCTCGGCAGGGGCCCGAGTTCTGCCCAGAGCCAGACATCGGGCCAGACGTCGGGTCAGACATCGGGCCAGGCATCGGGCCAGGCATCGGGCCAGACATCGGGCCAGGCGCCTGCCGTCCGCAAGACTCCCGCCAAGGGCCAGCGTAAGGCGGCGGCAGAATGAGTGCTGGACCCGTAACAGCCAGGCCCAGCGGTCGAGGGCTGGCAGAGCTCCGCGCAGTCAGCTTCGAAACCGGCTTCACGCGCCACGCAGAGGGCTCTGTGCTGGCGAGTTTTGGCGAGACCCGCGTGCTGTGTACGGCTAGCATCGAAAACGGTGTGCCGTCGTTCCTGCGCAATTCCGGACGGGGCTGGATCACGGCCGAGTACGGCATGCTGCCCCGGGCGACCCATACCCGTACCCGGCGGGAATCGGCTCAGGGCAAGCAGACCGGGCGTACGCTGGAAATCCAGCGCCTGATCGGCCGGTCACTGCGCGCGTCGGCCAATCTTGAGGCCCTTGGCGAGCGCACGATTACCCTGGACTGCGATGTGCTCCAGGCTGATGGTGGCACCCGGACTGCGGCGATCTCCGGCAGCTACGTGGCCCTCGTGCTGGCTGTGCAGGGCCTGGTCGCCACGCGAGCCATCGCCTCCAGTCCGCTCCACGGCCAGGTGGCCGCAGTCTCGGTGGGGATCTTCAGGGGCCAGCCGGTACTCGACCTGGACTACGTGGAAGACAGCGGCGCCGAGACCGACATGAATGTGGTCATGAACGAAGCCGGCCACTTCATCGAAGTGCAGGGCACGGCGGAAGGCCATGCCTTTCGCCGGGACGAACTGGATAATCTCCTCGATCTCGCCGCCACCGGAGTGCGCGGGATCATGCAGGCGCAGAGCGCGGCGGTAGCCGCCTTTGGTCAGCGCCGCCGCTCCTGAGCTCGCCGTGGCGGACCTCGTACTGGCCAGCAGTAATGCGGGGAAGGTCAGGGAGTTTCAGGCCCTGCTGGGCGCGGCGTGGCGCGTGCGACCCCAGGCGGAGTTCGCTATCCGGCCCGTCGCGGAAACCGGTGCCACGTTCCTTGCCAATGCTCTCCTGAAGGCCCGCCACGCCGCGCGGCTGACGAACCTGCCAGCTCTCGCGGATGATTCCGGGCTCGAAGTGGATGCGCTGGGCGGCGCGCCGGGCATCCGTTCGGCCCGCTACGCCGGCGCGGAGGCCGACGATGCGGCCAACAATGCCCGGCTGCTGGGGGCACTGGCCGGGGTCCCTGATCCGCTGCGCACCGCCCGCTATCGTTGCGCCCTCGTCTGGCTTCGGGGTCCCGGTGACGAGTCGCCCCTGATTGCCGAGGGGGTCTGGGAAGGGCGGATCCTCCCGGCACCCCGGGGCCGGGGCGGCTTTGGCTACGACCCCCTGTTTCTGGATCCCGCCACGGGACTGGCCGCTGCTGAACTGGATGCCCTGGCCAAGAACGCCTGCAGCCACCGGGGCCAGGCCCTGGCCCAGCTGCAGGCGCTGCTGGCGTCCGGCGGGGGGCCCAGTTAAGCCAGGTTACGCACAGAGTCCCCCTAGCCACCAGATATCAGACAGATAGGGGACAGAGCCTAAGTTGAGTATCTCAGCCTATGGCGTAAGTTCATGTTTTTAATATAGAAGATGGCATGGCTAAAACTTCCCCAACGTTAAGATTTGGCGCTGTCTGCCGGAAGTAAAGGCGGGGGTTGCACGCCTGTCCACAGACTTATCCACAGGTTCTGTGGATAAGTGGTGTCCGCCCCGATGCCTTGCGGCCCTGCCGGCTTATGGCTATCCTCTCGCGCCCCGACGCCCCACCCATAGCTCCTTACGGTGACTCTCCATGAAAGCCGATACCCATCCCGCCTACACCGATCTGAAGGTCACCTGCAGTTGCGGTAACGAGTTCGTGACACGCTCCACTCTGGGGCGTGATTTGCACGTGGAAGTCTGCTCGTCCTGTCACCCGTTCTACACCGGCAAGCAGAAGACCCTCGACACCGCCGGTCGCGTCGACAAGTTCCGGCGCCGGTACAGCCAGCCCAGCTGATGCTGCCCCGGCCAGCCTGACCGGCCAGCCTGACCGGTCAGTCAGGCCGGTCAGCCTGCCCTGACTTTCTCCGGGACTGGAATCGTGATCCCGGTGGGTGCGTTCGCTTCGCGCCTTACCTATAATCGCGAACCAATTCAGCCCGCACCCAGCCGGACACGATCATGAGCGACTCCAGGAAGGACGGACGGACCTACACCGTCAGGGACAAGACCTCGGGCAAGGAGTTCGAACTCAGATCCCGCGCCGGCACAACCGGCCCGGACGTCGTCGATATCCGGAACCTGTTTACCGGCGAGGGTCTCTTCACCTACGACCCCGGCTACGGCTCGACGGCCAGCTGCGAAAGCAAGATCACCTTCATCGACGGCGACGCGGGCATCCTCATGTACCGCGGATATCCGGTAGAGCAACTGGCTGCCAAGAGTTCGTTCATCGAAGTGGCCTGGCTGCTCCTCTACGGCGACCTGCCCAGTCAGGGCCAGCTCGTGGAGTTTGATCGCACGATCCGCACTCATACGATGCTGAACGAGACGATTCTCCGGCTGTTCACCGGCTTCCACTACGACGCCCACCCGATGGCCATGGTGGCGGGCGTGGTGGCCTCGATGTCGGCGTTTTATCACGACACGACAGACATTCTGAACCCCCGGCACCGGGACATTTTCGCCCACCGCATCATCGCCAAGCTGCCGACGATCGCTGCGGCGGCCTACAAGCACTCGTTGGGGCAGCCTTTTACTTACCCCCGGAATGACCTGAGCTACTGCTCGAATCTGCTGCATATGTTCTTTGCGGTGCCGGCCGAGCCCTACCACGTTGATCCCGTGGCTGCAGAGGCGCTCGACCTGCTGTTTATCCTCCACGCGGATCACGAGCAGAACTGCAGCACCTCGACGGTGCGCATGGCGGGCAGCTCGGGCACCAATCCCTACTCGGCAATTTCAGCCGGCATCTCGGCACTCTGGGGCCCCGCGCACGGCGGCGCCAACGAGGCAGTGCTGAAAATGCTCGAGGAGATCGGCACGTCAGCCAACATCCCGAAATTCATTGCGAAGGCCAAGGACAAGGATGATCCCTTCCGTCTGATGGGCTTTGGCCATCGCGTCTACAAGAACTACGACCCGCGCGCCACGATCATTCGCGAGACCTGCCACAAGGTTCTGGCCCGGCTCGGCCACAACCAGCCGCTCTTCGAACTGGCTCTGCGGCTCGAGGAAATCGCGCTGAAAGACCCCTACTTCATCGAGAAGAAGCTCTACCCGAATGTGGACTTCTACTCCGGCATCATCTACCGGGCCCTCGGCATTCCGAAGTCGATGTATACGGTCATGTTTGCGATCGCACGCACCGTCGGCTGGGTGGCGCACTGGACGGAAATGATCACCGACCCGGATGGCCGCATCGGTCGGCCCCGCCAGCTCTACACCGGTCCGACCACCCGCGACTACATCGACGTCGGCAAGCGCGGCGCCTCGTAGGAACGCCTCGTAGGAACGCCGACCGGCGCGATACCGAAGAGTTCGCGCCGGTCGGCGCTCCTACCGGGGCTGCACCTTCAGTATTTCCCCCAGTTCCTTAAGGCTGGCGCGCTGCATCGGCCGGCCATCCACCGGACTCAGCGGGGCATGCCCCCGCAGCCGGAGTGGAAACACGGTACTCGAGAACTCCTGGTTGTGCGCCGCGAAGCGATAGCCCGGGAACGCTTCTACCGCATCACGCCGCAGACGATGCCGGCGCGACAGATCCCGGTAGCCAATGCCCAGCCCCTCCAGCGCGCTGCCGATGGCTTCAGTAGTGTCGCTGAACAGATGCAGCTCCACGCTGGAGTAGAGAGTGGCGTTGCCGCTGAGTACGTCCCCCACCAGCCGCGGGTGAAAAGCAGCGAGGCCCCGCATAAGCTCGAAAGCTGCGTGGCGCAGTCCGGCGAGCAGCTCCGGCTGCGTGTCGCTGTGGAAGATTCGCGTACGTTCGGCCAGTGCAGCCTCGATCTCCTCGTTGTCCGGGAGCGGCGCGTTTCGCCCCAGGCCGAGGCGCAGTGCTGCCTTGGTCTTCGCGCCGCGGAAGTCCGTGAGACCCTCTTCCTGAATGATCCGGGCTGCCTCTGCCGCCACGGTGGCGCGGCGATGATCGGGTCCTTCCGCACGCCGTGGCGCTGGTCGTCCAGCTCCGCGACGGTTGCCCTGGTCAGAAGATCTCATTGTCATCGGCTATCGGCGTTGCGAAGCCGCCTGCCCCGAGGCCGTGACCCGCGTCTGCACCAAGGCTTGCCAGGTCTGACTCCCTGAACAGCTCAAAAATCCCGTCCGGCGTGCCGGCCAGAGCAAGCAGCCCCGTGTCCGCCGAAATCCTGGCGGTCACGATGCCGGATGGTCGTGGCAGGGGGCTTTCCGGCACGCCCTTGAGCGCTTCGGACATGAAGTAAATCCACATGGGCAGTGCCGTGCGACTCCCTTCCTCCCGGGAACCCAGCGTCCGTTCCTGATCGAAGCCTACCCAGGCAGTCGCCACGAGTTCCCGGTTGAAGCCGCTGAACCAGGCGTCGCGGCGGTCGTTGGACGTCCCTGTCTTGCCTGCCAGGTCGGCCCGGCCCAGAGCCAGCGCGCGTCGGCCTGTACCCCTGCGGATCACATCACGCAGCATGTCGTACATCAGGTAACCGTTCTCCGGCGTGATGATTCGCGGCGCCTGGTCCTGGCCCGCAAAAAACTCCGGCGTCTCGCTGACCCGAGGGCGCCAGGACTCCGCCTGGGCAAGCATCTCCGCCGCATCCTTATAGGCCGGGAGCTCCTGTCCCGGTCGCCCCCTGGGCAGGTCGCCAGGCTCCCTGGCCAGGGCCTCGACTGCCAGGGCCTCGACTGCCACGGGAAGTGCGACCGCCTCGGGGGAAACGGCCGGTGTTGCAGCGCTGTCCCACTGCTCTGCGCAGGCGAGACAGACCGCCTTGTGCGGCGTCTCGAAGAGCACATTTCCCCGGGAGTCCTCTATACGCTCGACGAGATAGGGCTCCACCCGATGTCCGCCGTTGGCGAACGCGGCAAAGCCGGCCGCCATATCCCGGGGCGCGACCGCGCCACTGCCAAGAACCATGGTTGAATTGCGGGGCATGGCGCTGTCCGGAAGACCAAAGGCCTTGATGTGCCGGATGGCTGGACCCACGCCCGTCCGGAGCAGGATCCGGATCGACACCAGGTTAAGGGACTGCACCAGACCCTCCCGGAACCGGGTGGGGCCGTAGAACTGCCCCGTGTTGTTCCGGGGGCGCCATTCGTCTTCCGTGGGGCCAGCGTTACCGAACACGATGGGGGCGTCGTTGATGATGGTGGCCGGGGTAAAGCCGTGTTCCAGAGCCGCCGAGTAAACAAAGGGTTTGAAGGAGGAGCCCGGTTGGCGCTTGGCCTGGACTGCCCGATTGAACTTGCTCGCGAAGAAGTCATAGCCGCCAGCCAGCGCGACGGTCGCCCCATCCCTGGGGTCGAGGGCCACAAGGGCGCCCTGTACGGCGGGCAGTTGCGCGAGGAGCCAGCCCCGATTGACCGTCCGGAGCAGATACACCACATCGCCGGCCGCGACCATCTCCCTGGCGGACTGGGGCGCGGTACCCAGCGTGTCGTCGTCGACAAAGGCCCGCCAGCGCAAGCCCGCCCAGGGCACGGTCACAGGACCGATGTCGTGAATATAGAAGACTGCTGAATTGTCGCTCCCGAGTTCCGTGACGACTGCGGGGAAGAGGTCCGGATGCACCGGGTAGGCGTCCAGCAGGCGCTGGAGCCCTGCTTCCCGGGGCAGCTTGTCGTCGAGTCGCCCAAGCACGTCCCGCTCCAGGGGGCCACGAAAGCCGTGGCGGCGGTCGTACTCCAGCAGGGCGGTGCGCAGCGCCTGGTCGGCCCTGGACTGCAGCCTGCTGTCGATGGTGGTCACGACGTGGTAGCCCCCGCTCGTGGCTTCGGGGCCGAAGCGGGTGACCATTTCCCCACGGACCATTTCTGCAATGTACGGTGCGTCGAGTTGCACGGTGGCGCCGTGCAGCTTCGATTCGACGGGGCTCGCCAGGGCAGCGGTATAGGCCGGGTCGTCGATGAAATCGAGTTCGAGCATCCGCCGGAGCACATACGCCCGGCGTTCGCCGGCACGGACGGGGTCCGACACGGGATTAAGCAGTGACGGGGCTTTGGGAATGCCGGCCAGCAGCGCGGCCTCAGCCGCTGACAGCCGGTTCAGGCCCTTGCCGAAGT
The DNA here is from genome assembly GCA_009692345.1 of Gammaproteobacteria bacterium. Classification (GTDB taxonomy): domain Bacteria; phylum Pseudomonadota; class Gammaproteobacteria; order Steroidobacterales; genus SHZI01. The sequence goes on along the minus strand of SHZI01000081.1, from coordinate 2,081 downwards.
ACACCTCCGCGGCCGCGGCGATCCCGTAGGCCCGCTGACCAAAGAAGATCTTGTTCAGGTAGAGGGCGAGAATGTCTTCCTTGCTGAAGGTCTGCTCGATGCGCAAGGCCAGCAGGAGCTCCTTGGCCTTGCGGACGAAGGTGCGTTCCGGCGTAAGGAAGTAGGCCCGCGCCAGTTGCTGGGTGATGGTGCTGCCACCCTGAGTACGCTGACCGGTGAGCAGGAAATTCGCGCCCGCCCGTCCCAGACCCTGGTAGTCGAACCCGGGGTGGTCAAAGAAGCGGTCATCCTCGGCAGCCAGCACCGCGCGCACGACCACCTCGGGGAGGTCTGCATAACGCACCGGTATCCGGCGGAACTCGCCAAGCTGCGCAATGAGACGTCCGTCACGGGAATAGATCCGCAGCGGGACCTGCAGGGGGACATCCCGCATGCTGGCGACCGACGGCAGGCCGGGGGACAGGTAATACCAGGCGGCGGCGCCCCCGGCGGCCGCCACAATAAGGACGGTCAGCGCCACGCCGACCAGCCCCAGTAAAGCCCGGATGAGTAATTTCATGCAGAAGCGGGAAAGGTACCTTGCGCGGGCCGATGCGATTATGCATATTGGCTCAGGTCTTTGGGCAAACCTACCGAAAGGTGGGGACGCAAAGCCACCGGTCTACGGGATTGCGCGAGGTGTGGAGCCACAGTTTGGGGCTCCATCAGGGGTGCAGGGTCCTATGACAGCGGGGCTGCCGGACAGTACGACGCCATCGGGCGTCAGCCGTCTGCAGCCGCTTGCATACGATCCCCTCCCGGTGCGGACGTGCCTCGGCACGCCACACCATCCCTCGCCAGATTCTGGCGGACCGTCGGTTTGGTCTGTCCTGGGGCCGGTTTGATCCCGGCCGGTGAAGCGCGTCACAGCGCGTCACAGCGCGTCACAGCGCGTTTCTATCGGCGGCGATCTGTGGTTAAATTGCTGGGGTGAAGCGCCGAAGACGTTGTTTGCGCAACCTCTGGAGTTAGAAGGGAAAAGCAGTGCTTTTCGGCCCACGTTCCAGGCCCTTGATTGGCCTTGACATCACAGCCTCCTCGATCAAGCTCATCGAGCTGACGCAGAGTGGCAAAAGCTATCGCGCTGAGGGCTATGCCGTCGAGCCAACGCCGCCGAACGCGATCAACGAGAAGACCATTGTTGATGCGCCCGCGGTTGGTGCGGCCATTCGTCGCGCGATGAAACGCGCTGGCACCACCTCCCGGGATGCGGCGATCGCCATCAGTGGCGATGCGGCCATCACCAGAATCATCCAGATGCCGCGGCGGCTCTCCGCGCGGGAACTCGAAGGCCAGGTCGAAATCCAGGCCGATCAGCACATCCCCTTCCCGATGGAAGAGGTCAGCTTCGACTACGAGCTGCTCGGCCCTTCCGCCAGCGATCCCGAGATGCTCGACGTGCTGCTGGTGGCCACGCGGACCGAGAACGTGGATCAGCGCAAGGCCGCCGTGGAAGCGGCCGGGCTTATCGCCAGGGTGGTGGATGTCGAGCCCTTTGCTCTGGAAAACGTCTGCAACCTTCTCGCCCATCAGATGCCCGGTGGCGGCATGCAGCACCTGATTGCCATCGTCGATTTCGGCGCGAGTAACACCACGTTCAGTGTGCTGAAGGACACGCGGGTCATCTACACCCGGGACTTCTCCTTCGGCGGGCAGCAGCTGACGGAAGAGATCATGCGCACCTACGGCCTCAGCCTTGAGGATGCCGGCCGCGCCAAGAAGGAAGGCGGACTGCCGGGCAACTATGAGCCCGAGGTGCTGGTGCCTTTCATTGACGACATGACCCGGCAGGTCAGCCGCGCACTCCAGTTCTTTCTCGCCTCGGGCGTTAGCCGCGAGCAGCCTGACCAGATTCTCGTTTGCGGCGGCTGCGCCAATATTGCCGGGGTCGCTGACATGATCTCCAGCAAAGTGGGCATTCCCACCGAAATCGGGGACCCGCTCGGCCAGATGAAGATCTCGAGCAAGGCAAAGTCCCAGGGCATACGTCGGGATGCCACCACGTTGCTGACTGCGTGTGGGCTGGCGCTGCGGAGCTTCGA
>SHZI01000080.1 GCA_009692345.1 Gammaproteobacteria bacterium | reverse complement strand
CGGCGCGTCCCGCATGGGCCCTTCCGGCCTGCTCCGCTTCCTGCGCAAGAAGGCCCTGCTGGTCCAGCACGGCACCCCGAAGGACATGGCCTCCATCGACGAATCCCAAAGAGGTACCGGACCTTAGTTGTTTGGTTTATTTAGTTGTTTGGCGGCGAACAACTAAATAAACCAAACAACTAAGGTCCGGTACCTTTATGCCTCAGAACATCGAGTTGTCGCCGGGAGCGTCCGGGTCTTTGACGGTCGTCCGGCTGGGGATGAAGTCCCCTGTGATCATCTGGTCGTAGGCCATGCCGGGACCGACCATGGGGTACACGCAGGCCTCGGTATCGATGATGACCTCGAGAAATGCCGGCCCCTTGAACTGGATGAACTCCCGGATGACCCGCGGCACGTCGGCCTTCTGGTCCAGGCGCACCGCGTAGTCAAAGCCGTCTGCCTGGGCCGCCTTGACGAAGTCCTTGCGATGGAGCGACTTGTCCGTGGCAGACAGGCGACCCTGGTAGTAGAGCTTCTGCCACTGCTTGACCATGCCATCGCCGAAGTTGTTGAGGACGACCACCTTGATGGGCAGCTGGTAGGTCGTCACCGTTTCCAGTTCGCCGAGATTCATGCGGATGCTGGCGTCGCCGTCGATATCGATGACGAGCTTCTCCGGGTGGGCAAACTGGGCCCCGATCGCTGCCGGCAGGCCGAAGCCCATCGTCCCCATGCTTCCCGAGGTCAGCCACAGCCGGGGCTGGCGGAAATCGAAGTACTGAGCGGACCACATCTGGTGCTGCCCGACGCCGGTGGTGATGATGGCTTCGCCCCGGGCGTGCCGGTTGATTTCCTCCAGCACATAGTTCGGCTGGATGAGCGCGCTCGTCCGGTCGTAATTCATGGCGTGGTTGCGCTTCAGGTCGGCAACCTCCGTAAGCCACGGGCCGAAGTCGGTGGTGATCTTATGCCGGTCGGCCCAGGCGATGAGCTGGCACAGGTCGCGCTCCAGCACGCCCACGTTGTGCCAGTGCACGGCCTTGACCTTGCCAATCTCGCAGGGGTCCACATCGAAGTGGGCGATCTTCTTCGCCTTGGGCGCGAACTTCTCGGGGACGGCGGCCACCCGGTCGTCGAAGCGCGCGCCGACGGCGATGAGGAAGTCGCAGTCTTCGACTGCATAGTTGGCGGCGGGTGTGCCGTGCATGCCCAGCATCTGCAGGGACAGCGGCTCCGTGGTGTCAAAGGCGCCGATGCCCATCAGGGTGGTCGTCACGGGAATCTGGAAGCGCTGGGAAAAGCGGCGCAGGGCCTCCGACGCATTGGCGTTGACCACGCCGCCGCCAGCGTAGATCAGTGGGCGGCGGGACTCCCGGAGCATCTCGAAGAAGGACTTGGCCGCCGGCGGGGAAATCTCGCTGGCCACCAGCGCGTCGACCCGCTGACGGTAGGCATGGATGGGCAGAAGCCCCGTGCCCTGGAACTCGCCGACCCAGTTCTGCACGTCCTTCGGGATATCGATGACGACCGGGCCGGGGCGCCCCGTCGCTGCAATCTCGAAGGCGGTGCGCATGGTCGCCTCCAGCCGGTCCGGATTGGTGACCAGGAAGACATGCTTCGCGACCGACCCCATGATGGCCGAGACCGGGGCTTCCTGGAACGCGTCCGTCCCGATCACGCCCGTCGGCACCTGCCCGCAGATGACCACGATGGGCACCGAGTCGGCCATGGAATCCCGCACGGGCGTCACGGTGTTGGTGGCCCCGGGCCCGGAAGTGACCATGCACACGCCAACCAGCCCGCTGGCCCGGGCGTAGCCCGACGCCATGAACCCGGCGCCCTGTTCATTGGCGGGCACGATCAGCGGGATTGGGGCATTGCCATCGGCGTCCCGATGCTCATCGTTGTAGCGGAACACGGCATCGTAGGTGGGCAGGATGGCGCCACCGCTGTAGCCGAAGATGGTTTTGACGCCCATGTCCACCAGAACCTGGACGATCATCTCGGCGCCGGTCATGCGCTTGCCGGCGAGAGGGTGGGGGAGAGTTTCGGCAGTCTGGGCGCGAGGGGTCATAAATTCAGGATTGCAATACGATATTCCACGAGTCTCAACGAACCAGTCCCGCATTGCAATAGAGTTTGAACTGGGCGACTATGCTGCCGCGCATGCGTCACATCATCTCCATTCTTCTGCAGAACGAAGCCGGCGCGCTGGCGCGGGTGGCCTCCCTGTTTGCTACGCGGGGCTACAACATTGAGTCCCTGAGCGTCGCGCCGACCGAAGATCCCCAGGTTTCCCGCCTGACGCTGGTTACCCTGGGGTCCGACCACGTGATCGGCCAGATCAACCTGCAGCTGCTCAAGCTGGTGGATGTGGTCAACACCGTGGATATGACCCTCGGCGAGCACATCGAGCGGGAGTTGCTGCTGCTGAAGCTCAAGCTCCACGACGACGGGCTGGAGCGTATCCGGGAACTGGTCCGGCAGGAGGGCGCCAGGGTCCTCGACGACGAGGAAGACAGTTACACGCTGGAACTCACCGGCGCCGCCCACCGGCTCGACACCTTTATCAACAAGGCGGCCGCCCACGCGGACATCCTGGCCGTGGTGCGCAGCGGGCCGCTGGCCGTGGCCCGGGGCGTCGCCGCACTCACTGCCACCTCCTGAGACCGGCAGCCATGGCCGGGTTGCCCAGTTCAAGTCTGTCAGGCGCTGCCCGGCTGGTTCTCAAGATTGGTTCTTCCCTGCTGGTGGACAAGGCCACGGGCCAGCTCAATCGTGCCTGGCTGGAGTCCATCGCTGACGAACTGGCCCGCCTGCAGCGGCGCGGTCAGCAGGTGCTGGTGGTCTCGTCGGGGGCGATTGCGCTGGGCCGGCCCTACCTCGGCCTCTCCCGGGATCAACGCCGGCTGGAAGATGCCCAGGCCGCCGCCGCTGCCGGGCAGATCCTGCTCGCCCACGCTTACCAGGACCTGCTCGCCACCCGGGGCATCCGCGTGGCCCAGGTGCTCCTGACGCTGGAGGACACCGAGAGCCGGCGGCGCTACCTGAATGCCCGCAACACGCTGGAGACGCTGCTGCGGCTCAACGTGATTCCCGTCATCAACGAGAACGACACGGTGGCTACCCAGGAGATCCGCTACGGCGACAACGACCGGCTGGGTGCCCGGGTGGCGGAGATGACCAGCGCCGATGTGCTCGTGCTGCTTTCCGACGTCGACGGCTTGTACGACAGCGATCCCACGCAGAACCCCAGCGCGCGGCTGATCCCGGAAGTGCGGGAACTCACGCCGGAAATCGAGGCGCTCGCGGGGGTCTCAGCCACCGAGTTTGGCTCCGGCGGCATGATCACCAAGCTCGTCGCTGCCCGCATCTGCATGAACGCGGGTTGCGCCACGGTCATTGCCAGCGGCAAGCGCCTGTTCCCGCTGCAGGCCATCGAGGACGGCGCCGCCTGTACCTGGTTTCTACCCGGCCGGACCCCGCGCCAGGCGCGTAAACAGTGGCTCGCCGGCACTCTGGTGCCCCGCGGCACGGTCACCGTGGATGAGGGCGCCGAGCAGGCCCTGCGGGCTGGCAGCAGTCTGCTGCCCGTGGGCATCGTCGGGATTACCGGGAGTTTCCAGTCGGGGGATGCGGTCACGATCTGCACGCGGACCGGCCGGGATATCGGCCGGGGACTCGTGGCCTATTCCAGCGAGGAAGCCCTGCGTATTCTGGGACGGCGCAGTGAAGAGCTGCCGGGTCTCCTCGGTTACAGTGGCCGGGACGAACTGATCCACCGGGACAATCTCGCACTGCTGGACGCCTGACGATGAACGCAACCGAACCCCTCGCCAGCCCGGCTGACCTGGCGGCGACGATGACTCGACTGGGCCGGCAGGCCCGGGCGGCAGCTGCCGCGCTCGCCCGTGTGAGTCCGGTCGAGAAGACGCGCGCCTTGCAGGCCATGGCGGCGGCCATCCGCGAGCACGGCAGCGCCATTCTGGCGGCCAACGCCCGGGACATGGAGGGGGCCAGGACCCGCCAGCTGTCCGGCGCGTTGCTCGACCGCCTGCTGCTCGATCCGCGGCGCGTCGAAGCCATGGCGCTGGGCATCGAGGAGGTCGCGGCACTGCCCGACCCGATTGGCGACGTGCTGGCCGACTGGACGCGGCCCAACGGGCTGCGCATCCAGCGCGTCCGTGTCCCCCTCGGCGTGATCGGCATCATTTATGAGAGTCGCCCCAACGTGACGGCAGACGCCGGGGCTTTGTGCCTCAAATCTGGCAACGCGGTGATCCTGCGGGGTGGTTCGGAGTCGTTTCACTCCAGTCACGCGATCCATGCCGCGCTGGTCGAGGGTCTCGGGGCCGGTGGGCTCCCGGAGACGGCCATCCAGATGGTGCCGACCGCCAGCCGGGATGCGGTGGGCTACCTGCTCGGACAAATGCAGGCCTTCGTGGACGTCATCGTGCCCCGGGGTGGGAAAAACCTGATTGCCCGGGTACAGGCGGATGCGCGGGTGCCGGTGATCGGGCACCTGGAGGGCTTGTGCCACGTGTACGTGCACCGCTCGGCCGACGTCGCGATGGCGCGGGACGTTACGCTCAACGCCAAGATGCGCCGGACCGGCATCTGCGGCTCGGCGGAGACCCTGCTGATCGACCGGGCCTGCCTGGCCACCCACTGGCGCCCCATCGCCGACGCGCTGGTGGCCGCCGGCTGCGAACTGCGGGGCGATGCGGAACTCTGCCGCCTCGATGCCCGCCTCAAACCGGCCACGGAGGACGACTGGCGCACCGAATACCTGGACGCGATCCTGTCCTGCCGGGTGGTGGCGGACGTCGACGAAGCGATCCGGCACATCACCACCTACGGTTCGGCCCACACGGAATCGATCATCGCCAGCGACCCGCAGGCCGTGGAGCGTTTCCTCCGCGACCTGGACAGCGCCATCCTGCTGCACAACGCCTCCACCCAGTTTGCCGACGGCGGCGAGTTCGGCATGGGCGCCGAGATCGGCATTGCCACTGGCCGGATTCACGCCCGGGGCCCCGTCGGGGCGGAGCAGCTGACCAGCTACAAGTACGTCGTCCACGGCACTGGCCAGGTCCGGCCGTAAATGGGGACATGCCTAATTTCTGGAAGCCAGGCCAGGCAAGCCGGGTGAGCGACGGAGAAATCATCACTAAGCCTGGCCTGGCTTCCAGAAATTAGGCATGTCCCCATTTGACGTGATCGTCGTCGGCGGCGGCATCAACGGCGCCGGGATCGCGCGGGACGCCGCGCTCCGGGGCCTCCGCACCTGCCTGCTCGAGCAGGGTGATCTTTGTAACAGCACCACGCGCTGGTCGAGTCGACTGATTCATGGCGGGCTGCGGTACCTGGAGTTCGGCGAGCTCGGCCTGGTCCACGAGTCCCTGCAGGAGCGGGAGAATCTGCTGCGCAATGCTCCCCATCTCGTCCGGCCACTGCCCCTGATGATTCCGGTCTATGAGAATAGCCGTCGCGGCATGAAGACCGTGGATTTCGGTCTCTATGTCTATGACCTGCTGTCCATTGGCCGCTCTGTGCCCGGTCATCGCCGTCTGTCCCGGGAGGAGGCGCTGGAAGAAATGCCTGGCCTGCTGGCGGAAGGGCTGATCGGCGCCGTCGTCTACTACGACGCGCAGGTGACCTACGTGGAGCGGCTAGTAGTGGAGAACGCACTGGGTGCCGCCCTGGCAGGCGCCCGCATCGAAACCCACACGGTGGTCGAGAAAGTTCTGCTCGAGCGCAATCACGTCACGGGTGTCGAGGTGCGCAACACCCGCACCGGGGAGCGGTCCACCCGCCACGGGACAGCCATCGTCAATGCAGCGGGCCCCTGGGTAGACCGGATCCTCGCCGTCGCTGGCCGGCCGTTACCCCGGTTCCTCGGTCCGACCAAGGGTACGCACATCGTGGTGCGACCGTTCCCCGGGGCCACTGCCACAGCCTGCTACGCCGAAGCCCGGTCCGACGGGCGCCCGTTCTTCATCCTGCCCTGGAACGATCTCGTGCTGATCGGCACCACCGACACGCGGTGCGATGACGATCCCGCGACGCTGCGCGCGACCGAAGCCGAGATCGGCTACCTTCTTGACGAGACCCGCAAGACCTTTCCCGCCTGCGGCCTCACCCGCGAGTCTGTGCTCTACACCTACTGCGGCGTTCGGCCCCTGCCTCGGCAGGGTCTGAAGGAGACCGCGGCGATCACCCGCCGGCATCTCATCCGTCACCACGGTCGCTCTGCCCGGGGCCTCTCGTCCATCATCGGCGGCAAGATCACCACCTATCGCCACCTGGCCGAGGAAGTCCTGGACCAGGTGGCGAGCCGCCAGCGCCTCACGGCGCGGTCCTGTACCACTGCCGAAATCCCCCTGCCCGGTGGTGAGGCGGGTCGCGACGAGGTCCTCAAAGAGCTCGCAACCTTCACAGCGGTCCCGGGTGCGAGCCACGAGCATCTCTACGCCGTCTACGGCAGTCGCGCGCCCCTGGTCGCCGCGCTCACCCGGGCCGCGCCGGAGCTGGGCCAGCCGCTCTGCGCCAGCAGCGGCGCGCTGGGTGCGGAGGTGGTGTTTGCGGTCCAGGCAGAGTTTGCGGTGACGCTGGGTGATATCTTGCTGCGGCGCTGTATGGCAGGGCTCGGGCCCGATCTGGGCCGCGGGGCTATCGCGGCCGCACTGAGTGTCGCGGCCCGCCATCTGGGCTGGGATGACGGCCGGTGCCGTGCCGAAGCGGCTGCTTACCTGGCGGAGATCGAGCCGCTGCGGTTGCTGACCCCGTCCTGACCTGAACTGCGCCGCCGCGGTGTGTGACCCACTGCGCACTTTTTTGCAGGCCGCCGCGGGGTGAAAGTGCGCCCTGAAGCACCGCATTGGTGCGGACAGTGAGGCATATTGGCGGTATGCGTAGCCGCCTGCACACCGTGGGACTGGCCGTGGGACTGGCCGTGGGACTGGCCGCAGTCGCGCCCTTGCTGCTGGCCCTGTCGCTAGCCCCGTCGCCGGCGCACGCCGACGCCGTGGGGCCGCCGGCCGTCAACGGGATGCCCATCGAGGAGGCCGCTCGCTGTGGCACTCCCGGCTCCGATGACGCAGCGTGGATCGACAGGCTCCAGAGCGGGGTCTACGGCGGGGTTTGCGGGGCCGCTGTCTGGTTTGACGGCTTGTTCGGCACTGCCCGCTTCGACGAGGATTCCGACCGCACCTTCGGCCGCCTTGGCCTGTTCGAAACCTACGATCGTCGGGACCAGCTGGACACCAGCTTGCAGCTCCGCGCCCGCTACGCGCTGCCCAACATGAAAAACCGTCTGCGGCTGATCGTGGCCCGGGGTGACGAGGACCAGCTGGTGGAGGAGCGGGCGGCCACCGCCGACAAGCCGCTACCCCAGGGCTTCCAGGCTGTGGGCGATGATGCCTGGCTGCTGGGCCTCGGCTACTCCAAGCAGGGCAGCCCCCACGACGGCTTCGACTTTGGCATCGGGGTCCGTCTCAGCACCGACATCGAACCCTACGTGAAGGGCACTTATCGCCACAACTTCATCTTCAGTCCGAACACAATGCTGCGGTTTCGCGAGACCCCCTTCTGGCGGGACAGCCGGGGCTTTGGCACAACGACGCGGCTGGCGCTGGACTACCTGGCAACAGACAACGTTCTGCTCCGCTGGAACAACTCGGCCACTGTCGCCCAGGACACCGAGGCGCTGGACTGGACCACCAGCGCCACGGCCTACCAGAGCCTGAGCCAGCGTCGCGCCATCAGCTACACCGCTCTGGTCCAGGGCGAGACCGGGGCGGACGTCCCGCTCCAGAACTACGGCGTGCTAACCACCTACCGCCAGCCCGTCTTCCGCAAGTGGCTGTTCCTGGAGCTGTCCGGCAGCCTCACCTGGCCCAAAGACACGGTGGAAGAAGAGCGGGAAATCAATCCCGGCGTCGGTCTTGGCTTCGAAATGTACTTCGGTCCGGTGGACGATATCGACCTGCGGTGAAGGCCTGTAAACTGCGCGGCCAGGTCCAGTTCCTGCCGCTCATGTCCGACCCTCTCCAGCACGACCAGGCCAGTCACGTCCTGCGCACGGTCTTCGGCTACGACCGCTTCCGTCCGCCCCAGGACGAGGTCGTCGCCCATCTCATTGCCGGTGGCGATTCCCTCGTGCTGATGCCGACCGGCGGCGGCAAGTCCCTGTGCTTCCAGATTCCCTCACTGGTCCGCTTTGGCACGGGCATCGTCGTTTCGCCCCTCATTGCCCTGATGCAGGACCAGGTCGCGGCCCTGCGCCAGGCGGGGGTGGGCGCGGCCTTTCTCAACTCCTCCCAGCGGCCCGACGAGGCCCGCCGGGTGGAGGCGCAGTTTCGGGCCGGTGAGCTTGATCTGCTGTACCTGGCGCCCGAGCGGCTGCTCCTCGAGCGCACGCTGGACCTGCTCGATGGATCGCCGCTCGCCCTGTTCGCCATCGATGAGGCCCACTGCGTGTCCCAGTGGGGCCACGACTTCCGGCCCGAGTACCTGCAGCTGGCGGTGCTGGGCCAGCGCTACCCGGGTGTGCCCCGCATTGCCCTGACGGCAACGGCCGACGAACGCACCCGCGTTGAGATCATCGACAAGCTCGACCTGACGGTTGCGCGCCTGTTCATCAGCAGTTTCGACCGGCCCAATATCCGCTATCGCATCCATGAGGGGCAGGGGAACATCCGGGAAACGCTCCTGCGTTTCATCCGGGACGAGCACCCGGGCGAGGCCGGCATTGTCTATTGCCTGTCCCGCAAGAAAACGGAGGATGTGGCCGAGTGGCTGACGGCCAAGGGCGTCCCGGCGCTGCCTTATCACGCGGGCCTGACAGCGGAACTGAGGGCCGAACACCAGACGCGTTTCATCAGCGAAGAAGGCATCGTGATGGTGGCGACCATCGCCTTCGGCATGGGCATCGACAAGCCCAACGTGCGCTTTGTGGCCCATCTGAGCCTGCCGAAAAGCGTTGAAGCCTACTACCAGGAGACGGGCCGCGCGGGGCGGGACGGCCTGCCGGCGGATGCATGGATGAGCTATGGGCTGCAGGACGTGATCATGCTGCGCCAGATGCTCGCGGAGTCAGGTGCCGAAGTTGCCTACAAGCGCGTCGAGCGCCACAAGCTCGACGCGATGCTTGGCCTCTGCGAGCTCACGGGCTGTCGCCGTCAGGCACTGCTGGCCTACTTCGGCGAGACCCTGCCTGAGCCCTGCGGCAACTGCGACACCTGCCTAGCGCCGCCCGCCACCTGGGACGCGTCCGTGGCGGCACAGAAGGCCCTCTCCTGCGTCCACCGCACCGGCCAGCGTTTCGGGGTGATGTATCTGATCGATGTACTGCTCGGCAAACAGGACGAACGGATTCAGCGCTTCGGCCACGATCGGCTCACCACCTTTGGCATCGGCACGGAGCTCGACGCCAAAGGCTGGCGCGGCGTGTACCGACAGCTCATCGCCCGGGGGCTGCTCAATGTTGATGTGGACGGTCACGGCGGGCTGCAGCTCACCGACGCCTGCAGGCCGGTGCTCCGCGGAGAGGAGGCGCTGTGGTTGCGGCGGGAGTCAGCGGTGCCGGCAGGGAAGCGCTCGCGGGTCGCGAAGTCCCCCACCGACAAAGTTTCCGGGGGGAAAGCAGCGGCCGGCAGTTTTGCGTCCGCCGAAGACCAGCAGCTCTGGTCTGTACTGCGGGGCCTGCGAATGGAACTGGCCCGGGCCCAGAACGTGCCACCCTACGTGGTCTTTCACGATGCCACGCTCGCCGAGATGGTGCGCCGCCGGCCGCAGTCGCTGGACGAGCTGGGGGCGCTGTCCGGGATCGGCGAAAGGAAGCTCGCCGCCTTTGGCGA
>SHZI01000079.1 GCA_009692345.1 Gammaproteobacteria bacterium | reverse complement strand
ATCTGCCAGCCGGCGTAGTTGGAGCAGCCGACATAGCGCACCTTGCCCTGGCGAACGAGATCATCCACAGCCCGCAACGTCTCCTCGATTGGGACGGCGGTGTCGGCCCGATGCATCTGGTAGAGATCGATGTAGTCACTGCCGAGCCGCCGCAGGCTGCCCTCCACCGCCCGGATAATCCAGCGCCGGGAACCGCCCTGCATCCAGGCATGCTCCGAGGACATGGGGCCTGCAAATTTCGTCGCGACGATGAGCTCTGCGCGGCGACTGCCCAGCGCCTTGCCCAGATACTCCTCGGACGTCCCCCGGTTGCCGTAGACGTCTGCGGTGTCGAAAAAGTTAACGCCCAGCTCGATGGCGCGGTTGACGATGGCCGTCGCCTGGGCCTGATCGTTCATCAGGCCAAAGTTCATGCAGCCCAGGCCCACCAGGGAGACCTGCAGGCCCGACTTGCCAAGTGCTCTGGTTTCCATGCTCCGGGGTCTCCGCCTCCTCAACTCTAGAGTACCAGCCGGAACGTTCCTGTATCGTGGCGGCCATGGTAATCCCGGCCGAAATCCGCGACGAATATAACCGGCTGGGCGAACAGAAGGACGTGGTCCATCTCAAGGACTTCGCCCGGTGGAGCTACATCAGCGGCGCCGACTGGACCAACCTGTGCCGCCGCTCGGCTGACTTCGCCGGCATCGAAGACGGGGATCGCCTGTTCGAGGCCGGCTGCGGGTCCGGCGCTTTTCTGGCCGAGGTGGCCGCCTACCGCCAGGTCACCCTGGCCGGAGTGGACTTTGCCGAGAATCTGGTCGCTATTGCCAAGAGCCAGCTGCCCGGCGACTTTCAGGTCGCCGACATCACCAGCCTCCTCACGGTAGAGAACGGCAGTTACGACAAGGTGCTCTCCCATGGTGTCTTTCTCTACCTGGACTCCCTGGACGCCGCGCGCCGCGCAGTACTGGAAATGGTGCGCATCACCAGGCCCGGCGGCTTAGTCTACATCGGCATCGTCAACGACCCGGAGCGCCACGGGTCGTTCGACCATCCGCCGTCTGGCTCCTTCCTTTTCACCCGCAGCTTCTGGCGGGACTTCGCCGCTGAACAGGGACTCACTCTCGAACTGATCGATCAGGACCGCATCTTCAGTAAACCGTCCGGCTACGATTGCTACTCTCGCGTACGCTATTCCCTGCTGCTGAAAAAACCCTGACAGAAAAACCATGAGGGGTCGGCCATGAGCAGTGCTCGGCATTCAAGTGCAACACGCCTTGACGTCCTCACGAACCGTGAGGACGAGTGGTCGGTGCGCATGGCCATGGTGAGCAGCGCCCGGCATTTTTTGCTCCTGACCACCTACTACTTCGGCAGCGACGAGCGCAGCGGCCGGATGGCGGACGCCCTGATCGCCGCTGCCCGCCGGGGCGTACAGGTTGTGCTGGTCGTCGACCGCTTTGGGCAGCGCCTGGCCCAGAACCTGAGCAGCCCGGGGGAAAGCCCGCGACTTCTCGAGCGCTTCCGGGCACTGGAAGCCGCCGGAGGTCGCGTCGTCCAGTACACCCCGGCGTCATTCATGCATCGCTGGTTCGGCGGTGGCGTCCACGTGAAGATTCAGGTCTCGGAGGCCGGCGTCGCCGTCTTCGGCAGCAGCAATATCGCCCACCACTCCTTTGCCCAGTGGAACGAGGTGTCCCTGGAACTCGAGGGGGAGATCGTCCGTCATCTGCTCCAGGACGCCTGCCGGTTTGCCGGGCTGTCCGCAGAAGAGACGGCGACCCTGGCGGGCCTGCTGCCCATGCCCGCCCGGTCCGCCCCCCGCCAGCGTTTGCGCTACGTGCTGGAGGACCCGGCGGAGCGTTCCGGCCCGCTGTTCCCGTTTGGCACCGTGCACAACCGCCTGACTGCTGATCTCGTCCAGTTGATCGACAGCGCCCGGCGTTCGCTGCGGATTGCCTCGCTCTACTGCAAGCCGGCTCCGGTGCTGAAGGCGGCGCTGCTGCGCGCCTGCCGGCGGGGCGTTGACGTGGAGATCTTCCACTCCCACCGGGACTCCCTGGGGGTCACCCATTTCCCCTGGATCTCCGCCTCTATCCAGTACGGCTCGGTCCTGAAGGCCGGCGCCCGCATCTACGAGAACGTGGCGGGGGAACATGCCAAGGTATTGCTGGTGGACGAGCGGGAGGTGGCGGTGGGCAGCTACAACCTGGAGCACGCCGCCCACGACCGTCTCATCGAGGCGATGATTTTTTCCGCTGACGTCGCAACCTGCGAGCACTTCCGCACGCTTTTCGACTCGATGCGCCGGGCTCCGGGCAGCGCCGCCCTGACCCCCGGCTGGCGGAGCGAGCTGCCCTTCCCGCTGCAGGTCAAGCGCTGGCTATACCGGCCCCTGCAGCGCTGGCTGTAGTCAGAGCTGCCCGGGCCAGCCGCCAGGACGGCAGGTACTGATCCAGAAAGCCGTAGAAGCGCTGGTTGTGGCCCCGCTCCAGCAGGTGCACAAGTTCGTGGACCACCACGTACTCCAGACACTCCCCGGGCTTCCGTGCCAGTTCGAGACTGAGCCAGATGCGGCGTGCGCGGATGTTGCAGGAACCCCAGCGGGTGCGCATTTTCCGGATGCCCCATTCCGCCGCCTGCACGCCCAGGACAGGCTGCCACTGGGCCAGTAGCGGCGGGATCCGTTCCTGCAGCCGCTGTCGATACCAGCGCTCGAGCACACGGCTGCGGCCTTCCGTGCTGGTCCCGGGCCGGACGTACAGCGCAATGACATCCGCACCCGGCAGGGCCACGCGGGGCGGGCCTTTCTGCTCAACAACCTGCAGCACGTGGGGCTGACCCAGGTAGTAGTGGCTCTCGCCACTGACCAGTTCCTGGCCGGACTCGTGGCGCTGCCCCGCAAACCGCGCCTGCTGCCGCCGGATCCAGTCCAGGCGGCTGGCTACGAGTTCATGGATAGCCTCATCGCTGATGCTCAGGGGGGCAGCAATCCGGACGCTGCCGTAGGGCGGGTAGACCACGAGACGCAGGTGGCGGACGGGTTTTCGCAGCACGGCGACTTCCAGGTCACCGACGGTGATCCGGGACGCTTCAGCAGACTTGCGCTTGAGGGTGAACACGACCACCCCCATGGTAAAGCATGCCGTCAGGGAACGAGTCCGGAGGTGTGGACAGTGCCAAGAAGCTCCGACCACAGGTCCGGAATCATCTCGTTGCCAACGCACGCGGGAAGCCCTACACCGGCGATGGGTTCGCCACTCCATGGGACAGGGCCATGTCCAGGGCCCTCAAGCACGGACTCACGGAGCGGTTTCATTTCCATGACCTGAGGGCCTAAGCCTGCGTCGGACGATGACCTTCAAACCGCCTCCGACAGGCTTGGGCACGGGAACGTCAGCACTACCGAACGGTACTACCGGCGGGGGCCAGAAAAGGTCCGCCCCCTCAGGTAAAACGCCCAAAAGATTAGGCAATGGCCCGAATATTAGGCAGTCGGCCTCGCCAGAACCACGCTAACTCATTGATTCAAATGCGCGCCCGGACGGATTCGAACCGCCGACCCCCTGGTTCGAAGCCAGGTGCTCTATCCAGCTGAGCTACGGGCGCATGTCTATCTATAGGTAGGCGTTGCGCGTGGACGCGCTCCTACGCGCGGGCGGCCATCATCTTCAGGAAGCCCTCGAAGGCCGTGCCGTAGGCCTGCAGGATCGGGCCGCAGTCCCGGTGGCTGTCCACGGCTTTCCACCACACGCTCAGGCGGCCGCTCTCGGTGGGGTCCGTGATGCCGAAGTTTCCGGCACCGAGGATCTTTTTCATCATCATGGCGCAGGTGCTGAGCGCGCAGTCGCCCAGGGTGGGCGTGTTGCCGACACAGAACGGGCCGCTGCCCATGGCGTGCTCGGCGTAGGCGAAGGTCTTCACGAGTTCCTTTGCCGAAGACTCCACCACCGCCTGATCGCGCTTGGCAGGATTCATCTGGCGAAACAGCGGGCTCACGTGCTGGACGATGTACAGGTCGGTGATGCGCGCGATGAGGCGGGACCGGGCCCGGTCGAGGGGCAGCTTGGGCAGACCGGAGGTCTGGGGGAAGGCGTCTTCCAGGTAGTCGCAGATGATGGTCGATTCGCCCAGGCCCTGGCCGTCCACATCCAGCGTGGGCATCTTGCCGATGGGATTGAGCCTCAGGTACTCGGGGCTCTTGATGCCGCCGCCGGGGGGCTCCATCAGCGGCAGTTCGACGCCCTTGATCTTGGCGTACATGACCACGCGGGCAACGTAGGGAGAGGCAATGGCGCCATAGAGTTTCATGGTGCTGTTCCTTGGGGGTCTGGGTTGATCAGGTAAGAACTGAGAGGTCGAAATCGCGGACGAGAGCGTCCGCCTGGAAAATCTTCAGCAGGATGGCCACGCGCATCCACATGCCGTTGCGCTCCTGGCGCCAGTAGACGGCGCGGGGGTCATCGTCCACCGCTGGCGCGATCTCAGGGCCCCGGGGCAGCGGGTGCATGATCACGGCAGTGGGCTTCATCAGGCGGATGTTCTCCGGCGTCATGCTGTAGTCGGCGTAGTTGATCTGGCGGGTCTCGCCGGCCGTGTCCCACTCGGACTGCATGCGGGTGACGTAGATGGCGTCGAGGGAGGGCAGCACGTCCGGCAGCTTTGCCGCGTCCACGAAGGGGATGTTGTGCTCCTGCAGGTGGGCCTTGATGTCGGGCTCCAGGGCGAACTGCGGGGGTGCGATCAGCACGAGGCGCACGTTGCGGTAGTTCTTCATCAGGTAGCACAGGGAGCGCACCGTGCGACCGCGCTTCAGGTCGCCCATCAGGCCGATCACCTTGCCGTCGATGCCGCCCTGGTCCTCGAAACTGCGGTCCAGGGTGTAGATGTCCAGCAGGGCCTGGGTGGGGTGCTGGTCCTGGCCGCTGCCCGCGTTGATGATGGGCACAGGCCGGGGGATGCGGTTCATCAGCTCTGCCGCCCGGGCCGCCTCGCCGGACCGGGGCGTGCGCATCACGATCACGTCCACGTAGGAACTGAAGGTGCGGATGCTGTCCTCGAAGCTCTCGCCCTTGACCTCGGAGGAGGTGGCCGGGTCCCGGATCTCGCTGGTCCGGATCCCCAGCACGTGGCAGGCGTTGCTGAAGGACAGGAAGGTGCGGGTGGACGGTTGCACGAAGTAGAGCATCGCGCGGCGGTCGGGCAGCAGGCCCAGCAGGAAGCGGGCCCCGTCCGGGTGCTTGGCCAGGAGCCGAACCCGGGTGGTCAGTTCGCAGAGGTCGTCCAGCTGGGCCCGGTCGAAGACCCGGGGGTCAATCACGTGGAACAGCGGGGCGGCCTCCGGCTGGGGAGATGGCGACATCTGGGCTTCTTTCGCTCTTTTCGGCCGCCGCGATGATAGCAGGGAAGGTACCGGACCTTAGTTGTTTGGTTTCTTTAGTTATTCAGATAACTAAAGAAACCAAACAACTAAGGTCCGGTACCTTTTTGGTACCCGCGGCTGATCCTGACGAAGGTGCTGTCCTGCGACTACTGCAACCCGTGACGCGGCCGGCGACCCTCCGTCTATACTTTCCGGGCCCAGCGCTCACCGGCAGACAGCACCTCTTATGAACGCAGCCTCATTTCCCGTCACCCTTGCTGGTCGCCGCCTGCTCATCACCGGCGCTGCTTCCGGCATTGGCCTGGCACTGCTCCGGGGAGCGGTGGCGGACGGCGCGGAGTGCGCTGTGCTCGTGCGGGACCGGGCAGAGGCAGATGCCTTTGCAACGCTGCTCCCGCCAGCAAGAGTGCAGGTGGCTGATCTCCGGGACGTGGCCGGCGTGGCCGCGGTGACCCGCCAGGCGCTCGCCAGTCTGGGCGGCCAGGTGGATGGTCTGGTCTGTTCGGCCGGGGTGTTCGACCAGCGCGGCGCGCTGGAGACTGATCTTCAGCAGTGGCAGGCGGTGCTGGACGTGAACCTCACGGCGGCCTTCGAAGTGGCCCGGGAGTGCGCCCGGGTGATGGCAACCGCAGGCCGTGGTTCGATCGTGCTGGTTTCCAGCCAGATCGGCATCATCGGGCACCCGCGGGCCGCCGCCTACACAGCGTCGAAAGCCGCCTTGAATGGTCTCGTGCGGGCCCTGGCCATCGAGCTGGCGGGCTCCGGCGTGCGGGCGAACGCGGTGGCCCCGGGACCCATTGCAACGCCGATGACCGAGGCGGCCCGGGCCGACGCCACCCGGTCAGCGGCTCTGCTGGCCAGCATTCCCCTGGCGCGCTTCGGCACGGCCGAGGAAGTCGCGGCGGCCATCGCCTTTCTCCTGTCCGACGCCGCGGCCTTCATCACCGGTCAGGTGCTCTGTGTGGATGGCGGCGTAACAGCGGCCTGACTGCAGGCGCTAGCAGTCTGGACTCCCACCACCGCTGGCGCGGGTCAGCCGGTCGTGCACTGCCTCCCAGCCCTCGGCACGCGGTGGCAGCTCCACCAGCAGCAGATCACAATCCCAGGAGTCGACCTCCCGCAGTCGGGCGTATAGCTGCTGGCCATAGATCGCCGGATCGTCGGACATGCGGACCCAGCGGCAATTGAGCGGCGTCGCCAGCGGGGCGCGGAGTGCGAGAACTGCCGTCGGTTTAGCGCCGGGCAGCGGCGAGCCAGCCAGTTCGGCGGCCGCGTCGGTCACCAGACGCAGCGGCGTGTCCGGCACGTAGTGGGACGCCAGCCGGCCCGGCGCGCGGGGCGCGCCGGCCCCGGCAATGTCCGGGACGGCGCCAAGAATCTCACCAAGCGCAGTGCGACTCACGGCGCCGGGCCGCAGCACCCGGGGCTGCGGACCACTGAGATCAAGAATGGTGGACTCAAGGCCGACGGTGCAGGGACCGTCATCGACAATGCAGTCCACGGTGGTGCCGAACTCCGCAACGACATGCGCGGCGGATGTAGCGCTCACGCGGCCAAAGCGATTGGCCGAAGGGGCGGCGATGCCACCGCCGAAAGCAGTGAGCAGCGCGAGCGCCAGGGGATGGCGCGGTACACGCAGCCCTACGGTGTCCTGACCACCGGTAACGAGGGCCGAAACGCCCGGTGCCCGCTTGAGGATCAGCGTCAGCGGGCCGGGCCAGAAGCGCTCCGCCAGTCGCCAGGCCACGGGTGGAATCTCCCGCGCCCAGCGCTCGATGTCGCGGGCTGCCGCCACGTGCACGATGAGCGGGTGGTCGGCGGGTCGGCCCTTGGCGGCAAAGATGCGGGCCAGGGCCTGCTCGTTGGCCGCATCGGCGCCCAGGCCATAGACCGTTTCCGTGGGAAAGGCCACCAGGCCGCCACGTCGCCAGACCTCGGCAGCCGCAATGATCTCGGCACGGCGGTGCGTGAGCGCGGGGTCGCTCAAGTAACGAGACTCCAGCCAAGCGTGCCGCCGGCGCGGAGCGGCACGCCGAGCTCAGCGCCGAAGTTCACCTGCTCGGGCACCGTCCAGGAGCGGGCCTCGAGAGTGATTTGCTCCCGGTTGCGGGGCAACCGGTAAAAGTCGGGCCCGTGAAAACTGGCGAAGGCTTCCAGACGTTCCAGCGCGCCCGCCTGAGCAAACGCCTCGGCATAGAGTTCGAGCGCCGCGTGGGCCGTGTAGATGCCGGCGCAGCCGCAGGCCGCCTCCTTCGCCTGGCGCGGGTGCGGCGCGCTGTCCGTGCCGAGAAAGAACCGGGGGTGGCCACTGGTCGCCGCCTCCACCAGCGCGAGACGGTGCGTCTCGCGCTTGAGCACCGGCAGGCAGTAATGGTGGGGTCGCATTCCCCCCGCAAACATCGCGTTGCGATTCAGCAGCAGGTGGTGCGCGGTGATGGTTGCGGCGACGGTGGGGGGCGCAGCGCGAATGAACTCTGCCGCTGTTTTCGTGGTGATGTGCTCGAGGACCATGCGCAGACCCGGAAAGTCCCGCACCAGCGGCTCCAGGTGGCGCTCGATGAAGACGGCCTCCCGGTCGAAGACGTCGATCGCCGCATCCGTGACTTCACCGTGGAGGAGCAGGGGCATGGCGTGCCGTTCCAGGGCGGCCAGCACGGGATAGCACCGCCGCAGATCCGTCACACCCGCTGCGGCGTTGGTGGTGCCATGGGCTGGGTAATACTTCACGGCATTCACGACGCCACTCGCCCGGGCCCGGGCAATCTCATCGGGCGCCGTGTTCTCGGTCAGGAAGAGCGTCATCAGCGGCTCGAAGGCGTAGTCCGCGGGCAGGACGGCGAGTATCCGCTGGCGATAGGCCTGGGCCTGGGCTGTGGTCGTGACGGGCGGCACCAGATTGGGCATGACGATGGCACGGGCAAAGCGCCGCGCGGTATCGGGCAGCACGGAGGCCAGCACGTCCCCATCCCGCAGGTGCAGGTGCCAGTCGTCGGGCCGGGTGATGGTCAGGCGGGTGACTTGCATAGGCTGTTCGGACCCTGGGTTCATTGCAGCTAGAATTGCCATCATGACACCGGAACCTCCCGACTACGGCCCCCGGGCCCGGGTTGGCATCGCCGTCCCGCATTCCAATCCTACCGTGGAGCCGGAAGTGCGCGCACTGGTCCCCGCTGCCATCGGTGTTTACGCCACGCGCCTCACGCACCCGGCGACCCGGGTTGAGGAACGCCTGAACCACTACGTGCGGCACATGCCCGCGGCGATCCGGACCTTTGGTGAGATGACCCTCGCGGCCTTCGGCTTTGGCTGCACCGGGTCGTCCTACATGGCGGGCCTGGCGCTGGAAGAGCAGCTGACCGCGGCGGCGGCCGCCGAGTGCCGCATCCCGGTGATCACTGCGGCCCAGGCCATCCGGCTCGCCCTCAAGAGCCTCGGCTGCAGGTCCATTGCCCTGGTGTCGCCCTACCCGGCCGAACTGGCCGAGGCCGGCTACCGCTACTGGGCTGATGCCGGGATCCGGGTCGTCGCCCGGCTGCGGGTCGATCCCGCACTGACCGACACGCACCGGATCTATGAACTGACGAGTGCAGACGCGCTGGCAGCGCTGCGGAAGATCGACAGGTCGGGCGCCGACTGCCTGCTCGCCAGTGGCACCGGCATGCCCACCCTGCGGGCACTCCGGATCCTGCACAGCGAGAGCAGCCTGCCGGCGCTCTCGTCGAACCTCAGCCTCGCCTGGGCCCTGACCCGGGTGGCGGCACCGGCACTGGTGCCGGCCACACCGGCCGGGCTGCTCGGCTAGACCGCCATCCCCACCTCGTAGCCCTGGCGGGTAGCGGCCAGGACAGACCGGGGGGCATAGCAGTCGCCAATCAGATGCACCTTGCGGCCCGCCGCCTCGCAGGCACCGCGTAGCTGATCGTCCGGCACCCGGGGCGTTGCGAAGGTCACGGCGGCCACGTCGTCGAGCTTGATAGAGTCGCCGTTGTAGACATTGAACAGCGTCAGGCACCCATCCTGCAGCCCGTCCAGGGACCGGGGTTCCACGTTGGTCAGGATCTCCACGCGGCGGTCGAAGAGCTGCTGGTAGATGGACTGGCGGTTGAGCAAGGGCACGTCGGAGGCAAGCCGCTCCCGGGGCGTCACGATGGTCACCCGGGCAAAGCGGTCGAGCAACTTCAGCGCCGCGCCGTAGGTCATCTCCGTGTGGTCCTGGTCGAAGAGCACCAGGCGACCGGCTTCTTTTGTGGTCCGGCCGCGAAGGCTGATCAGCAGTCCGCGCAGGTCGAAGACCAAACCCTCCGCCACGTACTCGGCGGGGATGAAGGCGGGCACGGCCATGGTGCTGCCGGTCGCGAGGATCACCGTGTCAGCCTGGAGCGTGGCCGCCAGCGCTGCGTCCACCGCCCTGCCCATCCGGAACTGCACGCCGTGCTGGCGGCAGGCCAGTTGCTGGTAATCGTAGATGCTCGAGAGGTGCTCGCCGCCGGGGACCTCGGCGTGCAGGCGCGTCTTGCCGCCGGGCTCATCGGCCGCGCCGTAGAC
>SHZI01000009.1 GCA_009692345.1 Gammaproteobacteria bacterium | reverse complement strand
GGAGGTCGTGGCTTCGATCTCCTTGTTGATCTGCTCAACGCGGGCCTTGATGTCCTTACTCTTGCCGGCGCCGTCGATGATCGTGGTGTTTTCCTTGTCGATGATCACCTTCTTGGCCTTGCCGAGATCTTCCAGGCGGGCCTTTTCCAGCGACAAGCCGACTTCCTCGGCAATCACCTGGCCGCCCGTGAGGATGGCCATGTCCTGCAGCATCGCCTTGCGACGATCACCGAAGCCCGGGGCCTTAACGGCGCAGACTTTCACGATGCCGCGGATCGTGTTCACGACCAGCGTTGCCAGGGCCTCACCCTCGCAGTCTTCGGCAACCACCAGCAGGGGCTTGCCGGACTTGGCAACAGCCTCCAGCAGCGGCAGCAGCTCGCGGATGTTCGAGACCTTCTTGTCGTAAAGCAGGATGTAGGGGCCTTCGAGCACGGCGTTCTGCTCGGCGGCGTTGTTGATGAAGTACGGGGACAGGTAGCCGCGATCGAACTGCATGCCCTCGACCACTTCCAGCTCGTTCTCGAGACCGGAACCGTCTTCGACCGTGATCACGCCCTGCTTGCCGACCTTCGCCATGGCTTCGGCCAGCGTGTTGCCGATGGACTCGTCGCCGTTGGCAGAAATCGTGCCGACCTGGGCGATGGCCTTCTCGTCCTGACAGCTCTTGGAGAGCTTGCTCAGGCGCTCGACGACGGCCGCAGCCGCCTTGTCGATGCCGCGCTTCAGGTCCATTGGGTTCATGCCCGCGGCGACTGACTTCAGACCTTCCTTGAGGATCGACTGGGCCAGCACCGTGGCCGTGGTGGTGCCGTCGCCGGCGACGTCGGAGGTGTGGGAAGCCACTTCCTTCACCATCTGCGCGCCCATGTTCATGAACTTGTCTTCGAGCTCGATCTCCTTGGCGACGGAGACGCCGTCCTTGGTGACGGTCGGGGCGCCGAAGCTCTTGTCGAGCACCACGTTGCGGCCCTTGGGGCCCAGCGTCACCTTGACGGCGTCGGCCAGGATATTGACGCCGGCGAACATGCGCGCCCGGGCGTCATCACTGAAACGTACTTCTTTGGCAGCCATTGAATGTCTTCCTTACTTGATAGGTCAGTTTTTTGGTATGGGGGGCAATCAGCCTTCGATGACGGCCATGATGTCGTCTTCCTTCATGACCAGGAGTTCCTCGCCATCGACCTTGACCTCGGTGCCGCTGTACTTGCCGAAGAGCACTTTGTCGCCAGCCTTCAGATCGAGGGGACGGACCTTGCCGTCTTCGAGAATCCGGCCTTTGCCGACGGCAATGACCTTGCCCTTGATGGGCTTCTCGGTGGCGGAATCGGGGATCACGATGCCACCGGGGGAGGTACGCTCTTCTTCGGTACGCTTGATGATCACGCGGTCGTGCAGCGGACGAATCTTCATGGACAAAACTCCTTAAATATCCTGGTGTTGGGCTTGATTACCGGCGCCTTGCAAGGCGCGGGGACGAATAATCGTTAGCACTCTCCCCGTGGGGGTGCTAATCATAGGGGCGACGGCTGAAAATTCAAGGCCCAAGGCCCGGGAAGGGACATGCCTAATTTCTGGAGGCCGCATTCCCCCTGTGTCCGCCCTGCCGGCACGCAAGATCCTGGCCGGGCAATGCGGCCTCCAGAAATTAGGCATGTCCCCATTTCCCCCCTGACATAATCCCGCGATGCTCGCAGACACCGCTCCTGACGCCCTGGTCGTGCTGTGCACCTGCCCGGACGAGGCAACGGCCACCGGAATTGCGACTGCCCTCCTCGCGGAAAAACTGGCCGCGTGCGTGAATTGCGTGGCGGGAATCCGGTCTATGTACCGGTGGGACGGGCACATCAGGGACGACACCGAGGTACTGCTGGTCATCAAGACCAGCGCGGCCCGGTACGGGGCGCTCGAGGCTCTGCTACGAGTGCAGCATCCCTATGAAATGCCTGAAATTATCGCCTTGCCGGTAGTGGCCGGGGCGGCGGACTATTTGCACTGGATCAGGCAGGCTACCAGCCCATGAAGCGAGTCTTTCAGTTGCTCCCGGTGGCCGCGATCCTGGCGCTTGGCCTGGCCGGTCCGACCGGGGTGCTGGCCCAGGAGCAGGACATCCTGAAGCCCGAAGAGGCCTTCCGGTACACGGTTGAGGCCAGGGAGGACGCGCTCCTCGTCCGCTGGACGATCGAGCCTGAGCACTATCTGTATCAGGAGCGCATGAGCTTCGAGAGCCGGACCCCCGGCGTGACGCTGGGCCCGGCCGTGATGCCCAAGGGCAAGCGCCACAAAGACGAGTACTTCGGGGACATGCACATCTACCGGGACAGTGCTGAGATCCAGCTGCCGGTGACAACCCGCGCCCCCGGCGTCAATAGCGTGGCGCTGGCCATCAAGTCCCAGGGGTGCGCCGATGCGGGCCTGTGCTACCCACCGCAGGTCTGGGTGACCAACGTGAGTCTCCCCGCGGCCGGCAGTACGGCGGCGTCGGGCCAGCCCGTGAGCCGTCTTGGCGCGCTGCTGGCTGGCGCCGCGACGAGCAGCGGCGCGGGTCCGAAGGACGACCCGCTCCCTGTCGAGGAGGCCTTCAGCTTCCGCACGGAACTCACCGACCCCTTCACGCTGAAAGTGTTCTGGCGAATTGCGCCGGGTTACTACCTCTACCGCCACACGCTCGGCGCGGAGTCGCAGAGCGAGACGGTGCGGCTCGGCCCGCCGGTACTGCCGGCCGGCGAGCCTAAAGTGGATGAAGAGTTTGGTGACACCCTCGTCTTCTATGCCGAAGTGTCGATGACCGTGCCGCTGACCCGCAGCAGCCCGGAGGCCAGCACCCTGGCCCTCACGATTTTCTTCCAGGGCTGCAAGGACGAGAGCATCTGCTACCCGCCCCAGGCAGTGGCGACGACGGTCGACCTGCCGGCGGCCACTTCCGCAACGGTCACTGGGCCGCCGCCGGAATCAGAGCAGGACCGGCTGTTCACGCTGATCCGGGACGGCAACCTGCTGGCAGTGATGGCCATGTTCGCCGGCCTGGGACTGCTGCTGTCCTTCACGCCCTGCTGCCTGCCCATGTACCCGATCCTGTCGGGGATCATCGTGGGCCAGGGCAGCAAGGACGGCGCACCCCTCGGCTCGGCTAAGGCGTTTCTGCTGTCCCTGTCCTTCGTTCTCGGCATGGCGGTGACCTACACGGTGCTGGGGGCGGTCTTCGCCGCCGCCGGCGCCCAGGTGCAGTCGGTCATGCAGCAGCCGGCCGTCATCATCGGCGTCGCGCTGCTCTTCGTGGCCCTCGCCCTGTCCATGTTCGGCCTGTTCGATCTGCAGATTCCCGCCTCCTGGCAGACACGGCTCAATGCCCTGTCGGGCCAGCAGCGCTCGGGCAGCTTCATCGGCGCCGGCATCATGGGCATCATCTCGGCGGCCGTGATCACGACCTGCGTCACGCCACCCCTCGTGGCCGCACTGACCGTCATCGCCACGACCGGTGACGTGGGACGGGGCGCACCCGCGCTGTTCGCCCTCGGCATCGGCATGGGGATTCCCCTGCTCGCCATCAGCGCGTCGGCGGGCCGGCTGATGCCGAAGGCGGGTGCCTGGATGGTGTCGGTCAAGGCGGCCTTCGGCCTGCTGATGCTGGGCATGGCGGTCTGGATGCTCGACCGGCTCTGGCCCGGAACCCTGACGCTGGCCCTCTGGGCGGTGTTGCTGGTGATCGGCGGCGTGTTCCTCGGCGCCTTCGCGCCCGTGGACGACTCTGCGGCCCTGTCCCGCAAGCTCGGCAAGGGCTTTGGCATCGTTGCCGTGCTCTACGGGGCGGCGCTGCTCATCGGGGCACTGGCCGGCAACGAAGACGCGCTGCGGCCACTGCGGTTCGCGACGGCCCCCGCCGCTGCGGTTGCCACCAGCGGGTCCGAGGCCCACAACCTGTTCACCCGCATCAAGACGGTGGCTGACCTGGACGCGGCCGTTGCCGCCGCCAAACTGGAGAACCGGCCGGTGATGCTCGATTTTTATGCCGACTGGTGCGTATCCTGCAAGGAGATGGAGAAATACACCTTCCCCGATCCCGCCGTGCAGGCCGCACTGGCGAATGCGATCACCCTGCAGGCCGATGTCACCCTCGTAGACGCCGACGACCAGGCACTGATGAAGCACTTCGGCATCATCGGGCCGCCGACCATCATGTTTTTCACACCGGACGGCAGGGAGCAGGCCTCGCGCCGCATCGTCGGCTTCAAACCGGCCGCGGAGTTTGCGGCGCACGTCCAGGCAGTGTTTCAGGAGCCCGCCGCCACTGCCCTTGCCACCGCCGCCGACTGAGGCCAGCTCAGCTTCCCGTGCGCCCCATTCGCAAGCTCGCCCTTGGCCTCTGGGTCGCCGTCTTCCTGGCCGGCGGCATCCTGGTGGGCACTGGCTGGAGGCGCGGCGCGAATACACCGGCTGTCAATACCACTGACAACTCGAGTGTCGATTCCGCTGTCAAGTTTGAACCTGCTGTTTCTGAAGTCGTTTCTGCAGCGCCCATCCGGGTTGGAGACGCGCTGCCGGCGCTGACCCTGAAGGACCTCAAGGGTCAGCCCCGGGCGCTTGTGGAGTGGTCCGGCCGCACCCTGCTCATCAATTTCTGGGCTACCTGGTGCGCCCCCTGCCGGAAGGAAATGCCACTGCTCGAGCAGTTTCAGGCCGGGGAGGATCCAGCCCGGCTGCAGGTGATTGGCATCGCCATCGACCGCTACGACGCCGTCCTCCGGTTCATCGGGGAAACCGGGGTGACCTACCCCAATCTGGTGGGCGAGATGGATGCCACCCGGGCGGCGGAGCGGTTTGCCCCGGAGTTTGCGCTGCCACTCTCGGTGGTTGCGGCCCCGGACGGGACGGTGCTCGCCATCCATATGGGCGAGATCACCGCCCGCGACCTCGAACAGATTGCCGCCGTTGCAGACGGACTGGCGACCGGTACACTCACCCCGGCCAATGCCCCGTCCCGCCTGATCCTCGGGCAGGCCCAAAAAGGTACCGGACCTTAGTTGTTTGGTTTGTTTAGTTATTTGCCCCAACAACTAAAGAAACCAAACAACTAAGGTCCGGTACCTTTTTACGTTTTTACGTGTTATGTCCTTTTCCGGCAAAAGTCGCTAAAATTGCAGGCATCTTCGGCGATATAGACCTCATTCGATGGCGCAGCTATTGCTGCTAAACGGCCCCAACCTCAACCTGCTCGGCCGCCGGGAGCCCCACCTTTACGGCTCCACGACCCTCGCAGACATCGAAAAGACCGCTACCGCCGCCGCCCAGGCAGCGGGGCACGAACTGGCCACCTTCCAGACCAACTCGGAAGCCGCCCTGGTAGACCGCATCCAGCAGGCCGCTGGTCACGTGGACTTCATCCTGCTCAACCCGGGCGCCCTGACCCATACCAGTGTGGCCCTGCGGGACGCACTCCTGGCGGTCGGCATCCCGTTTATCGAGATTCATCTCAGCAACGTGTACGCCCGGGAGGAATTCCGGCGGCACTCCTACGTCTCCGACGTGGCCGTTGGCGTCATCACCGGCCTCGGCGCCCAGGGTTACCTCCTGGCCCTGCAAGCGGCCTGCGCGCAACTCGCCCGGCCCCGACCCGACTAAGCGAGGACTTTCATGGATATCCGCAAGGTAAAGAAGCTGATCGAGCTGCTGGAAGAATCCGGCCTCGCCGAGCTTGAGATCACCGAGGGCGAGGAATCGGTGCGCATCAGTCGTCACATGACCAACGCGCCGCCCCAGTACCCGCTGCCTCCTCAACCCTATTTCGCCGCCCCCGCCGCAACCGGTGGTGCAGGCCCGGCCCCTCCAGCCACCCCGGCCGCTGCGCCCGAGGCCACGGGCCACAAGGTCCTGTCACCCATGGTGGGCACCTACTATGAAGCGCCCGCGCCGGGCACCCCAAACTTCGTGAAGATTGGGGATCAGGTCCAGGCCGGCGCCACCCTGTGCATCATCGAAGCGATGAAGATGATGAACCAGATCGAGGCCGACGTGGCCGGCAAGGTGGTTGCAGCCCTCGCGAAGAACGGTGAGCCGGTCGAGTTCGGCCAGGCACTGTTCATTATCGAACCTTAAGCCCCCGATGCTCGACAAAGTCGTCATCGCCAATCGGGGTGAGATCGCGCTGCGCATTCAACGCGCCTGTCGCGAACTGGGCATCAAGACCGTGGCCGTGCACTCGACGGCCGACGCCAGCCTGAAGCATGTGCTGCTCGCCGACGAGACGGTGTGCATAGGCCCGCCGCCCTCCGCGCAGAGCTACCTGAACATGCCGGCCATCATCAGTGCAGCGGAGGTCACCGACGCGGTGGCCATTCACCCGGGCTATGGGTTCCTGGCCGAGAATGCTGATTTTGCCGAGCGCGTCCAACGCAGCGGCTTCATCTTTGTCGGCCCGCCCCCGGAGGTCATCCGGCTGATGGGTGACAAGATCTCAGCCAAGACAGCGATGCGGGCCGCCGGCGTGCCCTGCGTGCCCGGCTCCGACGGGCCGCTGGGTGAGGACGACGACGAGACCCTGGCAATGGCCCGGTCGATCGGCTATCCCGTGATCATCAAGGCAGCTGGCGGCGGCGGCGGCAGGGGCATGCGCGTGGTGCACAGCGATGCCCACCTGCTCAATGCCATTGCGACCACCCGGGGGGAAGCAGGCGCCGCCTTCGGCAACAGCACGGTCTACATGGAGAAGTACCTGGAGAAGCCGCGGCATATTGAGTTCCAGGTGCTGGCCGATGCCCACGGCAATGCTGTGCACCTCTTCGACCGGGACTGCTCCATGCAGCGCCGGCATCAGAAGGTCCTGGAGGAGGCCCCGGCCCCGGGCATTCCCCACGAGCTGCGCATGAAGATGGGCGCCCGCGTGGTCGAAGCCTGCCATGAGATCGGCTATCGCAGCGCCGGCACCTTTGAGTTCCTCTACGAGAATGGCGAGTTCTACTTCATCGAGATGAACACCCGGGTCCAGGTGGAGCACCCGGTAACGGAACTGATCACCGGCATCGACATCGTCAAGGAACAGCTCAAGATTGCGGCGGGCGAGAAGCTGTCGTTCCGCCAGGAAGATCTGGTCATCCGCGGCCACGCCGTGGAATGCCGCATCAATGCCGAGGATCCCCGCACGTTCATGCCGTCGCCCGGCAAGGTGGATGTCTGGCACCCGCCGGGCGGTCCGGGCATCCGCGTGGACAGCCACCTGTACAGCGGCTACACCGTGCCCCCATTCTACGATTCGCTGGTGGCCAAGGTCATTGCCCATGGCGATGACCGGGAATCGGCCATTGCCCGCATGAGTATCGCGTTGAGCGAGATGGTGGTGGATGGCATCAAGACCAACATCCCCTTGCATCGGAATCTCTGTGAGGACGCCGCCTTTCGCCGCGGGCGCACGGACATTCACTACCTCGAGAAGAAGCTGCGGATCTGAGCTAAGGACGATGACCGAGCGCTGGCTGCAGGCCGCCGTGAACTGCCCGCAGGCTTTAGTGGCGGGAGTTGAAGCAGCGTTCGAGAGCCTCGGAGCCCTCGTTACCTGGACCCAGGGCGCAGATGACGAGGAGATTCTGGAGCCGGAGCCCGGCGCAACTCCCCTCTGGGCAGCCGTCCGGGTTACTGCGCTGCTGCCGCCCACGTTACCCCGGGAGCAGGTCCTGGCGGCCTTCCCGGGAGCCCAGTTGTCCTTTGAGTGGGTCGCAGACCGGGACTGGGACGCGGAGTGGCGTCGCACCCTCAAGCCCCTGCGCTTCGGTCAGCGGCTGTGGATCTGCCCCGCGGGCCAGGCCTGTCCCGACCCAGCCGGCGTCAGTGTCCTTCTTGAGCCCGGCCTCGCTTTCGGCACCGGCACTCACCCGACCACCGCCATGTGCCTGGTGTGGCTGGACAGTCAGCCGCTGGGGGCCCAGCGGGTGCTCGATTACGGGTGCGGCTCCGGGATACTGGCGATCGGTGCAGTCGCGCTGGGGGCCCGGGAGGCTGTAGCCGTGGATATCGACCCGCAGGCATTGAGCGCCACAGTCGATAACGCCACCCGGAACGGCTGTGGGACCCGGCTGACAACCGGGATGCCAGTGGAATTGCTGCCCGCAGCCCGCGCTGACTGTTTTGACGTGCTGGTGGCCAACATTCTTTCTGGCCCCCTCGTGCGCCTGGCCCCGGAACTGCGCCGCTTCGGTCAGGCGGGTACCCGGGTGGCATTGAGCGGTATCCTTGCAGAGCAGGCCACCGAGGTCATCGCGGCATTCCAGCCCTGGGTCCCTCTGGCCATTACCGATGAACAGGGCGGGTGGGTGTTGCTGACCGGGGCCGTGCCGCACTAGAACGATGTTCACCAATTGTCCCGAGTGCGGCACGGTCTTCCGCATCAGCACTACCGAGTTGCGCGTGGCGGAAGGCTACGTGCGCTGCGGGCACTGCGGCGCCACATTCAACGCCCTGGCGACTCTGGCTGACCAGTTGCCGCCCACCGTAACCCTCCAGCAACTCACGCTGCCGACCGATGTGGACCAGGGTGCAGCCGTCGACACCACGACCATGACTCCGGAAGCCGGGCCGGAGGTTGCGGTCCCGGGCCTGCCCACCGAACCTGAACGGCCCGCGGCGCCGCCCGAACTGGAGGCCGCCGCAACCTATGTCCCACTGCCGGTCAGCGAGGACCCCCTCGAGTTCGATATTCCGGCAGACAACTGGTCCAACTTTTTCGCCGGCAATAACCCAGAGCAGCCTTCAGGACCAGCCAGCGCACCGGCGCCCGAGGTGGCAGCCAAAGCCGACGTGGGGCGGGACATCGGCTCCGACACCGTGGACCAGGCGGGCCTCTATCGGGCGCTAGCCAGCGAAGTCCGCGACGCTGAGCCGGGTAACGGCGCCGACTGGCAGTCGCTCCTCGCGGAGGTTCCGGACGACGAGGTCTCAGCCGAACCCGTGTATGTGATCAGTGAGGATACCCCCCGGGAAGCCCCGCCGGCAGCGCCGTTGCCCACAGACTTTGCTGTCGATCTCCCGGGAGACCCGAACGCCGAACCTGGGGGCGTCGCTTTTCCGGAACCGGAACCGCAACTCCGTACAGCAGACCGCCCGTTCCTCTGGACGCTGCCCGCGGCACCGGGGACGCCGGGTTCCGGGTGGGGCTGGGCCTACACCGGCGGTAGTGCGCTGCTGGCCCTGATGCTCGTAATGCAAGTGCTTCACCAGCAGCGGGACGAGCTGGCGACCAATCCCGTCCTGACCGAGCCCCTGCAGCGGATGTACGCGGCGCTGGGTCTCCCGTTATGGCCCGCCTGGGATCTGCAGGCCTATCAGGTGCGCAGCTCGGAGGCCGTCGCTGATCGCAGCAGCCGGGGCGCTCTCGACATTCTGGCCCGGATCGCCGTGGTGGGCGACAAGCCGGTCGGCCTGCCCTTCGTGCGGGTCACGCTTCGCGATGGCCTCGCGAGGCCGGTGGGTTCCCGCGTGTTCCGGCCCGGGGAATATCTGGGCAAGACACCACGGCCCCGGGAGCCGGTCAGCCCAGGCACTCTGATTCCAGTAGAGATCAGGCTGAAGGATCCTGGCCGGGATGCCCTGGGCTTCGACGTGGACGTGTGCGTGATGAGCCGGCGGGAAGGCCTGCTCTGCCGTGCCGAGCGCGAACCCTTTTCGCCCTGAGCGCGACGCCTGGGCGCGCTGAACTCACCTCACGAATCACGCGCAACTGTTTGTCCGCAGGCGAGGCACCGGCAAACAGCCCTTGCGTATCAGCCTGCGATTAACCACTGCGCAGATACGCTGAACAAGAACACAGCACTCGGTTTCGTCGTGCTATGCTTTCTCTCGCTCGCAAGTGGCCAATAATTCTTCGACGATTCGCCGCGAGCATCCAGAGCTTTACAAGCGCTTGAGAGTTATTGCCTTTGGTGATAATGCCGGCAGCGGCAACACCACGATGGCAACCGGGGTTGGTCTTTCTTGGGGGGCGGGGAGTGGGAGCGGAAAAGGTACGCAGCAAAAACTCAACCAGGAAGCACGCTTCGCCACGCCAGGGTGCTTCCACCATTCCCGTCCGGAACCGTCTGCTCCGTGACTCCACTGAAGAAGCCCTGCAGAAATACTTCGGCGATCTCAATGGCCACCGGCCGGGTGATCTCTATGAACTGGTTCTGGGCGAAGTTGAAGAACCCCTGTTCAAGGCCGTGCTGGACTACACCAAGGGCAACCAGAGCGTGGCCGCCGAGATCCTTGGTATCAATCGCGCGACCTTGCGCAAAAAACTCCGGCACTACCAGCTGCTCGGCTAGCGCGGCATGAGGCGGGCACTTATCAGCGTGTCCGACAAGGCCGGCGTTGTCGATCTCGCCAGCCGGCTCCGGGGCTTGGGCTTCGACCTGATCTCTACCGGCGGCACAGCTACCGCGCTCCGTAACGCCAGCCTGCAGGTTATGGATGTGTCTGAAATCACTGGCTTTCCCGAAATCATGGACGGGCGGGTAAAAACCCTCCATCCCGCCATTCACGGGGGCCTGCTGGGCCGTCGCGCCGTGGACGAC
Organism: Gammaproteobacteria bacterium; assembly: GCA_009692345.1. Lineage (GTDB taxonomy): Bacteria > Pseudomonadota > Gammaproteobacteria > Steroidobacterales > SHZI01. Next base: position 35,847 of record SHZI01000009.1, on the reverse strand, counting down.
GCAGTGATGCGGGAGCATGGCATCGGCCCCATCGACCTGCTGGTGGTCAACCTCTACCCCTTCGAAGCCACCGTGAGCCGCCCGGACTGCACGCGGGACGAGGCCATCGAGAACATCGACGTCGGCGGTCCCGCCATGCTGCGAGCCGCAGCGAAGAACCACGCCTTCGTCGCCGTGGTGGTCGATCCGGCGGATTACGAGCGTGTGCTCCGGGAACTCGAACAAGACGGTAGCGTGGGCGTGGACACGCGCCGCTACCTGGCGCGCAAGGTATTCGCCCACACGGCCAGCTACGACGCCGCCGTCTTCAACTGGCTGCGCCACGCTGATGGGGACACTGCTCTGCCCGTCCGCTACCCGCTGGGACTGACGTTGCGGGACACCCTGCGCTATGGCGAGAACCCGCACCAGCGGGCGGGCCTCTATACGCTGACCGGTGGCGCTGCCGATACCGTGGTGGGCGCGACTTTCCGCCAGGGGAAAGAACTGTCCTTCAATAATCTGGCCGATGCGGACGCGGCCCTCGAGTGCGTGCGCTCGCTGGCGGCGCCCGCCTGCGTCATCGTCAAGCATGCGAACCCATGCGGCGTGGGCCTCGGCACGTCTGCCCTTGCTGCCTATGAGAAGGCCTATGCCACGGACCCCACTTCCGCCTTCGGGGGCATCATCGCCTTTAACACCACCGTCGATGGGGCGCTGGCGACCACGATTGTCGAGCGGCAGTTCGTTGAAGTGCTGGTGGCCCCGGCTTACACGCCCGAAGCGCTCACAGCGCTGGCCCGCAAGCCAAACATTCGCGTGCTGCAGACGGGGCCGCTGCGCCCGGTGCTGCCGCCGGGTCTCCGGGTCGAGCAGCTCGAGGGCGGCATGCTGGTCCAGGATGCCGACGTGGCCACTGTCCCCGACAGTGACCTGCGCGTCGTCACCCGGCGCCAGCCAACTGCCGCCGAGCGGGCCGACGCGGCACTGGCCTGGAAGCTGGTGCGCTCGGTGAAGTCCAACGCCATTCTCTTCGTCCGGGACGGCGCCACCATTGGTATCGGCGCGGGACAGATGAGCCGGGTGATGAGCGTCCGCATCGCGGCCTGGAAGGCCGAGGAAGCGGGCCTGGAGACCGCTGGCGCCACCCTGGCCTCCGACGCCTTCTTTCCCTTCCGGGACGGGGTAGATCTGGCAGCGAGTTTTGGCATCCGCACCCTCATTCAGCCCGGCGGTTCGGTGCGCGATGCAGAAGTCATCGCCGCCGCGGACGAGCACGGCATGGCCATGCTGTTCACGGGCATGCGGCACTTCCGGCACTAGCAATGGTCCCCGCAGGAGCGCCGACCGGCGCAAATCCATGAAGATCCTCGTCGTCGGCGGCGGCGGTCGCGAACACGCCCTGGCCTGGAAGCTGGCCCAGTCAAAGGATGTCGAGGAAGTCATCGTCGCGCCGGGCAACGCGGGCACCGCACTGGAACCAAAGGTACGCAACGCCCCGGTCGCTGCGGAGGACATCGATGCGCTCCTGAAACTCGCGAAGGAAGAGCACGTAGGGCTGACCGTGATCGGCCCCGAGGCGCCGCTGGCTGCCGGCATCGTTGACCGCTTCTGGAACTCCGGCCTGCGCTGCTTCGGCCCGCGCAAGCAGGCGGCACGGCTCGAGAGCTCCAAGACCTTCGCCAAGGAATTCATGGTCCGACACCGGATCCCGACGGCGCACCACGCCTCCTTCACGGATGTGGAGGAGGCCCAGGCCTACCTGGAGGAGGTGGGCGCGCCAATCGTCGTCAAGGCTGACGGACTCGCTGCCGGCAAAGGCGTCGTCGTCGCCCACACTCTCAGGGAGGCTCACGCCGCTGTCACTGACATGCTGAGCGAACGCAGCTTCGGTGACGCGGGCGCCCGGGTGGTCATCGAGGAGTTTCTGGTTGGTGAGGAGGCAAGCTTCATCGCCATGGTCGGCGTCGACGGCGCGATCCTGCCGCTCGCTACGTCCCAGGATCACAAGGCCCGGGACGATGGTGACCAGGGCCCGAACACGGGCGGCATGGGGGCCTATTCACCCGCCCCGGTGGTCACGGATGCCATTGCCCAGCGCGTGATGAACGAAGTGCTGCGTCCCGTGGTCGAGGGCCTGAGAGCGGAAGGCGTGCGCTACACAGGCTTTCTCTATGCGGGCCTGATGATTGGCCCCGACGGTACGCCGAAAGTCCTCGAATTCAACTGCCGCTTCGGCGACCCGGAAACCCAGCCGATTCTTTTCCGCCTGAAAACCGGACTCCTGCAGCTGATCGATGCGGCGCTGGACGGCAAGCTCGGCAAAACCAAAGTCGAGTGGGACCCCCGCCCCGCCGTCGGCGTGGTCATGGCTGCGGGTGGTTACCCGGGCGACTACCGGAAGGGCGACGAGATCACCGGCCTGCCCACTGCCGCTTCACCCACCAGCAAAGTTTTTCATGCGGGCACCGGAGTCGATGCCAGCGGGACAATCGTGACGCGCGGCGGCCGGGTCTTGTGCGTCGTCGGGACCGGCGACACCGTGCAGGCCGCGCAATCCGAAGCCTACCGGGTGGTAAAGCAGGTCACGTTTAAAGACGCGCTCTACCGCCGCGATATCGCCTACAGGGCAATTGCGCGAGGCCCGTAGGAGCGCCGACCGGCGCCATCCCCAACCCAATCCCACATGCCCAACCAAATAAGCCAATTCAGCCGCGACGCCCAACCCGGCGGGCAGCCGGACGCTGCGCGCTAAAGCCGCACACTGCCGGTTACCTTCACGTTAGCGGGCTGGAAGACGCGGTACCATTTTTCAGTGCCGCCAAGGATCCGTGAACTTATCCGATCACTTACGGGTGCTGGCTTTGCAGACTGCGGGGACAAAGGCCGTCATCGAAACTTTAAGCATTCCAATGGTGTCCGGATCACCGTCAGCGGTAGCCCAGGTAGCGACGCGAAACCTTACCAAGAGAAGGCCGTGAAAGCGGCTGTCGAGCAGGTGTCGAAATGAAGAAGTCAGATCGTTTTCTAAAGATTGTGGAGTGGTCGGAGGAGGATGGGTGCTACGTCGGGCGGTGTCCATGGCAAAAACGAGAAGCAGGTCTTTGCCGGGCTCTGCGAGGTAATCGACGAGTGGGTAGCGAAGGCCAAGTCTGACAGTGAGGACCTGCCAGAAGGTATGGCCGCCGCCAGTACAGGCTGGTCTTTCTCCGGGAGGGCAGCCAGAGCTTGAGCGATTTCCGGAGTGATGGGCCGGAACGGCGCCGAGTGACACTCAGACTGCAACCGCTCCAATACGGCAAAAGACTTCGGCGCCTTGGCCTCCAGGTTGCGGCGTGCTTCCGCCTCGACGTAGGGGTCAATGCAGCATTCGTGGCCCGCGTCCATCGTCAGCCGGAGCAACTGACGCACGGGCCACTGCTTCGGGCACCGTAGAATCCCCCCTCTCTGCAGAGTTTTACTCACCGTACAGACGCGGAAACCATGAGCGCCCTCGATACCCGAATTCCGCCACCCCTCGCCGGTTTGCTGATGGGCGTCGTCGCCTGGCTGGCCTCGTCCGCCTTCGCGCAGACCACCCTGCCGTTCCCGGTCCGGCTCGGGGGTGCCATCGCGTTCGTTGTCCTGGGCCTGGCGCTGGCCGGCGCCGGGGCCCGCACGGTCAGCCGGGCGAAGACCACTCTGAATCCCGTCAAACCGGAAACTGCCACGGCCCTGGTCACGTCCGGAATCTACGCCTACACCCGCAACCCGATGTACCTCGGTATGGCCGCCTGGCTGCTGGGCTGGTCCGCGTGGCTCGGCACGCTCGCCGGCCTGGTCGGCGCCCCGCTGTTCGTGCTCTACATGAACCGGTTCCAGATCGGACCGGAAGAGCGCGCACTCGCGGGGCTCTTCGGCGCGGAGTTTGCCGCCTACCGGGCGCGAGTCTGCCGCTGGCTATAGGCTTGAGTGAACTCAGCACGTCGCGCCTCCTCCTCCAGCGCTTCACCGAGTCTGACGCGCCCTTCATCCTCGAGCTGCTCATCGATCCCGACTGGCTGCGGTTCATCGGCGACCAGAGCGTGCGCACTCTGGATGACGCACGTCGCTATCGCGTTGATGGACCGATCACCATGCATGCCCGCGCTGGCCTCGGTCTCTGGCGGGTGGGCCTGCAGAACTGCCACACGCCCATCGGCATGTGCGGACTGATCCGGCGGGGGACGGCGTGGCGGACGTGGATATCGGCTTCGCCTTCCTCCCGGCGTTCCGGGCCAAGGGCTATGCGCGGGAAGCCGAGTCGGCTACCTTGGCCTTTGGGCATCGCTCCCTGGGACTGAAGCGCATCGTGGGCTTTACGGCTCCCGACAACCTGGGCTCGATACAACTCCTGGAGAAGATCGGCATGCGCCGGGCACGGACGGTGACGCTGCCGGACTCGACTGAGGAACTGCTGTGGTTGGTCTCCGGAACTTCTCCCCCATGATTCCCGCCAACCCGGCTATCCGACGCCGCTGGCTGATTGGCGGCGGGCTATTCGCCGCTGGATGGTTCCTCTTGCTGTGGCCCATTGCCAATGCTCTCTACGGGCTGCCAGGGGCGGCTGCGAGCACCGCGCTCCAGGCAAACCGGCTGATCTACGAGGAGCTGGTGAAGCTGGTGCTACTGCTGGGTGTGGCGGGGCTGACCGCCTGGCTGGGGATAAAGACCCTGAGGACCCGGTCGTTCCCGCCTGCCGGGCTGCGGGTGCCTTTCCAGATGAGCATCAACCAGGGCACTGCCGCACTCATGCCGGGCATCGGCCTGCTGCTGGTCGCACTCGTTACGGTCGGGTTTCGCCTTGCGTCGCTGCGCGTGACGCTGGAGCTGGCGGCCGTACTAAGGCGCGTCGGCTAGGGCCTGTTAAAGAAAAAGGCACCGGTGCCTTCTGGACTCCGGTGCCTTATCAGGCGGATCGCGTCTCAAGGCGCTCCTACGGGCGTGGTCAGCGCTTCATCGAGTCGAAGAAGTGGACGTTCTTCTTCGTGTCCTGCATCTTCGAGAGCAGGAACTCGACGGCGGTGAGCTCGTCCATCGGGTGCAGCACCTTCCGGAGAATCCACATCTTCTGCAGCTCGTCTTCCCTGGTGAGCAGTTCCTCACGCCGGGTGCCCGAGCGGTTGATGTTGATTGCAGGAAAGACGCGCTTCTCGGCGATACGGCGATCCAGATGGATCTCCATGTTGCCGGTGCCCTTGAACTCCTCGTAGATGACGTCGTCCATCTTCGAACCCGTGTCGATGAGCGCGGTGGCCAGGATCGTAAGACTGCCGCCCTCCTCGATGTTCCGCGCCGCGCCGAAGAAGCGCTTGGGACGATGTAGAGCGTTAGCATCCACACCGCCGGTCAGCACCTTGCCGGAGGAAGGCACCACGGTGTTGTAGGCCCGGGCGAGACGGGTGATGGAGTCGAGCAGGATCACCACGTCTTTCTTGTGCTCAACGAGGCGCTTGGCTTTCTCGATCACCATCTCGGCCACCTGCACGTGGCGGCTGGCCGGCTCGTCGAAGGTGCTGGACACCACTTCACCACGCACGCTGCGCTCCCACTCCGTCACTTCCTCGGGCCGCTCGTCGATGAGCAGCACGATCAGGAAGCACTCCGGGTGGTTGGTGGTGATGGACATCGCGATGTTCTGGAGAAGCATCGTCTTGCCTGCCTTGGGCGGCGAAACGATCAGGCCGCGCTGGCCCTTGCCGATCGGAGCACAGAGATCAATGATCCGGGCGGTCAGATCCTCGGTGCTGCCGTTGCCCTGTTCCAGGCCCAGCCGCTTCTTCGGGAATAGCGGCTTCAGGTTCTCGAACAGGACCTTGTTGCGGGCATTCTCGGGAGCGTCAAAGTTGATCTCGCTGACCTTAAGCAGCGCGAAGTAGCGTTCGGTCTCCTTCGGCGGGCGTATCAGGCCCGAAACAGTGTCACCAGTGCGCAGGTTGAAGCGGCGGATCTGACTCGGAGAAACATAGATGTCATCGGGGCCGGCCAGATAGGAGCTGTCGGCCGAGCGCAGGAAACCAAAGCCGTCCTGCAGGATCTCGAGCACGCCGTCGGCAAAGATGTTCTCGCCCCGCTGGGCGTGGGCTTTCAGGATCGCAAAGATGATGTCCTGCTTGCGGGACCGGGCCATGCCCTCGATTCCCATCGCCTCCGCCATGCCCACCAGTTCACCGGGCGGCCTGGTCTTGAGTTCATTGAGGTTCAGCAGATTGGCGCCGCCCTCAAGCTGACTCTTGGGAATCACTTCATCCTCGGAGAACGAGACGACCTCCTCGTGATCCCCGTGACGGCGCGGCGGACGCCGGCCCATGTCGTCATTGCGGTTGCGGTGACCACCGCCCGTGTTGCCGTTGCCGTTGCTGTTGCTGTTGCTGTTGCCGCCACCGGTGTTGCCACCGGCAACATTGCCGTTGCCGCCGCCGCCCTTGGAGCGATTACGGGCTGAATTGCCGAGATAGCCTCTCATGCATAGATCCTTGAAAGTGAAACTGGATAGTTGAGTCGGGTGAGTTCGTGCGGCCGGCTAGAGCTTGGCTTCGAGGAGTTTCTGCAACTGCTCTCTGGAAACGATGCCAACGTGCTGAGCCTCGACCACGCCGTCCCTGAAAAGCATCAGCGTCGGGATACTGCGGATGCCGTACTTCATGGCAGTGCTCTGGCTGTCTTCGACATCGACCTTGGCAATCTCGATACGGTCCTGATACTCGATGGCGATCTGCTCGAGGATCGGCGCAATACTCTTGCAGGGGCCACACCACTCGGCCCAGAAGTCCACAAGGACGGGACGGGTGGACTTCAGTACCTGCGCTTCGAATGTGACATCGGAGACGTGAACTATGCTCATGGTCCTCTGGATGGTCCTGTTGGTTGGTGTTTAAGGGAAAGGTATGGAGAGTTTGCCAATTTGAGGATTAAGACGAATGTCCGACGGGATCAGCACCGCCAGGGCCAGCAGGTTCAACCCCTCAGGCTGAAGACCGGTGGCAGGCCTGCCGAGGAAAGCCGTTTCCTGACGACAATCACGTCCCGAGGAAAGTCGCTTCGGGGGCATCAGGCGGGCTTCTTCAATAAAGCCGGCGTGAAGCGCGGGGCCGGATAGGGCACAATCCGAAATCGAGAAGCGTTCTCTGGAGCTTCCTGCGTGTCCCGTCCGGGTCAACTACCTGGGTAACCCGTCTGGAATCTGCGTCTAGAATCGTACTTGAATCGTACTTGAATCGTACTTGAATCGTATATGGGCCGCAGCCTTGAAGCCGGTGAGGCGCGCGGCGGATGGCGCAATTTGAACCTGTCCCGCCGGCTTTTGCAAGGGGGAAGGTTCGCTTTTGACTGTAGGGTGACATGAGTCGCGACCACAACGTCTTGTTTTCAGAACTGGGGTTACCCCCCGAGATACTCGTGGGTGTCCGTGCTGCGGGGTTTCAGCAGTGCACGCCCATCCAGGCGCAGACGCTCCCAATAGCCCTCCTGGGCAAGGACGTCGCCGGTCAGGCGCAAACCGGGACGGGCAAAACTGCCGCCTTTCTGCTCGCCATGTTCAATCACCTGCTGAAACATCCCGCGCACCGCAGCGACCAGCCGAGCCCCCGAGCCTTGATCCTGGCCCCCACCCGGGAACTGGCCGTGCAGATCCACTCGGACGCGCTGATTCTTGGCAGCGCCACCGGCCTGCGCATGTCTGTGGTCTATGGCGGGGCTGATTACGACAAGCAGCGCGAGGAACTCCAGCGGGGCGTCGATGTGCTGATCGGCACACCTGGCCGGCTCATCGACTACTTCCGCCAGCACATCTACACGCTGAGTCACGCCCAGGTGCTCGTGATGGACGAGGCCGACCGGATGTTCGACCTGGGCTTCATCAAGGACATTCGCTTTCTCCTGCGTCGACTGCCGCCGCCAGACAAGCGCCTGAACCTGCTGTTCTCAGCCACTCTCGGTCACCGGGTTCTTGAGCTCGCCTACGAGCACATGAACAACCCGGAGACCGTGCAGATCGAGCCGGACAAGAAGACGGTGGACCTCGTCACCCAGTGCGTCTACTTCCCGGGCAACGAGGAAAAGGGGCGCCTGCTGGTCGGCCTTCTGCGCAGCATGCAGGCCCGGCGCACGATGGTCTTCGTCAATACCAAGCGTGCGGCAGAAGAGATTGCCCGGCTGCTGGCCCACAACGGCCTGCCGGCTGAGGCCATCAACGGCGATGTGCCCCAGAACAAGCGGCTCCGCATGCTGAAGGATTTCCAGGAAGGCACTCTTCCTGTGCTCGTGGCGACCGACGTTGCCTCCCGGGGACTCCACGTACCCGACGTGAGCCACGTGATCAATTACGACCTGCCACAGGACGCCCCGGACTACGTGCACCGCATCGGCCGGACGGCCCGGGCAGGCGCGAGCGGCGACTCGGTCAGCTTCGCCTGCGAAACCTACGCCTTCTCGCTACCGGAAATTGAGGACTACATCGGGCATCGCATCCCGGTCGGGACCGTGGAGCCCGCCCTGCTGGAGGGGGTGAAGATTCCACCCTGGGCCCCGCGCAAGTACCCGCCTCAGGGCGGCCGGCCGGGGGGCAGGGGTGGCAGTGGCGGGAGGCCGGGCGGTGGCGGCGGGCGTTCCGGTGGCGGTGGACGGCCCGGCGGTGGCGGCGGGCGGCGGGGTCGGTAGGAGCGCTCCTACGGGAGGTGCCCGAGTCCCGGCACCGACGGATGCCTCTCGACCACGCGATGGGGCTGCGTCGAATCCGGGCGGGTCACGGCCAGCACGCCAGCAATGCCCCAGGCGGCGGCCGCATCCAGGACCGGCAGGCTGTCATCGATGAACAGCGTTCTGGCCGGATCGAAGCCCAGACGCCGCTGTGCCGCCACCCAGAACTCCGCCGCTTCCTTGGGGGCGCCAAACTCATGGGACGAAATGAACGTATCGATCCAGCGCCCGAGCCCGGCGACCCCCTTCTTCACTTCGAGGGTATGGCCATGGGCATTGGTCAGCAGGGCCACGGATTTGCCCGTAGCCTGTAAGGTGCGCAGGAAACCGACAGCGCCGGGCAGGTACCGCACCCGATGACTGCTGGCACTCTTGAGGGCGCGCAGATCCAGCGACAGCTCCTCCGTCCAGTAGTCCAGGCAATACCACTCGAGACGGCCCTGCACCCGGGCAAACTGCGCGTAAAGCTCCGCCGTGACCTCAGCGAGGTTCGCCTTGCGGTCCCGGGCCAGGCAACGGGGGACCAACTCCAGCCAGAAATAGTTGTCGTAGGCCAGATCGAGAATGGTCCCGTCCATGTCCAGCAGGACCGTGTCGAATTTTCGCCAGTCATGCATCGGGAAATATTGTAGCGTCCATGCCCATGTCAGGTATCACCAGCCGGCCCCTGGAGACGCTCTTGCCCGGCGTGCTGGAGCTGGCGCGGGCTGCCGGCCGCGCCATCAGCGCGATCTACGCCGGTCCAGACCTGGGTATAGAGACCAAGGCCGATCAGTCGCCACTGACTGCAGCCGACAGAGCTGCTCACGAGGTCATCGTTGCCGGCCTGGCCCGACTATCCCCTGCGGTGCCGGTATGGTCGGAAGAGTCGGCGGCCATCCCGTGGGAGGTCCGCCGACCCTGGCAGGCGTTCTGGCTGGTGGATCCCCTCGATGGCACCAAGGAGTTCATCAAACGCAACGGTGAGTTCACGGTCAACATCGCCCTGGTCCGCGGGCATGCGCCCGTGCTGGGCGTGGTCCACGCCCCGGCGCTGGAGCGGGACTACTACGGCTATGCCGGCGGCGGCGCGTTCCGGTCCGACGCTGGCGCACCCGGCCGGCCGATTCACGTGCGCTCGCCAGCGGTGGCCCCCGTGCGCGTGGCGGGCAGCCGCTCGCATCGCGGTTCGAGCCTGGATGACATCCTGGGGCGGCTTGGTGCTCACACCCTGGTGTCCATGGGCAGCTCGCTCAAGTTCTGCCTGGTGGCTGAAGGCGAGGCTGATTTCTACCCGCGGCTTGGGCCGACATCCGAGTGGGATACAGCCGCCGCCCAGGCGGTGCTGGAGGCCGCCGGCGGCGCCGTGCTGGATCTGGAGGGCCAGCCCCTCAGATACAACACCCGGAACGAGGTGCTGAATCCCTGGTTTGTGGCCAGCGGCGACCCGGGACGAAACTGGCTTGCGCTGCTGCACGACTAGCGTTCGCGACTGGTATGATTAGCCGCAATAACAGGCGCCCCAGCCCCACCAAGAACGCCGGCCATGACCGACAACATCAACACCGATGTGTTCAGCAAGTTGCTGCGCCTTAAGGAACTGCGGGTGGCGCATCGGGACCTGGACACGACCATTGCGTCGCTGGCCCGGGACGCCAGCGTTGATCAACTGCGGATCCAGCGGCTGAAGAAAGAAAAGCTGCGCCTGAAGGACACCATCACGCGCCTCGAGAGCGCCATGATCCCCGACCTTAACGCCTAGCCCGGGCGCCTGGTCGACCAGCTTTACAGGCCTCCTGTAGCAGCTAAGTGACTGTTTCTGATTAATAAGCACCGAAAGACCGGGACCCGGACCACACCGCGGGCCGACCGGGCTGTCGCACCGCTATACAAACGGGCTGCACCGGCGACCGGCGCGCTTCTTCCCCCGGCGTGAGCCTGCCCGGCGGGACACCAGATCCCGTGAACTGCCGCCCAGAATTCGGCTGCTGCAACCCCTTCTGTCAAATCCGCGCAGGGTCCGGTCTGGCCTGGCACGGTTGCTGCAACTATCTCCAGCGAGGCCCGACTGAATGGTTACCTGAGAAAGCAACCCAAGCCCCAAGCCCCAAAACCCAAGCCCATCTCAGGACCCAATAACCGGACAGAACCTCGCGAAGAAAAATAAAAGTAACAACAATAAAAAAAGACGACACGACATCCAAGCCCATCCCCACCGCCCCTTGCCCAGGGGCGGTTTTTTTTGGGCTCCGCTTCCCCATGTATGCTTCCGCCGATGGGATGGCTGATCGCAGATATCGGGGGCACCACCACACACTGCGCCATCGCCCGCCCGGGCGGAACCGTGGACAGCGTCGAAACTTTCCGCAACCGGGATTTCCCGGGGCTCGACCGGCTCCTTGCCGCTTACCTGGGCGTGCGTCCGCCAGGCCAGCGACCTGACGAGGCGGTCATCGCCATCGCGGCGCCCATCCGGGGCGATGAGGTGCGCATGGTGAACATCAACTGGGCGTTTTCCCTCTCCGCGCTCGCCCGGACGCTGTCCCTCAAGCGGTTGATCCCCCTGAACGACTTTGCCGCCCAGGCCTATGCTCTGCCGGTTCTGGGGCCCGGCGATCTACAGCAGGTGGGTGGCGGCAAGGCTGTGTGCGGCGCCCCCAAGGTAGTGGTGGGACCCGGCACGGGGCTCGGCACCGCCGGCCTGGTGAGTATTGCGGGTCGCTGGCACGCCATCACCGGCGAGGGCGGCCACGTCACCATGGCCCCCAGTGACGAACGGGAAGCGCGGATCATCGCGCTGGGTCGAGAGCGCTTTGGGCACTGCTCGGCTGAACGGCTGATTTCCGGGGCTGGCCTCGCGTTCGTCCATAGCGCCCTGTCCGGCGCCGCTGCCCTGGCACCGGCTGAGGTGGGGGCCCGGATCGCAGCGGGCGACGCCACGGCGCTGGAGGCGCTGGACGTCTTTTTTCAGCTGCTGGGCACGGTCGCGAGCAATCTGGCGCTGACCTTCGCCGCCTTCGGCGGCGTCTACATCGGCGGCGGCATCACGCCCCGCTATGTCGAGCAGTTCAAAACCTCCGGCTTCCGTCCACGCTTTGAGGACAAGGGTCGCTATCGGCCCTTCCTGGCCGACATTCCAACCTGGGTCATCACGGCGGACGAGCCAGCGCTCCGGGGCCTTGCCGCTTACGCCGAAGCCCAAACCTGAACCTCGGCCCAGTCTAGTTCGCGGCGTCGACTGCCTCGTCCAGCCCGTCTTTGCGCTGGCTGTTCAGGCTTTCCGCTGCTCTGGCCTTGTCCAGGGACTTCTCCAGCGGATCCCCGATGACGTTGGCTGCGGGTGGCTCCGGCGGCGGACCGCAGGCCACCGGCAGCGCTGACAGGCAGAACAGGACTGCACACTTCATGCTCACTCCCCGGGGGGCTTCGGCCCCAGCTCCTCCAGAAACAGGCGAAACACCCGACAGAGTCCGCGGAGATCCGCCACCAGCCGGTGGTCGTCCGGCACCAGTACTACCCGGGCGCCGCTCAACTCACCATACCGGGTGCTCCCCGACCAGGGGAGGACATCGTCCTGCCAGCCATGCACGATGGTGATGCGACAGGAGGGCGGTGGCGGGACCGGAATCTGTTCATAGCCCGGGACGTAGAGGGCCGGTGCCATCAGGAACAGGCCCGCCGCCCCCGCGTCGCTGGCGGCAGCGAGTGCCACATAGCCGCCCATGCTGCTACCGACGAGGATCGCGGGGGACTGCTGCGCCCGGCACCAGGTGGTGAGCTTGCGCGCCCGCGCCAGCGGGTCGGCGATCCCCTGATAATCCAGGGACTCGACCGCGTGCCCGCCCTGCCGGGCCACCTCCGCCAGCGCCCGGATCTTTGTGCCCCAGGGTCCGCTCTCCTGGCCGTGGGCAAAGCACACGGTCGTCATCGCGGGCCCCAGATCATCTCGTCGAGATCCGGCGTCCATTGAAAATGAGGTAAGCGAACCCGGCCGTTGTCCACAGTCACCCCATCTGCGCGGAGCTTGCTGATCTGGGTGTGGTAACCCCGGGTGCCCTTGGGCAACGCGATGCGGCCACCGGCGGCGACGACGCGCCAAATCGCCTGCAGCACTGCCTCGCTGTCCACCGTCGCCTAGGGCTCGAGTACCGTTGCCCCGGTGGTCCGGCGACCCTCCAGGTCCCGGTGCGCGCGGGCGGCATCCCGGAGTGGGTAGCGCTGCCCAATGGCAATCCGCACCGCGCCACTGGCAATGATGTCGAACAACTCCCCCGTGCCGGTTTCCAGATCTGCCCGGGTCGCGATGAAGTCGAAGAGTGAGGGACGCGTCAGGTGCAGAGAGCCACGCTTCGCCAGCTCCATCGGCGAAAAGGGTTCTACGGGACCCGACGCGTTGCCGAAAGTCACCATCGTGCCGTGTTTCCGCAGGCAGTCCAGGGATTTGAAAAAGGTGTCCCGGCCTAGCGAGTCATAAACCACGGCCACGCCGCCACCGGCAAGGTCCCGCACCTTCTGCACGAACTTGGGATCCTCCGCGAGGACGGTCGCGGCACAGCCGTGGGCCCGAGCCAGTTCTGCCTTGGCTGCGCTGCCGACGACACCGATGACCCGTGCACCCAGCGCTGTCGCCCACTGGCTCACCAGCGTGCCGGTCCCGCCCGCAGCCGCATAGAGCAGGACGCTGTCACCGGGCTGCACGCGGTAGCTGCGCCGGAGGAGATACCAGGCCGTGAGACCCTTGAGCATGGCCGCAGCGGCGCCGTCGTCGCTGACCGCTGGCGGGAGTTTCACCAGCCGTTCCGCGGGCCAGTTGCGCCGTTCCGCGTAGGCCCCGGGCGGCAAGCCCGCATAGGCCACGCGATCGCCCACCGCGAGCCCGACCACACCGGCGCCGAGCGTTTCGACCCGGCCTGCCGCTTCGGCGCCAATCCCGGCTGGCAGGGCCAGCGGGTACAGGCCCGAACGGTGATAGGTGTCGATGAAGTTGAGCCCGACTGCGGTCTGGCGGATCGTCACTTCGCCGGGCGGGGGGGGCGGCAGGGAGACTTCCTGCCATTCCAGGACCTCGGGGCCGCCGAAGCGCTGAATACGGATGGCCTGGGTGAGAGCGCTGTGCATGTGGCCAGTATAATCGGCTCATGCAAAACACCGTCGTGATCGCGGGGGCTGGCCATGCCGCAGGCCAGACCATCGTGTCCCTCCGCCAGGGTGGCTTCGCTGGCCGCATCGTCATGGTGGGGGAAGAACCCTACCTCCCTTACCAGCGGCCACCCCTCTCCAAGAAGTTCCTGGCCGGAGAACTGGACGTGCCGCGGCTGCTTCTGCGCCAGGAGAAGTTCTATGCGGAGCATGGGGTGGACGTGCTGCTCAATACCCGCGTGCTGCGGGTCCAGCCCGGCTCCCGGACGGCGGAGCTGTCCACCGGCGAATCGCTCACCTACGACAAGCTGGTGCTTGCCACCGGCAGCCGCGTGCGGGAGGTGGCGCTGCCCGGCCACGGGCTTGCCGGCGTGCACTACCTGCGTACCGTTGACGATGTGGAGCGGATCCGGCCGGATTTTCGTCCCGGCGCCTCCCTCGTCATCGTTGGTGCGGGGTACATCGGTCTGGAGGTCGCCGCCGTGGCGATCAGTCAGGGCCTTAAGGTCACCGTGGTGGAGATGGCGGACCGGGTCATGGCCCGGGTCGATGCCCCGCAGATCTCGGCCTTCATGGCCAGGGTGCACAGGGCGGCGGGAGTGGAGATCCGGTGCAACTTAGGCGTCCAGGCCTTCGCGGGCGAGACCCGCCTGCGGGGCGTGGTGGGGAGTGACGGCGTCGAGATGCCGGCAGACCTCGCCATCGTGGGCATCGGCATTCTGCCCAACGTTGAGCTGGCCGCCGACGCCGGCCTGGTGTGCGACAACGGCATCATGGTGGACGAGTACTGCCGGACCAGCGACCCGGACATCCTTGCCGTGGGCGACTGTACCAATCACCCCAACCCGCTGCTGGGCCGGCGCCTGCGCCTGGAGTCCGTGCACAACGCTCAGGAGCAGGCGAAAACAGCAGCGCTGACGCTCCTTGGCCGGCTCGAACCCTATGCCCAGATTCCCTGGTTCTGGTCCGACCAGTACGACCTGAAGCTGCAGATCGTGGGCCTGTCCTCGGCAACCGACCAGGCGGTGGTGCGCGGCGATCCCGAGTCCCGGTCCTTCGCCGTGTTCTTCCTCAACGCAGGGCGGCTGACGGCGGTCTACGCGATCAACAGTCCCCGGGAATTCATGCTGTCCAAGAAGCTGATTGGCCTGGGTGCGCGGCCAGACCCCGCCCTGCTGGGCGACACTGCCGTGCCCTTCAAGGATATCGCCGCAGCCCTCGAGGCCTAGCGAGTGGTGAACGGCGGAGGGTTCGCCTTGATGGCGACGGCCCAGTTGGGGTCCCTGCCCCTGGCCTCACCGGCTGCCGGATACAACAGTTCCCGGATCTCCCCGGTAAAGCCGGCGTAGCGTCCTGCAGCGCCAGTTACACCGGCGGCGCTGCCGGCGGTTGGCGGTGCGGACACCGGGTAACCCGCGGCACCGGCGGCACTGAAGTCGCCGCCGAGGGTTGCGAAAAATCCATCCCGCGTCACCGTCCAGAAGTTGCTGTAGCCCGTGGCGAAAATACTGCCCCCGCCAGGCCAGTAGATGTTCCAGTAGTCATTGGTGCCGAGCTGGGCCCGCCAGAGGGAATTGCTCTCTGCCGCGGCAGACACTTTGACGGCCAACGCAGCCGGCGCCCCCTCACCCGCTGGCAAGACGATGATGCCGATCCGGACATGGCGAAGAGCCGGGTCATTGAGCGCTACCGCGGGGTCCTGCCGCCCGGCCCGGAGGAGACTGCCAGCGCGGAGATCAATGCCCCGATAGGCTTCCCCGCGATAGGCCTTGAAGGGTGCGAGTTCGCCCGACAAGGGGGGCAGGCCCCGCAGCCAGGCGAGCGGGTTCAGCAGCACGGCGGATGCGCCGACCAGCAGACCGAGCAGGAGTCCGAGGACCACAACCAGAGCGCGCACCGTCAGCTACCAGCCGCCGTGAAAGTGGAGAGCAGGATCCGGCCCTGCGTGCTGCCGCCGGCGCTGACTTCATCCAGCGCCCAGGTCTCCGAAAAACTGCCCCGCAGCCCTTCGAATTCGCTGGTCCCGCGTAGAACCCTGCCGGTAGTTACCGAACTGGTGGTGGCCGGCGCATTCGCGGTGACCAGCAGGCGCTGGCGCTCCGCCCAGAACGCCGCCGTCTGCTCCGGCGCAAAGACCGCGGGGCCATCCGCCGTCGGCACCTCGGTCAGCGTGGTGTCCTGCACATCCGTCTGCGCAAGGAACAGGGCACCGCGGCTGGGAATGACCAGCAGCCAGTTGGAGGCCGAGCGGCCCGGGTCCGCGATGGCCCCACCGGTGCCGGCCAGCCGGGTAGCCACCCCAATCACGTTGTCGTCAGCGTCCCGCAGGCGGAAGAGTTCAGCACTGGCGCGCTGGCCGGCGCTGTCTTCCAGCACGGCCGCGCCGACAGCTGCGGTGGCAGGCAAAGCGGCACGGTCCTCCCCGGGCAGCCGGATGCGATCTTCGGGCCAGCGAATGACGAACTCTTCCTGACGGCCGCCATCGGGCGGGACGGTAATCAGCGAGCGGTACCGGAGATGTGTGGGCAGTGGCCAGAACGTGGTGGCCAGAACAACCACCAGCAGGCCCGCAAGAAAAGAGATGCTAAAAAGCCGCTTCATGGACGGGCCCCACCCGCTGACCAGCAGACCCAGGCAGTGTAATCGCCCATGGGGGAGCTAGGCGAGGTAGCGGCGGAGATACTCGTCGAAGGACTGGTTATCGGTTGCTTCGATCTCCTGCTGCTTCGCCAGGGACGTCGCAGCCTCGGCAGTGAGCAGATCACGATGCCGATTCAGCTCGGGAGCCAGTGAGAGAAAGTACTCGCGGGTGCGCCCGGCAAGTGCCAGTCCGTACTGAGCCAGTGACTGGCCTCCGCTCTGCAGTTCCTTCAGCAGAGCGGCGGACGGCGTGCGCCCGGAGTCATCGACGGCGTCCAGCTGATAACGGATCGCTGCCACATGGCCCTGCTTTTCGCCCGGATCGATCAGGCGCGCGACCTGCACCATGTCCTGACAGATGCTCCTGGCCCAGTCCTGCAGGGCCACGTTGTGCCCGTCGCGCACCAACTGCAGGCCAGGCTCGCGGCCGCGCCGTGCGACCAGGCCGTGGTTGACGTCGATGCGCTCCTGTTCCGCTCCCGAGATCGGCGGGCTCTCCTGGAGCAGGCAGTAGATCAGGAACACTTCCAGAAAGCGCAGCTGGCGCTGGTTGATACCCACCGGATCCCAGGGACTGATGTCCAGGGCCCGCAGCTCGATGTACTGCACGCCGCCCCGGCGGAGCGCCGCCGTGGGCCGCTCCCCCGGCTGGGTCACCCGCTTCGGGCGGATCGTGCTGTAAAACTCGTTTTCGATCTGCAACTGGTTGGCATTGAGCTGGCGGTACTCGCCACCCACCCGCACACCGATCCGCTCGAACTCGGCACGGGGCGTATGGGTTGCCTGGCAGAGATCGCGGACGTACTCCTCAAGGCTGTTGGCCGACACCTGCAGGCTGGCCTGGGCGCTGTTGCGATAGCCCAGATCGCTCATCCGCAATGACGTGGCAAAGGGTCCGAAGAAGGTGCCCGCATCCAGTTCCTGCAGATTGGTCGGCCCGCGACCCCGAACGAAGGATTTACAGAGGGCCGGGGAAGCGCCAAACAGGTACAGCAGAAGCCAGTCGAGCCGGCGCACATTGCGCACGGCACCGAGGTAGGTGGCCGACCGGAATGCCTGCAGGTCGCCCTGCTGCCCCTCCAGCTGCTGATAAAGGGGCCAGAACGCGTCAGGCAGGGAGTAGTTGTAATGGATCCCGGCGATAGCCTGCATGATCCTGCCGTAACGATGCCCAAGGCCCTCGCGGTAAACCGTTTTCATCCGGCCGATGTTGGACGAGCCGTACTGGGCCAGTGGCACATCAGCATCACTGCTGATGGAACAGGGCATGCTGAGGGGCCAGAGCAGCTCGTCGCCGATGCGTTCCACCACGAACTGGTGCACGTCGCACAGGAACTGGATCGTCTCCCAGTTGGCCAGTTGCGGCGGGGTTACGCATTCGAGCAGCGCCTCGGAGTAGTCGGTGGTGATGAACTCATTGGTGAGCGCCGAGCCAAGGGCCAGCGGATGGGGCGTCTTCGCCAGCTGGCCGGTCGGGGTGATACGCAGGCACTCCCGCTCCACTCCCCGCTTACCGCCACGCACGAGGCCGGCCATCTCCGGTGCCGAGAGGTGGTGCAGGCGGGTTTCGAGCAGTTTTCCCAAGGGTCCGGTCCTTAACAGTCAGCCCGTCCGGGTTGACGGGTGGGGCAGATTACACGTTATCGTCAAACCAGCGGTACCGGCTGACAGGAGCCGTTAATCCGCTTTGGCCCCCGGCGGCTGATGCGGCTGGTGCGCTTCGAGAATGGCTTTGTCGCGGAGACGGAAGAACTGGGCTACGGCTTCAGGCCGTAGGAGCGCCTACTGGAAGAAGGACTCGACGAGGTAGTCATCCGACCAGGTGCGCAAGCGATAATCCAGCAGGAAGCCGCAGTGCCCTCCCCAGCGTGTGCGTTGCACCGTCAGCGCCGGAGATCTGGCCAGGCGGTCCGCGGAGCCCGGTGGAATGACGGGATCGTCGTCGGCCAGGAGGATGGAGGTCGGCACGGTCAGCCCTGCCAGCCGATCTCCGGTGACGGTATAGCCGCGGAGATAGCTCTGCAGATCGGGATACTCCGTGTAGCGCCTGACGAAGTGGTCCGTCATGTCGCGCAGCGAGCGAAACTGGGCCATGCTGCCCAGATCATAGTCTGCGGGAAAGGCCTGCGCCTTCCGTTCCAGGGACAGACGCCACTTGTTCATGAAGTAACGACGGTAAATTACTGAGCCGGAATCCAGCGCCAGCATCGTCTCCTCCGGATCCAGGACCGGACAGACCGCCGCCACCCGGGCTATCCCAAGGGCCGGTCCCGCTGCAGCAGCAATGCGGAGGGCAAAATTGCCCCCCAGGGAATAGCCCGCCAGGTACAGGGACTCGCTGGGAAAGCTCTCACGCACCCAGCGGGTGGCATCCACCATTTCGTCCAGGCGGCAGGAATGAAAGATGCCGCGGTTCAGGTGCTGGGTACCCCCATGGTCCCGCATGTTGATGCGCACGATGCGAAAGCCTGTCCGCCAGAGGCGGTCGGCGGCCGACAGGACGTGCAGCGAGGCAGAGCTGCCCTCCCAGCCATGCAGGAGGATCGCCACGCGCCCGTTGGGTTGTCGCGCGGGCGTGTGCTGGGCCGACAGCCGCACGCCGTCAGCGCACTCGATGATGAGATTCTCAGTAACAGCGAGCAGATGGTCGGCCTCGCTGAGGACGTGCTTGCGCCGCCAGCTGCTGTTGGCCAGGCCTGCCTGAACGTCCGCGTGCCGCAACAGGCGCGGTGGTCTGAAACCAGAGCCCGTCATGAGCCGCCAACCTGTGGCTGGGCAGCTGCTGCTGGCTGGGCCGCGAACCTGGCCTCCACCCGCTGGTTTTGTCGCGCCACCCGGTTCCACTCCCCGGCAGTGACATCGGTCGCGAGGCCTGGGTAGGGAACGAGGGGCCTGGTATTGCCGAGGGGCTCGAACTCCGCACTGATGGGCCCGCCGCTCGCGGCCAGCTCAGCCAGATAGTTGGCGAAAGCCACTGTCTGCCGCGCTGACTCTGCCCGGGCTTCTTCAGGCAACCGGCCGATCCGGTCGCAGCGCGCAACCTGCAGGTCGTCGGGCGCCGCCGCCACGACGGCCAGCGTGGTGATCAGCGTGCCGGCGGGCCAGAACGGGGTCCGCGGTCGGGGTGACTTTCCCCCGGCGATCGCCGTCGGCAGGTGATCGCCCAGGGCGCGGCTGACGGTGGCTTCAAGATCAGCCCGCAACGCGCGGTTATGGTCGACGAGCATTTCCTGCAGCCAGCGATGCAGGTCCGACCAGTCCGC
This sequence comes from Gammaproteobacteria bacterium, assembly GCA_009692345.1. Taxonomy (GTDB): domain Bacteria; phylum Pseudomonadota; class Gammaproteobacteria; order Steroidobacterales; genus SHZI01. Next base: position 16,132 of record SHZI01000009.1, on the reverse strand, counting down.
CGGGGCGTTGACGGACTCCACCCCGGGCAGCACGCCCTGGTCGCCGGCGCGCCGGGCGGGAGCGGGCGGCACATCGCCCGGCAGCAGGTGCAGGGAACGGAGCACCTCCCGGACCTCGGCGGGCTTGATCTGCTTGGGCAGGACCCCGACAGCACCGGGCGCGCGGGCCTGCCCCACATAGAGTTCACCCGACTGGGAGGTGTACATCATCACGGGGATGGTCGCCGTCGCCGGATTTTCCTTGATGGCCTTGACGGCCTTGACGGCCTGGAAGCCGTCCATGCCCGGCATCCTGTGGTCCATGAAGATGACGTCGGGGCGATGGAGGACCAGGAACTCGAGGGCCGCTTCGGCGGATTCGGCGGTTTCCCCCCGGAGTTCGTGGTCGGCCAGCCTACGCCGGAGCCCTTCGCGGGCAGTCGGGGAATCGTCAACGATCAACGCGCTTCTCTGGGCCACGGGCCCATTCTAAACCCCGCCTGCGCCGGGTTGGACGTGTGCCGGGACACCGTTGGGACTGATGGCGGCAAGGCGCCCTTCGGGACGCGCTTGTCCAGGCGGACGGGCATGGTCATGCTAGAGGCCTTCGAGGGCCGAATAGCCAATAATGCAGCCCCGCCCAAGCCTTGATGTAGTGGTTGCCAGCACGGCAGCTGACACCGCCTCCACCGCGCCGCTGGTCCTCCTGGTCCTGCTGCTGGGCCTGCTCGTCGCGCTGGTCATCCTGGTCCTCGTGCTGCGGACGCGTCTGGGCCGGCGCCAGCGGGCGGCCGGGGAGCTCACCGCGGCCGTGGAGAAACTGCTCCAGGGCAACCTCAGCGCGGACTTCAGCAGCAGCGATCCGGCCGAGGTTGGCGTCCTCGCGCAGGCTCTCGAGCGCCTGCGGCTCAGCCTGCGAACGGCGGCAGGTTCCCGGGACTACCTGAGCCAGGTCATTGCCAGCATGAGCGATGCCGTCGTGGTCACCCACCTGGACGGCGCCATTGCCCGGGTGAACCCTGCCGCTGAACGGCTGCTCGGCCAGGCCGCCGCGGAGCTGCGCGGCCAGCCCCTCGTCAACCTCGTCGCCCCAGGCCAGCGGAGCGGCTTCACGTTGGCAGACCCGCTGGCCCGGACCCGCGAAACTGCCTTCCTGAACGGAGCCGGGGAAGAGGTCCCCGTGGCGTACGCCGCAGCCGAGATCGTGGCGGACGAGCCGGGCGCCCAGGGCTACGTGCTGACAGCCCGCAACATCAGCGAGCGCAAGGTTGCCGAGCAGCGCATCCGCTACCTGGCGCGCATCGACGCACTGACCAAGGTGCCGAACCGGATGCAGTTCCAGCACCTGCTCCAGCGGGCGATCGCCCGGGCGCGGCGGGGCGACCACCGTCTTGCGCTGATCTACCTCGACGTCGACAAGTTCAAGGAGATCAACGACACCTTCGGTCACACGGCCGGGGATTTCTGCCTCGAGACCCTGACGGACCGGTTGCGCGGCATTCTCCCCGACTCCTCCGTCGTCGGCCGGCTGGCCGGGGACGAATTTGGCGTGATCCTCGACAACCTGGACCCGGCGCGCAACCTGCGGGCCGAGGTCGTGGCCACCACGCGCCTGCTGCAGGAAACCATTGCCGAGCCGCTGCACTATCAGGGCCATCAGCTCTATATGACCACCAGCGCAGGCGTGGCGCTGTATCCCGGTGACGGTAACAACGTCATCGATCTGATTCGGAACGCGGATGCGGCGCTGTGCCGGGCCAAGCGCCAGGGCGGCGGCGCCCTCGACGTCTATCACGCCGACATGAACGCGGCGACCGTCGAGCGGCTGATGCTGAAAAGCCGCCTGCGTAAAGCTTTTGAGAAAAATGAACTGCGGGTGCACTACCAGCCGAAGATTGACCTGCGGGACGGCTCCATCGCTGGTGCCGAGGCACTGGTCCGCTGGGAGCTGACGGACCGGGGCATTGTGCTGCCGTCCGAATTCATCCCGCTGGCAGAAGAAAGTAACATGATCGTGCAGATCGGCGAGTGGGTCCTCGACCGCGTCTGCAGTGACTACCACCGGTGGCAGATGACCCCGGTCAATCCAGGACGGGTAGCGGTGAACCTTTCCCTGCGCCAGCTCAAGCAGCGCGACTTCATCAGCCGGGTGCAGGAGATCTACGGCAAGCATGGCGTCTCGCCCGCCAACCTGGAACTTGAGATCACCGAGACCACATTGATGGAAGACCCCACGCGCACCCTCCAGCTGCTTGATGAGTTGCACAACATGGGGCTGCAGCTGGCCATCGATGACTTCGGCACGGGGTATTCGTCGCTCAGCGCCCTTCAGCAGTTTCCCATTTCCACCCTCAAGATCGACCAGTCCTTCGTGCGCAATGCCACCACTAACCACGACCAGGCCACGATCGTCTCCATGATCATCGAGATGGGCCACAGCCTAAAACTGGAGGTGGTAGCGGAAGGCGTGGAGACCGAGGACCAGTTGCGTTTTCTGCGGGCCCTGAACTGCGACTACGCCCAGGGAACCCTCTTCGGACGGGCGATGGCGGCGGACGATTTTCGCGACCTGCTGCGAGATCAGGCCGGGGGCGCGGGCCGCTATCGACCCCTGTTCGCAAGACGCTAAGTCTGCGGCATAATTTACCCCCCCCTCACACCGGAGCCCAGTCCATGCGTATGCCGCTTTCCATCACCCTTCTGGTTCTGGCCTTCAGTCTGGCGCCACTGGCCCAGGCGGCCTGCGACTACCCGCAGAAGAGCAGGCTGCCCGACGGCAAGAGCGCCACGCAGGAAGAAATTACCGCGGCGAACGCTGCGGTGAAGAAGTATGTGGCCGATATGGAGGCGTACACCGCCTGCATCGACGCTGAATTCGCCGCCCTGCCCGTGGAGCAGCAAACCCCCGAACTGAAAACCATGCACGTCCAGAAGTACAACGCCGCGGTGGATGCCATGCAAGCCGAAGCCCTGGGGTTCAATGAGCAGCTCCGGGCCTTCAAGGCAGCCAACAAGTAGGCGCGCCTACAAGGCGCCACCCCGGTAGCCCGGGCGCCGCCCGCCGGTTAGAATCCGCGCCCCCGCACCCTCAGGACCGGCCATGCACAAAGCTGCGAGAGTCACCATTACCGGCGCCGCCGGCCAGATCGGCTACCAGCTGGCCTTCCGCATTGCCTCCGGGCAGTTGCTGGGCCCCAACCAGCCGGTGATCCTGCAGCTGCTGGAGATCACGCCGGCCCTGGCAGCCCTGAACGGCGTGGCCATGGAGCTGGAGGACTGTGCCTTTCCGACCCTCCAGGGGGTGATCGCTACGGATCAGGCCAACGTGGCCTTCAAGGACACCGATTACGCCTTGCTGGTTGGCGCGAAACCCCGGGGCCCTGGCATGGAGCGCGCCGATCTGTTGCGGGACAACGCGAAGATCTTTGCCGTCCAGGGCAAGGCGCTGAACGAGCACGCGAGCCGGCAGGTCAAGGTGCTGGTGGTCGGCAATCCGGCCAATACCAATGCCCTGATCGCCCAGAGCAACGCGCCCAGCCTGAATCCCGCCAATTTCACCGCGATGACCCGCCTGGACCACAACCGGGCCCTGGCGCAACTGGCGGCCAAGACCGGCACCCACGTGAGCCAGATCAGCCGCATGACCATCTGGGGCAACCATTCCGCCACCCAGTACCCGGACATCAGCCAGGCGCTGGTCAACGAACGCCGGGCCAGCGAGCTGGTCGACGCCAAGTGGGTGAAGGACGAGTTCATTCCGACCGTGCAGCAGCGGGGCGCCGCCGTCATCAAGGCCCGGGGCCTGTCCAGCGCGGCGTCCGCAGCCTCGGCCGCTGTCGACCATGTCCGGGACTGGGTCCTCGGCACCCCCGGCGACGACTGGGTGAGCATGGCCGTGCCGTCCGACGGGAGCTATGGCATCAAGGAAGGCATCATCTTTTCCTATCCGGTGCGCTGCGCCAGGGGCAAGTACGAGATCGTGGCTGGCCTCGCCATCAGTGACTTCAGCCGGGAACGGCTGAAAGCCACGGAGGACGAGCTGCGTCAGGAGCGGGACGCGAGCGCCGCGCTGCTCTAAACGCCCCGGAAACGCCTTGCGGAAACGCCTTGCAGGCGCGCCTTGCAGGCGCGATGCCGCGAGAGATCGCGCCTAAAGGCGCTCCTCAGGCCCCGCCCCCTCTGGTTTATAGTCAAGGCCCACCCTGAGGGCTTTGGCCATGGCTGATTTCCTGATCTGGCTATTCTGGACGGCCGCACTGCTGAGCGTCGGCATTGCGCTTGCCTACCGGCGCATCGATCTCCCCACCTCCACGCTCGTCCTGGGGTTCGCCCTGGTCGTCTATTCCCTGTTCGGACCCGGCTGGCTGGCCTGGAAGCTGGTTCTCTGGGTGCTGTATGCGGGGCTCGTGGTCCTTAACTCGACGGGTTTCCGCCGGGAACGGATCACCCTGCCGCTGCTGCGGTTCTACCGCACGGTAGTGCCGAGTCTGTCCGACACCGAGCGGGAGGCCCTCGAGGCCGGCACGGTGGGCTGGGACGGCGAACTGTTCACGGGCCTGCCCGACTGGGGCAAGCTCATGGCCCTGCCGCCGCCGAAGCTCACAGCCGAAGAGCAGGCCTTTCTCGATGGCCCGACGGAAGAGCTCTGCCGCATCTCCGATGACTGGCAGATCACCCACGAACTTGCTGATATGCCCCCTCACGTCTGGGCCTTCATCAAGCAGAACCGCTTCTTCGCGATGATCATCCCGAAGCGCTATGGCGGACTGGAGTTCTCACCGATTGCCGTGGCAGCTGTGCTGGCCAAGCTGTCGAGTCGCAGCGCCGTCGTCTCGTCCACCGTCGGTGTGCCGAACTCTCTCGGACCGGCGGAACTCCTGCTCCATTACGGCACGGAAGAGCAGCGGGAACGCTACCTGCCGCGGCTGGCTACCGGCGAAGAGATCCCCTGCTTTGCGCTCACGGGTCCCCGCGTCGGCTCGGATGCGGCGTCGATTCCCGATCGGGGTGTCGTGTGCCGGGGCATGTGGCAGGGCCAGGAGATCGTCGGGATCCGCCTGAACTGGGACAAGCGCTACATCACGCTGGCGCCCGTGGCCACCCTGGTGGGACTCGCCTTCAAGCTCTCCGATCCGGACCACCTGATTGGCGAGGAAACAGAACGCGGCATCACCGCCGCATTGATTCCGGTGCAGACCCCGGGCGTTGAGATCGGTCGCCGGCACTTTCCCCTGAATATCCCGTTCCAGAACGGACCCACCCGGGGCCGGGACGTGTTCGTGCCCGTCGACGCCATCATTGGCGGGCCGGACCGGGCGGGCCAGGGCTGGAAGATGCTGGTCGAGCAGCTCTCGGCCGGCCGGGGCATCACGCTGCCAGCGAGCGCCATGGGGGGCAGCAAAGCCGTCGCCTATGCGACCGGCGCCTATGCGCGCCTGCGCAAGCAGTTCAACGTGCCGGTCTGCGAGTTCGAGGGCGTCGGCGAGGCCCTGGCGCGCATCGCCGGGTACACCTACATCATCAATGCGGGCATGACGGTGACATCAACGGCGATCGCCCGGGGCGAGAAACCCTCGTTGCCGTCCGCTGTTCTCAAGTACCACTGCACGGAGCTCGCGCGCAAAGTCGTCAATGACTCCATGGATGTCCACGGCGGGAAGGGCATCATGCTCGGGCCCTCAAACTACCTGGCCCGCGGTTATCAGGGCGTGCCGATCGCGATCACCGTCGAGGGTGCCAACATACTGACCCGCAGCCTGATCATCTTCGGGCAGGGCGCCATCCGCTGTCATCCCTTCGTGCTGAAGGAGATGGAGGCCGCGAAGGACCCGGACTTCAACCGCGGACTGCGGGATTTCGATCGCTACCTGTTCGGGCACATTGGCTTCGCCATCAGCAATGCCGCACGCTCCCTCGTGCTGGCGCTGACCAACGCGCGGGCCAGCAGCGCACCGTTGGACGGGCCGACCGCCCGGTACTTCCAGCATGTAAATCGCTACAGCGCGGCCTTCGCCCTGGCAGCAGATGTAGCCATGCTCGTGCTCGGCGGCCAGCTGAAGCGCAAGGAGGCGCTCTCGGCCCGGCTTGGCGATGTGTTCAGCAGCATGTATCTGGCCAGCATGGTGCTGAAGCATTTCGATAACCAGGGCAGGCAGGCGAGTGACCTGCCTCTGGTGGAATGGGCCTGCCGCACCCTCCTCTACCAGGCCCAGGAACAGTTGCACGGATTTCTCCGGAACTTTCCGCACCGGTTCGTGGCTGGAGTGCTCCGGGTCTGCATCTTCCCGCGGGGACGCATGTACTCCGCCCCGGGCGACGAACTGGGCAGCGAGGTGGTCGCACTGATTACCCGGCCCACCGAGACCCGGAACCGGCTGTGCGCCGGCATTTTCGCGGCCCGCCAGCCCGACTCGCCCCTGGGCCAGCTGCAGGTAGCCCTGGAAACGGCAGACCGGCTCGCGCCTGTGGAAATGAAAGTGCGGGATGCGATGCGGGCCGGGCTGGTGGAGCCGGGTGCCGTGCACGACCGCCTGGAGCAGGCGCGGGCCCACGGGGTTATCACGGCGGACGAAGCGCGGTTGCTGCAGGAGTTTGACGCGACGGTGCTGGCCCTGACGGCCGTGGACGACTTCGATCCAGCGGATTTGCGGCGAGTGGCCCGTCCAGCGGCCTTGCCGCTTCATGACACCGCTGGGTTGGTCGGTTAGTATCTGCCTATGAAAAAATCCGCCCTGAGGCTGTTGTCCGTCGCGGTGCTCGGGCTCTGCCTGACCGCCTGCGGCAAGTCTCCTGCCCCTACCCCAGCCGCCGGAACTCCGGCGGAGTCTCCGGCTGCCGCGCCAGTTCCCGCACCCATGCCCCGCAATCCGTCGCCAGAGGGTGCCAGTGTGGCGATTCTGTCCCCGGCGAACCGGGCTGTCGTCAGTTCGCCGGTCAAGGTGGTCTTCGACCTGCAGGGCATGGTCTTGGCCCCTGCCGACGATCCGACCCCCAATTCGGGCCACCATCACCTGCTCGTCGATGTGCCGGCACCGGACCTGGGACAGCCTCTGCCGAAAGACGCGCAGCATCTGCATTTCGGTCAGGCGCAGACGGAAGCGGAAATCACGCTGCCTCCGGGCCAGCACACGCTGCAGCTCTTGCTGGGTGACAGTAACCACGTCCCTCACAACCCGCCGGTGCTCTCCGTTCCCATCACCATCACCGTGGAATGAAGGCTGCGACGGCGGGCTGATCGCCCCACCCAGCGGCCCCCGGCATGCGCATGGCGCCAACCAGCCAACCCACAGCATCCCCCCACACCGCAGCCGGTAACCCAGGCCTCAGCGGCATGGCGCTATACCTGCCTCCCTACCGGGTGGACCTCCAGAAATGGTGTGAGTGGACGGGGGCGGACTGGCAGAAGATCCGCCACGTGGTGGGCTCCGGGTTCCGGCTGCTGGGGCCAGACCAGAGCGTCTACACCATGGCGGCGAACGCCGTGCTCCGCCTCATCCGCAACTACGACATAGACCCGACGCGCATCCGCTATCTGGCCCTGGGGACGGAGTCCAGCACGGACAATTCGGCGGGAGCCATCATCGTCAAGGGCATGCTGGATGAGGCCCTGCGCGCCCTGGGCCTGCCACCGATTGCCCGTAACTGTGAAGTTCCCGAGTTCAAGCACGCCTGCCTCGGGGGCATTTACGCGCTGAAGAGCGCGGTGCGTTTCCTGAGTACGGACGGCGACGACAGCCTCGCCGTCGTGGTCTGTGCCGACAAGGCGCTCTATGAGCGGGGGAGCAGCGGCGAGCCTACCCAGGGCGCCGGCGCCGTGGCGATGCTGCTCGAGGTCAACCCCCGGCTGGCCACCATCAACCTGCGTCACGCGGGCACAGCCTCGGAGTACCGGGGCATCGATTTTCGCAAACCGCTTACCGGGCGGCTCAACGGTCACGCGGATTCTTTCGACATCCCGGTTTACAACGGGCGTTACTCCACGAACTGCTATGTGGACGAAGTCCGGCGCGCGCTCGACGACATGTACGTCCGACGCGGTCTCGACCCAGCCGCCTATCTGCGCAGGCTCGAAGCCATCTTCATCCATCGGCCGTACGCGCGGATGCCGGAAACCGGGTTTGGCGTGGCCTACCTGTTCGCCCTGGCCCAGGGTGGGGTACCAGATCAGGAGGAACTGGCCGCCTACTGCCGGGGTGCTGGCGTACTGATCGGCGAGGTGCTGGCGGAGATGAATACAGCGCCGGAACTGAACCTGCTGGCCGTCAGTGAGCGCATTCAGGACGAGGTCTTTCCGCTCACCATGGCAGTGCTCAAGGTCTTCCGGCAGAGCGCCGCATTTCAGACCCACGTCCACGCCAAGATGGAACTCGGCGCCGAGTGGATGCGGGAAGTCGGCAACCTCTATACCGGCGCGTTGCCGGCCTGGCTCGCAGCAGGCCTGGCGGATGCCGTGAGTCGCGGCACCGATCTGGCCGGGCGTGAACTTCTGGCTATCGGCTATGGCAGCGGCAATGCCGCCGACGCGATCCCCCTGGATATCGTTGCCGGCTGGGAGAGCGCGGCGCGGCGGATTCGTCTGGAAGAGGCCCTGCGGCCGGCGATCGACGTCACGGCGGAGCAATACCTGGCCCTGCGGGACGGGGCGGTGCCGGCGGGCCTCAAGCTGGCTGCAGCCGGCGAATTCGTCATCGAGCGCATCGGCTCACAGGTTGGTCACGGCTTCCAGGATGCGGGCGTGGAGTACTACCGCTACGTTCACTGACCTCAGCTCTGGCCGGGAATCTGGCCGGGAATCTGGCCGGGGCCGGCCAGATTCCGGCGGGTGCCGCTCCCGCGAACGCTGAGTCCCGGCGCACACAGTTCCGCGTCCAGCACGGCAACGCCAGCCGCCGCATACCCGGCACGCAGCGCCTGGGCCACCGTGCGGGAGTCCGTCAGGGCGATCCCGAAGTCTCCCCCGCCGGCGCCGGAGGGTTTGTACACCGCACCGTGCTTCAGGGCGATCTCCCGCAGCCGTTCGTGGCTCGGAGAAAAAATGCCAATGCCCGCCGCTGCATCGAGCTGCCGGAGTCCGGACTCATAACCCGTGATGGCGCTGAACAGGCTACCGAGGTCTTCAGCCCGCCAGGCAGCGACGGCCTGACCGGCGTTCGCCCCGAGGCGCTCCATGTGGCTCGCGAAACGCGCGGCATCGCTCTCGCGAAAGGCGCGCAGACGGCCGAGCATTGCCGGCGTCGAGGCACTCGCGCCAGACCAGACCGCCACGAGACTCAGCCGCCGGGGCCAGGACACGGGCTGGGCCTGGGGTACCGGGGCGTCCGGTCCGGCCTGGCGATTGAAGGCGATGGCCACCGTGCCGCCCGTAATCGCGGTGGCTACATCGACCCCGCTGCCCATGCCTCCCTGGAGGCGCCGGTGGGCCTCACAACAGATGGCGGTGAGTTCTTCCTGGCTAAGGACCGGATCCCCGGCCAGGCGCAGCAGAGCACCCGTAAGGGCCACCACAATGGCCGCGCTCGAGCCCAGGCCCAGCTTTACCCGCTGGCCATCGCTGGAGGTCTGGTGAAAAGCAGCGGTCGTCAGCTCGATCCGGGAGACTGGTAGTTCCGAGGCGCGGGGCAGGAGGCCCCGGGCAGTCAGAATTTCCCCGCAGACTTCCAGCGGCAGGCCAAAGGCCCCGGGCGAATCCCCTTCCCACCGGGGACCGCTCCCCGGCATCCAGCGAAACCGGAAGCTCTCGCCCGTGTCGGGGATGACCAGCTGATTGCCCGACCCGGCGAGTGACGTGATCCGGGCTTCCGCCCGCACGTCGACGGCGACGGCCAAACCGGGCGCCCCGGCCAGCACTGCGTACTCGCCGACAATCACCAGCTTGCCCGGGGCCCGGGCTTCAATCAGCGTTGCCACGCAGGCGGGCCCCCTCACCCAGTGGGCTGCGCAGAATCTGCAGTACGCCCGGTAGTTTACCCAGCACCACAGCGACGTCGTCCGCGGCGCCCGGCAGGCAGACCGCCTTCACCTGGGGACCAGCGTCGACGGTAAAAAACACGGGCACGCCGTCTCGACGCAATTCCTGAATCTTGTGCAGACAGGCCAACGTTGCCGGCATCCAGTAAAGCAGCGGCGGCCGCGTCGTCAGCATTACAGCGTGCATTTTGAGGCAGTTGTGCTCGGCGATGGCGGCCAGTGCCGGGAAATCCCGGTGGCGCACGGCTGCGAGGCCGGTATCGAGGTCCGCGGCATGGGTCTCTACCCAGGCGTCATAGAACGGCGAGGTCTGCTCGCTCTGGGCCATGCCGATCCGGGAACTGACCGCCTTCGGTCCCGACGTCGTGACGGCCACGACAATCTCCAGGGGCCAGTCGGCAGCCGCCGCGATCTGCTCGCAGACCGTCGTTGCTTCCCGATTCCGGAGCAAGACCACGCCGCCCAGGAGGGAACGGGGTGCGGACCCGGAGCCCAGCCGGGCAATTTCGGCCAGGCGCTGGGCAGGGAGTTGCAGGCCCAGGGCTCCTGCCCCGGCCGTAACCAGCGCCGCAAACCCGGACGCCGACGACGCAAGACCAGCGCCCGTGGGGAAATCATTGCGGGACTCCACGAACGCCGGCGTGCTGACCCCGGCTTCCTGCCGCAGCAGATCAAGGCAGGCGCTGACGCGGGCTGTGGTCTCCGCATCCTCCCGGCCATCCAGCAGGACCCGGTCGCGCCCGAGGGACGGGTCAAAGGTCACGCTGGTTTCCGTTGAAAGTCCACCAAGGACCAGGGACAGCGAGCCCGTGGCCGGCAGATTACCCGCACGGGCCCTCTTGCCCCAGTACTTGACGAGGGCCACGTTGGGGTGCGCGATCGCTACCGCCCGCATCGGCACTCCTCGCCGGGTTGATGGCTGCCAGACCGCGGCGGGGGCCGCGGCGGGGCCAAATTATAGCCCGAGGGTTGGCTCGCTCCCGCGGGAGCCACTATCCTGTAGGCCTGTTTCCCACTCGCGATCCCCTGTTCATGAGCTTTGCCAGCCGCGCTGATGAGTATGTAGCACGCATCGAACGTGTCCTTGATCACCACCTGCCTGCGGCTGAAGTGGCACCCCGCCGGCTGCACGAAGCCATGCGCTATGCCGCGCTGGGGGGCGGCAAGCGCATCCGCCCCCTGCTCGTCTACGCGACCGGCGAAGCCCTGCTGGTCCCGCCGGAGGTGCTCGATGCCCCGGCAGCCGCGATCGAGCTCATGCACGCCTTCTCGCTGATCCACGACGATCTGCCGGCCATGGACAACGACGACCTCCGGCGGGGGCGGCCCACCGCGCACCGGGCGTTCGATGAGGCCACGGCGATCCTCGCCGCGGATGCGATGCAGCCCCTCGCCTTTGAAATGCTGGCCACCCAGCCGGCGCTGATCGGCATGCCGGCCGCCCAGGTCAAGCTGGTGGCCCTGATCGCGGATGCCTGCGGCTCCAACGGCATGGCCGGCGGACAGTCCATGGACCTGGCAGCGGAAGGCCGTCGGCTTGATCCCGCCGAGCTGGAACACATCTACCGGCTCAAGACCGGCCGACTGCTACGGGCCAGCGTCCTGGCGGCAGCGAGCTGCGCCACGGCGGTGCCGGATGCCACGCTCCACGCCCTTGAGCGGTTCGTGGACGCCCTGGGCCTGGCCTTCCAGGTGCGGGACGACATTCTGGACATTGAGGGGTCTACGGCCGAAACCGGCAAGACTGGCGGCTCAGACCAGGCCAAGGACAAGGCCACCTATCCCCACCTGTTCGGCATGCTCCGGGCCCGGCAGCGGGCTGATGAGCTGCTGCTGCAAGCCCTGGACGCGCTCGGGGCCTTTGGTCCCGGGTACGACGGCCTCCGCTGGGCGGCCCGCTATATCGTGCTCCGCCAGCGAGCCTGACAGGCTGCCAGGCTGCTAGGCTGGGCCGGGATGTATAGCAGTTTCTTCGGCCTTAACGAGAAGCCCTTCTCGATCACGCCCGATCCCCGCTACCTCTACATGAGCGAGCGGCACGCGGAGGCGCTTGCCCACCTGATCTACGGGGTCAAGGAGAGCGGCGGCTTCATTCAGCTGACGGGGGAAGTTGGCACGGGCAAGACCACCCTGGTCCGCAGCCTGCTGCAGCAGCTTCCCGACTTTGCCGACGTGGCGGTGGTCCTGAACTCCCAGTTGTCCCGCGTCGAGTTCCTGAGCTCGATCTGCGCGGAACTCCACGTCGAGCTGCCGGAACAACGGAACAGCATCAAGGCGCTGACCGACGCGCTCAACGCCTATCTGCTCAAGAATCACAGCCTGGGGCGCCGCACGATCCTGATCGTGGACGAGGCCCAGAACCTGCGGGTCGACGTCCTGGAACAGGTTCGGCTGCTGACGAACCTGGAAACCGCCAAGCAAAAGCTGCTGCAGATTATCCTGATCGGCCAGCCGGAGCTGCGGGAGCTGCTGGCTCGCAATGACATGCGGCAGCTGGCCCAGCGCATCACCGGCCGCTATCACCTGGAGCCGCTGACCCGGGACGAAACGGCTGCCTATATCGACCACCGCCTCAAGGTGGCGGGGGCCATCGGGCCGATCTTCTCGACGGCGGCCAAGCGGGACCTGTTCCGCCTTTCCGGCGGCGTTCCCCGGATGATCAACGTGATTGCCGACCGGGCGCTGCTGGGCGCCTACACGCTGGAAGAGCGCGAGGTGACGCCCGAACTCGTCCGGGCCGCCGTGGCAGAAGTCTACGACCGGCCTCCGGCGGGCTTCAGCTGGTGGCAGCGGCCCTGGTGGGCTCACCCGGCAGCGCTCGTGGGCCTCGGGGCGGCGGGTCTGCTGATCGTCCTGGCCTCCGGGTTCGCCGGTCTCCAGTGGTTCCGGATCAACCAGGACCCCGGACCGGCAGCAGCTTTGGTGGCGAACGACCCGGCCGGTAAATCCTCAGTGCCGCTCAAGGCACCTCTGGCCGCACCTCTGGCCGCACCTCTGGCCGCGCCGCTGGCCGCGCCGCTGGCAGTAGCGGACACGGGGACCCCGGCGGTGCCGCTGGCGCCGCTGCTGAAGGCAAACATCGGCCAGACCGGCACCGACACCGCCTTCAGCGCCCTGTTCCGGCTGTGGAACGTGGACTTGAGCCGCCAGACGAAACAGCCCTGCGTGCAGGCGAAGGAACGGGGCCTGTATTGCCTGTACCAGCGAGGCACGCTGGACCAGGTCCGCACCCTGGGCCTGCCAGCCATCCTCACCCTGCGGGACAGCAACAACGATCCCCATCAGGTCGTCCTGGCCGGTCTGGGTCCGCAGACCGCCCTGCTCAACATCGGTGGCACGGAGTTCCGGGTAGCCAGCCAGGAACTTGAACAGCTGTGGTTTGGCGAGTCCCTGCTCCTGTGGCGCCCGGGCACCAGGGCGGTCAAGTCGTTCCTGCCCGGGATGCGGGATCCGGACGTCCGGTGGTTGCGGGCGAGCCTGGCCCGCATTCAGGGGAAACCCGCAGAACCGATGGACTCGGATCTCTATGACGACGCGCTGGCGGGCCGGGTTCGGGACTATCAGCGGGACCGCCGCCTCCCGGTGGACGGGATGGCCGGCCATGCCACCCAGGTGGCCATCAACTCGGATCTGGGCGACGGCGAGATGCCCCGCCTCGCCCTGGCCAACTAACGCACCATGTCCTTCATTCTCGATGCCTTACGCAAGAGCGATGCCGAGCGGCAGAGAACCGCCGCGCCGGGCCTCGCCGACGTCCGCTACGCCGGCCGTCGCGTTCGCCAGAGCGTCTGGGTCCCCATTCTCGCGGCCATCCTGGCCGCCAACGTGGTGCTGATGGGTGTGCAGTGGTTTGGGCGTGCTGGTGCCCGGCCGGAAACTGCGGCGTCGGTCCCCGCATCGTCAGGCCCAGCAGCGGAAACGCCAGCAACGGCGGCAGCGCCGGCGCCGGCCATTCGCCCTCTGGCGCGGGAAGCAGAGTTCGGTGAACCGCTGCTCGAGCCCGATACAGACGTCGACGTCGAGTTTATGCCCGAACCACAGGCAGTCGCGGAGGCCCCTCCGGTCCCGCTGCCACAGCCTCCCGCACCAGCGGTCGCCCCTGTCGCGATGCCGGCCACGCCGTCGCGGATTCTCGCGGGCAACGATCTCCCGACGGCAGAAGAGCTGATCGGCACCGGGGCCCTGAGCATTCCCCTCCTTAACCTTGATCTCCACGTGTACAGCGCTAAACCGGGCAACCGCTTTGTCGTCATCAGCTCCCGCAAGTACAAAGAAGGCGGTCAGCTCAGCGCAGGACCGACGGTCGAAAGCATCACCAGGGACGGCGTCATCCTGGCCTATCAGGGCCGACGGTTTACTCTGGCCCGACGATGAGCCTCCGCCGCCCCCCGCGCGTCGCCTACCTGGACGGCCGCCGTTTCCAGCGGCTGCTGCTCGGCGGTATCGCCCGGCTCATCGGTGAGCGCGGCCACCTGGACCGGATCAACGTCTACCCGGTGCCGGACGGGGACACCGGCACCAATCTGGCGCTGACCTTCACGGCGGTCGGGGAGCGCGTGTCCAACACCAGCACGCGCCACGCGGGCGAGATGCTGGCAGCGGCGGCGGACGCCGCCCTCGACGGCGCGCGGGGCAATTCCGGTGCCATCTTCGCCCAGTACCTGCAGGGTCTCAGCGAGTCACTGGCTGGTCACTATCGCGTCCGGCCCAATGAACTGGCCCTGGCCCTGGCCAGTGCGGAAAGCTGCGCGCGCAACTCCATCCAGAATCCGGCCGAAGGCACCGTGCTCACCGTGATGCGCGATATTGCCGCCGCGGTGGCGCCCGGCCAACTACCCGAGCATTCCGACTTTCTGACGCTGCTGACGTCGCTGCTCAAAAAGGCGCGGGAAGCGGTGGATACGACCCGCCAGACCCTGGCATCAATGCGCAACGCCGGCGTGGAAGACGCCGGCGCGCGGGGGTTGCTGGTGCTACTCGAAGGGATGGCCGATGCGCTGGAACCGGGGCTGGCGCCCGCCATGGCCGTGGCCGACGAGGGCGACCCGTCGGCCCGGAGCTCCGCGGAGCTGAGCCACACGGGTCCGCCGGAGCACCGCTACTGCACCGAGTGCCTGGTGATCGGCAGCCCCGTGGACAGGGACGGACTGCGCGCGGAGCTGGCCCAGGTCGGCAGCAGTGTCGTGGTGGTCGGCAGCGCGACCAAGGCCCGGCTGCACGTGCACGTCAATGACCCCGCGCAGGCCTTCACCATCGCCCGCCGCTACGGCCGGGTCTCCGCGGAGAAGGCGGACGATATGCACCGTCAGGAACGCTCGCTCCAGGCCGATGGGCGGCGCGTAGCCATCGTGTCCGACTCGGGCGCCGACCTGCCCCTCACCACCTGGGACGAGTTCGGGATCCAGATGGTGCCCCTGCGGGTGACCTTTGGTAACGAAAGCCATCTCGACAAGGTCGGGATGTCCGCGGCAGGTTTCTGGGCCGAGCTGGCCCGCAACCCGATACACCCGAAGACGTCCCAGCCCCCGCCCGGGGATTTCCGCCGCGCCTATGAACTGCTGTCGTCCCACTTCGAGCACGTCGTGGCCATCAGCCTCACGGCGCGCCTCAGCGGCACTTACCAGGCAGCCATGTCTGCCGCAGGCCGGATGAGCAAGCCGGATCAGCTGACGGTGGTGGACAGCAAGAACGCCTCCGTCGGCCAGGGGCTGATCGTGCTCTGCGCGGCCGAGAATGCGCAGGCCGGCAAGTCCGCCACGGAAGTCATCGCGGCAGTGGAACGCGCCGTGGCCCACACCCGGACCTACGCCATCCTGCCGGACCTGAGCTACGCGGTACGGGGCGGGCGCATTCCCAAGCCCTGGCGCTGGCTGGCCCGGATGCTGCCGATCAGTTACATCCTGGGCATCGACCCCCAAAAAGGCTTGAAGGTGCGCGGCGTACTGGGCCGGGGCGGTGATCGGGTTTCTGCCCTCATCAGGATCGCCACCCAGGACCGGCTGCTGAAGTCCGGCGACACCCTGCTGCGTCTGGCCATCGCCCATTCCGACTCCCCCGGGGCGGCCGAGGCGCTGCGAACGGCGTGCTCGGCGGCGTTTCCCCAGCTGGAATCGATCCGGGTGGCCGACCTCGGGCCGGCCTACGGCGTGCACGGCGGCCCGGGCACGCTGGTCCTCGCCGTGCAGGA
>SHZI01000008.1 GCA_009692345.1 Gammaproteobacteria bacterium | reverse complement strand
TTGGTCCAGGGGCGAGCGCCAGCGAGGGTTTTATCAACCCTGCAGGTCCTGTCGCCACGGCCCTGCGCGATCACCTGGTGTTCATTGGTGGCGCAATGACCATCGTCATTGTTCCGCTGCCGTCGTCGACGGCGGGAGCGCGGGGTCGGTGCTGGTGACTGCCGTGGCGACAATACGCGCCCGCGGTGGCAGGCCCAGTTCGCGGCCTTTGGCCTCGGAGCCGATCAACATCAAGGCGGCACCGTCAGCCTCGCCTTTGCCCCGGGGCGTGCGTATCGCATCAAAGATCAAAGTTCGGGTCATGACAGCCTCGAACCGCTGTGCGTGTGTGCCCTTACCTTAGGCCCGATTGACACGGTTTCAATGACGGATGCGCTCATTGCTTTTGACCCCCCCACTCGGACGAACGGTAGCTCGCTACGGGAATCCTTTGATTAATCGTTTTAGCTGTCTAGCCAGGGCACTGGCGCCAAGATGGCGATAGGCCTCATGCCGTTTTAAGCAGTAATTATGCTGACCTGATATGAAAGTGATCTAAGCCACGGAGAACGAGGGCTCTAAGGTTCAATCTGTAAGAAGTTGCTGAAGGGTTTTGCCGGAACCGCTGTAAGAAACGCGACACGTCAGCTCGCCATACTGAAATACAACGGCACGCATCTGACGCTCAGGAATAACAACAAAAGGCAGTCAGCCCTGTTCAAGCACTCGAAAGTACGTCAGGCGGGACTTATTCTTTTCGCCACCACACTGATCCTCATCCTACCCAGGCTGACCAAGGTTATTGGTTGACGACCCGATCTTCCCCTTCTGTGCACCTACAGCATCAGGATTGCAGCTTTTGGCAGCACCCGCCAGGACATTGCCTATAGCGGTCCTGTTGCAGGGGCTGTCTTTTTACGTTCTGATTTCCGGTATCGTTAGCCTCACTGCCACCTTGCACCGGGCCTCTCCCTTGAAATCAATCCTCGCCCTCCTCGCCTTGCTGATCGGCCTGCCGGTTTCGGCCGCGCAATTGACGGTCGAACTGGATCACGCCAGCAAGATTTGGCAGACCGCCCACCTGCTCAAACATCCTGATGCGCAGACCGTGCAGATCGTCGACGACGTTGCCTACAAGCGCAACATGACGTATCGCGCAGTGCCGATGGCGGTACTCCTGCCTGGCATCACTCCCGAAAATCATCTGCAAGCGGTCGCCCTCGATGGATTTGCCGCCGAACTGACCGCCGCGCCAGTGTTGCAAAAACACGGCGCCCGCGCCTGGCTGGCGGTGGAAGACCCGGCGCATCCATGGCCCGCACTGGCTGACGGAAAACCGAGTGCCGGGCCGTTTTATTTGGTGTGGACACACCCGAAGGCCGGAAACATCAGCCCGGAACAGTGGCCGTTCCAGATCTCCGGCATCAAGCAAGTGAAGACGGTGGCGGAGCGTTTTCCGGCGCTGCTGCCCGACCCGCAATGGTCCGCGAACGATCCGGTCAACCAAGGCTTTGCGCTGTTCCAGAAGAACTGCCTGGCCTGCCATCGCCTCAATGGTGCGGGTGATGCACAGGTGGGGCCGGACCTGAACATTCCCTACAACCCCACCGAGTATTTCGGCGGTGATTTTCTCAAGCGTTACATCCGCGACCCGCAAAGTGTGAGGCACTGGCCGCAGTCAAAGATGCCGGCGTTCGCCGCCAGTGTGTTGCCTGACAGCGAGCTGGAGTTGCTGGTGGGATATTTGAAGCATATGGCAGGGCGCAAGCAGCAGCCCTAGACCCACGTTACGAGCGGGCTTGCCCCGCGTTGGGCTGCGCAGCAGCTCGAGTTCAGCCCCGGGGAGGGTGTGGATTACTGGATCTGGTCGGTCAGCCTCAGCTCCATCGGCAGTACGCTGACGGGTATTAAATTTGCGGCGACAATTTACAGGAACCGGGCGCCGGGTATGGCCCTGTTCCGTATGCCGATGTTCAGCTGGACCACGCTCTGCACCAGCAGCCTGATGATCTTTGCCAACCTCTTTTGGCTGTTTGGATACCCCGAAGTGATCTCCACGTTCTCTGGCAAGACGATTTACGGTACAAGTCCCTGGTCTTCGCCACCATGTCGATTGCAGTGCTGTCCTTTGGCGTGTGGCTGCACCGCTTTTGTACGATGGGGCAGGGCGCCAACATCAATGCAGCGTTCGGCATTGCGACCATGCTGATCGGCGTGCCCAGCGGTGTGAAAGTCTACGATTGGCTGCTAACCCTGGTGCACGCGGAGGCTGACGCCGCCCGTATGGAGGGGCTGGGCATTCCGGATCCTTATTTTGTTAAGTGAGGCTGAGGCAGCCATGAGTACGTTGCCCGCCCTTGCCGAGGTTCCAAAATGGGGCTACAGTTTTTCGCGCGGGTGATTGCGGTTTCGACGCTGAAGGCCTTCTGGGACGATCACCCCGAGAACCGTAATGCCGACAAGAGCGAAAAAGAGCGCTGGGCCAATATGAACACGCACGTTAATCGCCACGACCCGATCAGGCACACCATTATCAGTTTCCTGGCGCTTGGCGGGCTGTGGGCCGCTGGCCCGGCGATGGCGGGCTGCCCCGCCGGCGAGCAGGAACTACTGCCCGACATCCGGGCACTACCGCCGAGCGACCTCGCGATGCTGGACGCCAACACCATCAAGTTCAGCACGACCAGCTGGAATCCCGGCGACGGCAAGATGATGTTGGTTGCGCGGTCACCCGAGACGGATACGGTCACCGGGCAGGTCAAGCAACCGGTGGACCAGCGCATCTCCTGCTCCGGCGGCAGCTACTACGATCGGCCGGCCGGCAGCGCCGAATATCACGCCGCGCACAACCACGTGCACTACAACGACTACGCCAACTACATCCTCGAGGCGACTGCGAATTCGGTGAACCCCCGCAAGGGCACGAAGACCACGTTTTGCATCATGGATACGACCGGCGTGAACACGCAGCTGGCGGGTGCATCCGGCAGCGCGGTTTTCAGCTGGTGTCCGACGCAGGATCCGGGCTTCAACACCCAGGGGATGTCGATCGGCTGGGGAGATACCTATGGCAGCAATCTGGCCGGCCAGATCCTGCCGGTAGGAGATTTGCCAGACGGGACTTACCGGCTCAGAAACGTCTTCGATCCAACGGGCAAGTTGCTCGAAAAAGACGAGGGCGACAACGAGAGCTGCAAGTTGCTTGAGCTCGGTACCGGCTCCAATGGCCGGTACGTTGCCGATCGTGGTCCCTGCACGGAGCTGCCAGTGCCGCGCATCGCCAGCGTCTCCCCGGCATCGGCAGCCCAAAACACCTGCGTTCCAATGACGATATACGGTGCCAATCTCGCGCCGGAATTGCGGGTCTCGTTCACCGGCGGAACCGGCCCGTTGCCGAGCGTGAAGAACACGCGTTTCGACGTGGCGGGCAACTATATGGAGACGACGGTGTGCGTGCCCCGCGCCAGGAGCCGCAAGAAGCCATTGGGCAGCGACCCGGTTTGGGACGTGTTCGTGAGCAGCACCCAGGGCGGCTACGCGTCAGCCGCCGGGATTAATCTGTTCCGCGTCACGCCCTGATCGGAGAATGGAAGGCCGGCGCGTGCGCGAATTTCGGTGGCACGGGGCGCCAGCTGCTCGAGTCAGGCTGCGCTGCGCCGGTCCTGCCAGGAGATAACCGGGGAGAGGGCGGCGCCCGTGCGTCGATTCCAGCAGCCCATGCTGGAACCCTGGGTGGCGGTCAGTTCCGCGCAGGCTATATCGGTGGCCCGCTGCAGGGAGCCCACGAGATCCTCCGGTCATGCTCGACGTGTCAGGGTCATCCCGCCGGGTGGCAATAACGCCTGTGCCGCTACCTCACCCGGCCAGCCCTGGCTGAGGGCCGGGTGCGCTACACCCTGAAGACGCCCTACCGGGACGGCGCCACCCACGTGGTCTGCGCGCCGCTCTGGTTCCGGTCTGGCGCCACGACGGTGATATCAGCCAGGTCAGACAGACTCAAGGCAAGCGTGGCCAGGCCATCGGCCAGATAGCCGTCGTCATTGGAAAGGAGGAGACGCATTATTCAGCAGCCGGGACAGTGCGGCCCTAGAATGCTGAATTATCGCGGGCCAACCCGCGAATCTGACGAGGATCCCTCGTGACGCGCAAGGGTGGAAAACATCCGGAGACGGACGACGCCGCGGGCCCTTGCGCAAGCCCGCTTCCCGCGCCGCAGCGCCTTGCCAGCAGGCCGGGTTTGCAGCCTATACTCGGTTCGCTCCCGCCGCGTTGCCAGAACGGGCGGATCCGTCATCAATCAGGGGGTGTTCCGTGAGCGCGACGAAATCAGTCGGCGGCGTTTCCTACACCACGGTCGGGCAAGGGTATTTCGAGAAGCGCGGCCTGCGGCGCTACGCGCGCGTGGGTTCTCTCTGGGCACTCGGCGTGGGGGCAGTCATCTCAGGCCACTACTCCGGCTGGAACTTCGGCCTGTCGGCCGGTTTCGGCGGCATGCTGATCGCACTGGCCGTGATCTCGGTGATGTACTGGTGCCTGTGCTTCTCGATCGCGGAAATGTCGCCCGCCTTACCGCACACCGGCGCCGCTTACTCCTTTGCGCGCAGCGCCATGGGGCCCTGGGGCGGGATGGTAACCGGGCTCGCTGAGAGCATCGAATACATCCTGACCCCGGCTGTTATCGTCTTCTTTATCGGGGCATATCTCACCGCCATCTTTGAAACGCCCGGAGAGTATCAGCCCCTGTGGTGGCTCGGCGCGTACGGCATCTTCCTGCTGCTCAACCTTCGTGGCGTGGAACTGTCGTTCAAGGTGTCTGTCATTGTCACAATCGGCGCGCTCGCCGTACTGGCCGTGTACTGGGTTAGCGCAGTCCCCTACTTCGACCTGAGTCGCTGGGCGCTGAACATTGGCGTGGGGCCGGACGGCGCCGCGGTGCTGCTCCCGGAAGGCGGTGGAAGCTGGCTCCCGTTCGGCATCAAGGGTGCACTGGGTGCCTTGCCATTTGCAGTCTGGCTGTTCCTGGCCATCGAACAGCTGCCGCTGGCGGCTGAGGAATCTTACGACCCGAAGAAAGACATGCCCAAGGGCCTGATCTACGGCATGGCGACGCTGACCCTGTCGGCCGTGCTGGTGACCTTCCTTAATGCCGGCGTTGGCTCCAGCGACCCGGACAAGATGCAAGGGGCCTTTTCACTGGCCACGTCAGCGGAGCCGTTGCTGGACGGGTTCCGCGTGATCTACGGCACTGGCACGGCGAAGGTTTTGGCTTTCCTTGCGGTAATTGGCCTGGTGGCCAGCTTTCACTCGATTATTTTCGCCTACGCCCGGCAAATCTATTCCCTGTCGAGAGCAGGCTATTACCTGCCCTTTATGTCCATCACCCACGGCAAACACAAGATGCCGCATGTGGCGCTGTACACGGGCGCGATACTCGGTTTTGCGGCCATGCTGGCTGTCTGGTTTGCCTTCGGCAGCGAGAAAGGCGGCGCACTCATCGGCGGAACCCTGCTCAACATGGCCGTGTTTGGCGCGATGATCTCCTACGCGATGCAGGGGTTGTCCTTCATCCTGTTGCGCAAGCGCATGCCGGATATTGAACGCCCTTATCGCAGCCCTCTTGGCAACGCCGGCGCGGCAATCACGGTCGTCATCGCGCTGGTGACCATCTATTTCCAGCTTCAGGATCCCGTCTATCGAAATGGCGTGTATGCGGCGGCCGTCTGGTACGCGCTCGGCCTGCTCTACTTCGGTGTCATTGGCCGGCACCGCCTCATCCTGTCCCCGGAAGAGGAGTTTGCGACCAGCGGGGGCAAGTCCGGACACTAGGCAATGGTGAAGAGGCCGGAGAACATCCGCACGGCAGCCGACGCACGCGCTCTCGTCACCGAGCGCGGCCTTGCGCATGTCAAGGTTGCCGTCGCAGACCACGATGGCATCCTGCGCGGCAAGTACATGGGGAAGGACAAATTTTTTTCCGCCCTCGACAAGGGTTTCGGCTTCTGCGACGTGGTGCTGGGCTGGGACTCCAACGATCAACTGTACGACAACACCAGGTACACCGGCTGGCACACCGCCTACCCCGACGCGGGAGTACGGGTCGTCCCCGCCACCTGCCGCGAGATCCCCTTCGAGGACAACATGCTGTTCTTTCTTGGGGAATTTACGGGGCCAGCCGAGGCGATCTGCCCCCGTGGATTGCTGCGCCGGGTACTCGCCCGGGCAGCCGACTCAGGGTTCCTCGTCAACGCGGCTGCGGAATTTGAGTTCTTCGTCTTCAACGAGACGCCGGACTCGATTCGGGACAAGGGCTATCGGGGCTTAAAGCCACTCACGCCAGGCTACTTTGGCTATTCGGTCCTGCGCAGCTCGGTGCACGCGGAGTTCTATCATCAGCTGCTGCAGCTGTGCACCGCCATGCGCTTCCCCCTGGAGGGTCTGCATACCGAGACTGGCCCCGGCGTCATTGAGGGGGCAATTCAGTACTCCGAGGCGCTGGAGGCTGCCGACCGTGCGGCGCTCTTCAAGACTTTCACGAAAGTACTGGCACAGCGCAACGGCCTGATGGCCACTTTCATGGCGAAATGGTCGAAGGACTGGCCCGGGCAAAGCGGACACCTGCACGTTTCGCTGAACCGGAGCAAGGGCGGCGCGTCCGTTTTTCACGACAGCAAGCGCGAGCATTCCATGTCGCAGGAGATGCGCTGGTTTGTCGGCGGCCAGCAGGCGCTGCTGCCCGAACTGCTGGCGATGGTGGCGCCTACCGTTAACAGCTATTCGCGGCTGGTTCCGGGATTCTGGGCGCCCACGTCGGCCAACTGGGGCGTGGAAAACCGGACCACCGCCCTGCGTGTAATTGAGGGCGGCCCCAAGAGCCAGCGCGTGGAGTACCGCATCGCGGCCGCCGACATCAACCCGTATATCGCCCTGGCTGCGGCGATAGGGTCCGGACTCTGGGGCATTGAGCAGCGGATCGAGCCGGACGCGCCCGTAACTGGCAACGCCTACGCCCGCCAGTTTCCCGCCAAACGACAGTTGCCCCGGACACTGACAGAAGCTGCCGATCGTTTGACCAGGTCCAAGGCAGCACACGAGCTGTTCGGGGACGCCTTTGTGGACCACTATGCAGCCCACCGGGAGTGGGAAGAGCGCGAGTTCCGCAAGGCCATCACGGACTGGGAACTGGCGCGCTACTTCGAGATCATCTGACAGCCATGCAACAGACCATCAGCCCCGTCGACGGGCGCGTCTACGTCGAACGTCCGCTCGGCACGGCGCGGGACATTGAGCACGCCCTGGCAGCCGCAGTGAAAGCGCAGACCGACTGGCAGCAACTCGGCGTGGCCAGGCGCTGCGCCATGCTCAGCCGAGCCGTCGATGCGTTCGTGGCCAACCGCGAGGCCATTGCCGCCGAAATTACCTGGCAGATGGGCCGGCCGATCAGTCAGACCCCGGGCGAGGTCCGCGGGTTCGAGGCACGGTCCCGCTACATGCTGTCGATCGCGCCCGACGTACTGGCGTCGATCAAGCCGCCGCAAACCGCCGGCTTTGAACGCTGGCTGGAGCGTGCGCCGCTTGGTCTCGTTGCCGTGATCGCGCCGTGGAATTATCCGTACCTCACGGCAGTGAATGCGGTGATCCCGGCGCTCGCCGCAGGTAATGTCGTGATTCTCAAACATTCCCACCAGACGCCGCTCTGTGCGGAGCGTTTTGGTGCCGCATTCGCCGCCGCCGGCCTGCCAGCAGGTGTGTTCCAGTTCCTGCATCTGTCGCATGACGAGACCTCACGCTTCATCGCTGATCCTCGCGTGAACTTCGTGTGCTTTACCGGCTCGGTGTCCGGTGGCCATGCCGTGCAGCGGGCCCTGTCTGCCGGCTTCGCGGATGCGGGCCTGGAACTCGGCGGCAAGGACCCGGCGTACGTACGCGCTGACGCCGACCTGCCGCAGGCCATCGATGTCATTACTGACGGCGCCTTCTTCAATTCGGGGCAGTCGTGCTGCGGGATTGAGCGCGTCTACGTTCACGAGATCGTCTACGACGAATTCGTTGCCGGCGTCGTCGCGCAGGTCGGGAAGTACCGGCTGGGCACGCCCACGGATCCCGCCACCACCCTGGGACCCATGGTGCGAACGTCGGCAGCGGCCTTCGTCCGGGAGCAGGTCACAGAAGCGGTTCGCAGCGGCGCCCGCGCCCTGATTGACCGCGGACTTTTCCCCGCTGACGAGGCCGGAACGCCGTACCTGGCCCCGCAGGTCCTCGTCGATGTTGATCATTCGATGCGGATCATGACCGAGGAGACCTTCGGGCCGGCAGTTGGCATCATGCGGGTACGTTCCGACGACGAAGCGCTGCAGCTCATGAACGACAGCGAGTACGGACTTACCGCCGCCCTGTTCACCCGTGATGTTCACCTCGCCAGGCACCTTGGCGCGCGCATCGAAACCGGCACCGTGTTCCTGAACCGCTGTGACTATCTCGACCCGGCCCTGGCCTGGACGGGCGTCAAGAATTCAGGCCGGGGTTGCACCCTGTCCCGCGTCGGCTACGAGCAACTCACTCGCCCCAAGTCGTTTCACTTCCGGCTGCCGGCATGACGGCCGTCCTCAGGTCAAACTGGAACTACCCCACCCGGGTGTGGAACGGCCCCGGCCGAATCGCGGAACTGACAGCGGCCTGCCAGGAACTGGGGATCGGGCACCCGCTGTTCGTCACCGACCGGGGCCTGCGCGAGCACCCCATGGTGCGAGCGGCGCTGGCACGGTTGCCATCGGCCGTGCTGTTCGCTGACGTCAAGGGCAACCCGGTGGCCGCCAACGTCGATGCCGGGCTAAATGCCTATCGCACCGGCCGACACGACGGTGTGATCGCGTTTGGGGGTGGCTCGGCTCTCGACGCCGGGAAGGTTATCGCCTTCATGTCCGGCCAGACGCGACCGTTGTGGGATTTCGAGGACATCGGCGACTTCTGGACACGTGCAGACCCAGCGGGCATTGCGCCCGTGATTGCAGTGCCAACCACCGCGGGTACCGGCTCCGAGGTTGGCCGTACGGGCGTCATACTGAACGAAACGACGCACCAGAAGAAGATTATCTTCCACCCGAAGATGATGCCAGGCATCGTCATTGCCGATCCGGAATTGACCGTCGGCCTGCCCGCAAACCTGACCGCAGCTACGGGCATCGATGCCTTCACACACTGCTTCGAAGCCTACTGTGCGCCCGGCTTTCATCCGCTGGCAGATGGGATTGCCCTGGAAGGTATGCGACTGATCAGCGAATACCTGCCGCGGGCCTGCGCCAACGGCGCCGATATCGAGGCGCGCTCCCGCATGCTGGCCGCGGCCAGCATGGGCGCCACCGCCTTCCAGAAGGGTCTCGGCGGCGTGCACGCGATTGCCCACCCGGTCGGGTCTTTCTTCGACACCCACCACGGCCTCACGAACGCTGTGATCCTGCCCTACGTCATGGTGCACAACCGCGCCGCGATTTCGGACCAGATGGTCACAGTGGCGCGCCTGCTCAACCTGCCAGATCCTGGCTTCGAGTCCGTTCTCGCCTGGATCCTCAATTTCCGGCGCCAACTCAAGATCCCGCACACGCTGGCTGAGATCGGCGTGAGCGCGAAGAATGCGGCGGTGATTGGCGCCGAGGCGGCGCTGGATCCATCGGCCGGCGGCAATCCTGTGCCCCTGGATGCCACCGTACTTGAGCGCCTGTTCCGGTCCGCCGTGGCAGGCGACCTGACGCTTCAGGGCTGAAGGGCACCGGCACGCGATGACGCGCGTTCTGATTGTCGACGGCAATTCGGCTGAAACTCGTGCACAGCAGGTTGCCGCAGGTGGCACTGACTCGGGCGATGCCTATGCCGACATCGTCTCGCGACTGGGGGCCGAACTGGGCGTCCGCATCGACTGCGACATCGTGAGACCGGCTGACGGACTACCTACCTGGACTGATGGCGGGCAGCTCGGCAATTACAACGGTGCCGCGATCACCGGCTCCGCACACAACGTCTACAGCGGTCAGCCGGCGGTCATGCGCCAGGTCGACCTGACGAAGGCAGTGCTGGCGGCGGCAGTGCCCGTGTTTGGCAGCTGCTGGGGATTGCAGGTAGCCGTGGCCGCCACCGGAGGGCGGGTGATCGAGAACCCGCGTGGACGGGAGTTTGGCTTCGCCCGACGCATCGAACTCAATCAGGCCGGGCGCGAGCACCCGATGTTCCGCGACAAGGCCCCGGTATTCGAAGCCATTACGGTGCACCGCGACTGCGTGGCCGCGCTGCCTCCCGGCGGGATCGAACTGGCGCGTAACGATATGGGACTGCAGGCTGCAGAAATCCGCCAGGGCGCGAGCGTGGTCTGGGGCGTGCAGTACCACCCCGAGTACACGCTGCGCGAAATCGCTGCTACCGCGCGCCGCTACGGCGATGCCCTTGTTCAGGACCAGTTGTTCCACGACACAGCGCATCTTCTGGACTTCAGCGCGGACCTGGACGCCCTGCACCAGACCCCCGGCAACCGGATGCTGGCCTGGCGTTATGGCCTGGGACCGGGCGTTACCCAGGCCTCGCAGCGGCTCACCGAGTTGCGCAACTGGCTAGTGCACCAGATCCTGAAGCAGCCACCAAACTGAGCCGCGCACGGGCCGGCGCTTCGTCACTTTGTCGTCAGCCGCGCCACCAGCTTGTGCATCTCCGCCTGGGTCTCGGCGCTGAACCACCAGGCCGTCGCCGCGGCCGTATCGCCGGAACTGCTCAGGGCCTCAATCAGCTGCGCCTTTCCCGCGAGGCGCGTGGTGTTGATAGCCACCGGCGGCAGGGCGAGGAGCTCGTTGGCGCGCTGGAGAGCGGTGCACGCTGGCTTCTCCCTGCACGCCGGCCCGGCGGGGGAGGGTGCCAAGGCCGTGGACACCCGCACGCCAACCGAGCGCTACCGGGCGACGCTGCACCTCAGGGGGTGTGCAGTGCGAGAAACGGGTGTGCCGGCGGAGATTCAGGGTCGCGTCGTCGACGGCGGGAGCGCGGGGTCGGCAGGCCGGGGTGTCAACGGGCACGGCCAGCCCGGAACCCGTTGTCAGGCGTGGGCTGTATTCAGCCTCTCCTCGATATGCTGCAAATATTTCGACTAAAACGATATAAGTCTATGTTTTATATTATTTAAAACGAGCTCACGAACGGCCGCTTGCATTGCATCGTGAATAGGCATGATGACTGGCTACCTGAAAATAAGTGGTCGCGCGCAGTCCTCAATCGTGTCTATCATAGAAGGGCTGATGCCTGCATGTTTTTTCGTGATGTCGAGTCCGCCGAGTAGCGGGTGGGCACCAAGGAAGCCATTGGCTGGCTAACCAGTGCACCCGGTTCCGATCTCGAGCGTGTGTTTGAGTATCTTAAATTTCAAACTCACTTAATGCGAAAGGTTTGCATGAATACCCAAGAAACAGCGGTGGTGTTTGTAGGCTACCAAAATGATTACTTTGCTAAAGATGGAATTCTACGCGGTGTTGTTGAAGAGCCGCATCGTGTTGATGAGGTGCTTAGCAATACGTTGGCATTCATCGAAGCGGTTGGCCCAACCACGATCACGTTGATAGCGACACCGATCGTATTAGCGCCTGACTACCGTGCAATGGCCGAACCGGTCGGCATTTTGTATTCGATGAAGGAATATGGTGCTTTCAAAGAGGGCTCGGTCGGGGCACAGACGATCCCGGAAATGAGCGTTTTTGGCACAAGAATCCTATATGTGACTGGTAAAGTCGGCTTCAACGCTTTTTCTCAGACCGCGCTCGAGGCACGACTGAAAGAGCGCGGCATCAAAAACGTTTTGGTCTGCGGTATGGTCACCTCGCTGTGTATCGACTCTACCGGCCGGGCAGCCTATGAGAAGGGACTGAGTGTGACGATCATTCGCGATTGCACAGCCGGTCGAAGTGCTGCTGAGCATGATTTTTACTGTGAGAATATCTTTCCGCTGTATGGTCGCGCGGCGGATAGCAAAGTTCTTCTTGAAGAACTCGGCGTTCCGTAAAACCGGGTACTTGCACCCAGACGCACGCTGATGCCAACGGGCAACACAGATGATCCCGAACTGCAGAGAGATCTGCATGTCGAGGCGACTCATCGCCTCAGTGAAGCGCTCTATGAGGCAGAAAACCGCACCCGCCGGCGGCTCGAGATGCTGTCAGAGGCTGTGTTTGAGACGGACGAGCAACATCGCCTGGTCTACCTCAATGCCGCGTGGGATACGATCATCGGAATATCTGGTGGGGCGTGCATCGGCCAGCACCTGGCTGACTATCTGGGCGAGCCGGGTATTAAGGCCCTCTACAAAACGCTGGAGGAGGCGCCAACCGGGCGTACCGTGCTTAGCCGCCGCAGGCCGGATGGTGTGCTCAGTTGGATCGCGCTCTCGGTCGCCCGAATCCCGCAAGGTGGCCTAGTAGGTGTCATCTTCGATAGCACTGCGCAAAAGCTAGCCCAAGACGAGTTGACCAAATTGTCTCTGGTCGCGAGTTCGACCAGTGATCAGGTACTAATCACCGATCGTCGCGGCGCGGTCGAATGGGTCAATCAGGCTTTCATCAATCAAACGGGTTACAGCTTAGGTGACATGCAAGGCCGTCTCCCGGTCTCGGTCTTGCAGGGGCCTTTAACCAATCCAGAAACCGTTTGCCATATCGAGGCGCAGACTGAAAAAAGGGAGCCTGTCCGTGCGGAGTTGATTCATTACACTAAGACAGGGGCGCCCCATTGGGTAACGATTGAAGTCACGCCGATATTAGATTCCTCAGGGGAGGTCGAGCGCTCCATAGTTATTCAAAGTGACTGTAGTGCATTTAAGAGCAGCGAGGCCGAGCTTCGCCAACAAAAGCAGGAACTTGAGTCACGCGTTCTGGCGCGAACGGCTGAATTGGCTCGCTCGAAAGAGGACGCGGAAGCCGCCAATATTGCCAAGACCAACTTCGTCGCCAATATGAGCCATGATCTTCGAACGCCACTGAATGCCATCATTGGCCTATCACGCCTGTGCCTTAAGACCGGCTTGAGCGGCAAGCAGTTCGACTACGTATCGAAGACCGCGGTCGCTGCTGAAAGTCTTCTGCACGTTGTGAGCAACATTCTCGACTTCTCGAAGATAGAAGCGAACGCATTGACGCTGGAAGTAAAAGCATTTTCTCCGCGTGAGGTGCTGGGGCGCATTGAGGCTATTTTTAAGGATACGGCTCTTGAGAAAGGCATTGGGTTCTCAGTCTATGTATCGACAGAGATCCCTGACGACTTAGAGGGCGATGCCCTACGATTTGAGCAGGTGCTGCTGAATCTAATCAGCAACGCCATCAAGTTCACACGAAAAGGCAGCGTGTCTGTCACGATGGAACTGGCCACCAAAGACAAGCTCAACTATTTCGTAGAGACCGCCATTTCCGATACGGGAATCGGCTTTTCAGCGGGAGAAGTCGAGCGTCTATTTGAAGCTTTTAGCCAGGCCGACAACTCCACGACGCGTAGATACGGTGGTTCCGGGCTTGGTCTCTCCATCAGTCGCCGTCTCGTGCAGAAAATGGGTGGTGAGATAGTAGTCGATAGCAAGCCCGGTGTCGGCAGCCGCTTTGCCTTTACTGTACCTTTCGCCGTGGCGGATATTGAGCGCCTCGAGGAGCAGACCACCGGCCGTTACCAGCGATTACACAGTCTTGCTCGCCTGCCTACCCTCATGGCAGGTCGGCACATCTTGGTCGTCGAGGACAATCTGTTCAATCAGCAGGTCATGGCAGAGTTAATGGAATCAGTGGGTGCTCGGGTGACTGTGGCCAACAGTGGCAGGCCCGCCTTGGAGCGATTAGCAGATTCCGGTCCCTTCGACGGTGTTCTTATGGATATCCAGATGCCGGATATGGACGGGTACGAATTGGCTCGCCGGATTCGGAGTCAGCTGGCACACAAGAAGTTGCTGTTGATTGCGACCACGGCCAATGCCACTGCTGAATCCCGCGATCGTTGCTTGGCAGTCGGTATTGACGATTTTCAGTCAAAACCAATCAATCCAGAAGAGTTCTTTTTAACGCTCGCCCGCTGGCTGCCACCCGTGGTGAACGCTGGGATGCCTCATTTTGTTCAGACACAGGCTGACGATCGCCCGACGCACAGAGATCCACTGCGCTTAGATCTGTCTCAACTATTTGATGCCGTTGCAAACGATCAGAATCGCGCCAAGGGGCTAATCAAAAAGTTCGTAAGTTTTGCAACAGATATGCATGGTGATCTTGCTCACGCAATGAAAGCAGGTGATTACACCGCTATGGGGCGCTTGGCTCATAAACTAAAGTCTTCGGCCACACTTCTGGGAGCAAACGACCTGGCTGCGCACTGTGAAGAGCTTGAGGCGGCTTCGGAGGCAGCCAATGGCGCAGTTAGTCAGGCCTCCTGTCAGAAGCTCATCGCGTCCCTCGCTGTCGTACGCGAGTATCTGTGCCGACGATTCGCCCTTCTATAATAAGTCATCGCTACAAACCCATCATGCGTACCCAGACACCGCATACCATGCTTCCCGAGACGCTCTCTGCCTTAGAGGTGTTGCTGCTTGATGACGATGACTTCCTGCTAGAGGTCACGGCGGGACAACTCAAACAGTTGGGTCTGGCGCATGTAACTCGCGTGAATAATGGTCGCGCTGCCTTGCAATGTCTGCGAGACATGCGAGCGCAGGCACGCCAGATCGACGTCATGATCTGTGATGTCGCTATGCCGGAGATGGATGGGGTGGAGTACATCAGGCACCTTGTCAGTGAAAAATATGGTGGCAGCATCATTGTGTTAACTGGCGCCGACGATCGGATGCGAACCGCGATCCGTACACTATTGGTCGCTCATGGTCTGACACCTCTGGCTATTCTTAAAAAGCCAACGACCACTGAAGCTTTGCGTGCAGCGCTCATAAGTTTAGCAACGGACCAGGAACAGCTGCGCCGTAGGCGCGCTGACGGACAGGCGCCTCACGCAATATCGGTAGATGATCTCAAGACTGGGTTAGTTAATGGGTGTCTGGCGTTGCACTATCAGCCAAAGGTGTCGCGCCACCCACAAGCGCGGACGTCGGCTGAAGTGCTGCTTCGCTGGCGAGATCCGACATATGGATTGATGCCACCTGGGGCAGTCATTTCGGTGGCAGAGGCTTCCGGCATGATTGATCTATTGACCCGCTCTGTGTTCCGAGCTGCCTCCCAGCAACTGGGCGAGTGGACTCGCGCAGGTCATGATCTGTCCTTGTCGGTCAATCTGTCGATGGACAATCTCACGCAATTGGATCTACCTGAGGTGCTCACCGAGATCGCTGTGGCGGCCGGCACCCATCCAACACAATTCACGTTGGAGATCACTGAAAGTCGCTTCATGCAGAATGCGGTGGCGTGCTTGGATGTGGTCACGCGCTTGCGTCTTAAGGGCTTCGGACTATCGGTTGATGACTTTGGCACTGGCTATGCAACCCTTGAGCTGCTGCAGCAGCTACCTTTTACCGAGCTGAAAGTGGATCGAATGTTCGTACACAACGCGCACGATGACCCAATCGCGAGCGCCATTTTAAAGTCTAGCGTTCAGTTAGCGCACAGCTTGGGAATGCAAGTGGTCGCTGAAGGTGCTGAGACGGCTAAGGACTTGCAATGTGTGGTGGAGGCAGGCTGTGACACAATTCAAGGCTATGTGATCGCGCGCCCGATGGACGCAGTTGCCTTCATTGAGTGGAAAACAACTTGGGATCCTGCACAGTACGATTTGCAGCAGATCCTAGAAATCAATTAGTCAGACACGGCACGGTGAAGCGTTCGTGCCGCACCCAAGATGCTATCCCGGGTTAAAGGTGGGTAATCCCCCCTTTTTTTCTCTCGGCAGAAGTTGAGCTAGGCGGCTATCGCCGGTCTTTGTATCGGGGTGAGGCCGCCGATAGGCATATTCGGACGCTCGTTGTTGTAAGTCCAGAGCCAGCGGGTCACGGCTTCAGCCTGCTTCAGAACGCCAATGCTTTAGCTGTCGGTAAATCGCGATCTCTTCACGGGAACCTCCTCGACTCATGATGGAACCTCCTATCCCTCGCCATGTTAGGCTGTGGCATCGACCGATCGAGAGCGCCGTGTTTTCAATGTCCTATTCCCCAGGCTTACAGAACGCCATCGCGAAATAATCCGCATGGCGACTGCTGGCAGTCCTCCACCGGGCAGTAGCCTGATTTCAGCTGGGTAAACTACTAATCGCTGCGGAACCTGGCTGATCAGCAGCAACCAAACGAAGAACAATTATGTATATCAATTTCTGGTATCCCGTCTGTACGACTGAAGAATTGTCCCGGGATGCCCCGTGGCAAGTCCGGCTCATGGGCCTGCGCTTTGTTGCATTTCGTGACTCTCGCGGCAAGCCCCATGTATTGAGCGACATCTGTATTCATCGCGGCGGCTCGCTCGGTAAGGGCGCTATCACCGGGAATAGCTTGGCGTGCCCCTATCACGGCTGGCAATTTGATGGCGATGGCAAGTGCCACAAGATTCCTTCGGCCGGGGACAGCAAGCCACCGGCACGCGCCAAGGTGGATGCTTATCCCACACAGGAAAAGTACGGAATCGTATTTGCGTTTCTCGGCGACCTGCCTGAGAACGAACGCCCCCCGCTTTATGAAATTCCTGAGTACGATGCGGAGGGCTGGCGGCCAAGCAAAACCATCATTCTCAATGTGAATTGCTATTACGAACGTTCCATGGAAAACGGCCTGGACCCCACCCACAATGAATTCGTACATCCGGCACAGGGTTTTCCGCCGATGCACAAGGAAACGTTCAAGACCTGGGACGAGGCCTGGGGTACGCGCTTCGAAGCCTATTTCGGTGATCCGGTGCTCGATCGCACTACGTTTGCGAAGGAGCGAAATGTAACCGGTGAGCTGCGTGCTGGATCATGGTTCCACGGACCCAACGTCCTCGTCACCTCCATTTTCGTGAATGCAAAAAGCAACCTGGTGCAATATCTCTTCGAGGCGCCCATTGATGAAGGTCACACGAAGATCTATTTCATCAACCTGCGCAACTTCGTACTCGACCCGGCAATGGACCAAAAGGTGATGGACGTCAACTTGCGCATCACCTCCGAGGACATCGGCATTCTGGAAAACCTGTATCCGGTCAGGACGCCGGACAGCCCCACCCTGGAGCTCATGACCAGCTCCGATGCAATCGTATTGAAGTACCGCACCTGGCTGGAATCCTGGAAGCAGAGAGGCTGGCGCATCGACTGGCGCAAGCTCAAGCAGGAGCAGGGTGATGTGGCGTATGTCATTCCGAGCCCCGCGAGGCGCGAATCAGGCAACTGGGTGCTGCCGGTTGTCCCACTGATGCCCGCCGAGTCCTGACCTCGGCAGCCAGAAAACCAGACAAAAGGACCAAAATCGTGGAAACCGTCGTTGTGAGGATTGCAGCCAAGGCCGGCATGGAAGACAAGGTCGAGGCCTTTTACCTGAGTCAGCGCGCAGAGTACGAAGTGGCTTCAGGATTCATTGATCGAAAGATCCTGAAAGCACGGACCGGCGCCATGTTCAACGCCCTCAAGTCACGCATGACGCCGGAGCAGATTGCCCGGCATCCCGCGCCGAAAGGCGATGCGGAACCGGGCACTGACTTCATTCTGATTGAGCACTGGGTCAGCATTGATGCACGCATGGATTTCACCATGAGCCGGAACAAGGAGCGCGACAAGGAGCTGTTCCCTTATCTGCTGCCTCAGCATGCCTCCGAGTTCTTCGAGGAGATCAGCACCTAGGGCTGCGCTTCCTCAGCCCTTTGCCCAGACGCTGCACCGTCGCGAGGTGCTGCCCAGCGAAAAACGACCGGCAAGTCGCGCCACAGGAATTGCTGAGTGGCCGGAGAGGCAAACTGGTAGTGGCCGGCATTTTCTGCTTGGTGATACCCCATCGACCCGATCGCGTGAGGCGGGGCAGTAACCTTGGCGGGTCGCCTCTGTACGGCTTCTTGTTGAGAATATCGGGGATGTGCCGGCGTCCCTTGCCGTGGCCAATCGGGGATTGGACTGCGAGGCTGGGGTCCAGCTTGATGTGCGTTGGACAGTGTTCTGGGGTGGATGGCCCGGCACCGATTCAGGTTCGCAGCCAATCCGGGGCAGTGGCTGGGGTGTTTTCGTGCAAGCAATTGAGTCCCGTGCGATAGAGTCGCGTTGCAAAGCGTGGTTTGAGATCGCCTACTTGTCTGGTGACGGATGGAGGGATATCCAGCGCGTCGTTGTGGACCTTGCGAACGGAACCGAGTACATATGTTCTCCGATCCCGTAAACTGGCTTGCCATTAGGCAGCACCGGTCCGTTCCATCCGTCCCTGAATCTCCTCCTGTCCACCACTTTCTCGGACTGCACACGTCCCCCCCGTATCGCCTGCCACCTGGAGCGCCGCGGCCTGCTTGCGCGCGACCTGGAATGAGGCCGTCGCTGCCGATGGTCGCAAGGCTGATCATCGCGCTCAGCAGATAAAAGTTGGGGCGAAACACGCCGTACTTGGCACCCCAATAGGCGCCACAGCAGCGAAGTGCGCGCACGCGCGGCGATGCTGAGTTAATGGCGGCGATGGTGGTCGTGGCCACCATCGCCGCACCCGTTGCTTTACTCGGTTGGCTGTTGGTCCTGCGCTGAGCGTCAGCGCCCACGCGCAATCGATTGTTATGTGGTTGTTACCGCTGTTTTGCGCATGCAAGTAAAGTGCAGCGCCAAGTGCGTCGGCAAGAAGATCAGTAACGGCATGCCGACGAGCATGGCGCTAAGCCACGCGAGCGGCGACATCCAAGTCTGGGCCGCGGTGTCGCTCATGCCGTGCACGTAGTTGATGTTCACCGGCGTTGCGATGCTCGCGGCATCAGCACGCGGGCCAGGCATCAGCGTGTAGCAGACCAGCAACAACACCCAGGCGAGCACAGTCCAGCGCAGGAAGGCGCGACGATCATAACCCAGGCGCCACACCAAGAAGACCAACAGGAATGGCAACCAACCGTGGAAGAGCGACAGGCCGCGCAGGAACAACGATTTATCATGATTGAACATATAAGCGGTCATGCCCGTCAGGTGTCCGCCGCTGAGTTCGACCACGAAGTCCGCGACCCACAACACCTGCGGCGCCAAGATGCCCACCGCCGCCATCGAAACCAGCAACGCGGATTCACGCCAGATGCCGATCAGCGTCACGAACAAAGCAATGTCGCAGAAGTAGAGGAAGTTGGTCGGTCCGTAGTTGTACCAGTACACCGGCACCAGCACCGCGAGGAAAGCGGTGTAGGTTACTTTCAGCCACAGCGGCACGCGCGGCGTTGGCGTGAGCGACGTCGGCGCGAGGGAAGTGATCGCAGGTCCGGAAGGATCCTGACTGGTGGAGAGAGTCGGCATGTGGCCTCCGGTGTAGGTTTACTTAGGTTAGCTAACGATAACTGACATTTCTCGCCGTCAACCCCGACTTGACGAAGCCCGGGGGCGTGCTCCGCAAAGCGCAGACCAAGTCTTCCTCGTCGGCTTCCTCAGTTAGCCTAATGTTGTTACTGCTAGCATGATATGACCGTAAGCGTGCATCACGCCAACGCCCCAGCAGCCGCATCATCAAGGTAGCAGATCGTGCGGTCGCGCGGCAGCAGGCCGGCCCGGCGGGGGAGGGTGCCAAGGCCATGGACACCCGCACGCCAACCGAGCGCCACCGGGCGACGCGCTGGGGGCAGCGCCTCAAGCGGGTCTTCAAGCTCGACCTTGAGAGTTGCGAAGGCTGCGGCGCTCAGGTGCGGGTCGCCTTCGAAGTGGACGACCTCGCCCGCGCCCGTGGCCGTCTGTTGGCTGCCGGCCCTGCCGCAGGCCCGATCGAAACCTGGGACATGGGTGAGTTTGGGGAACGCCGGGTGGTGATTTGTTACGACCCCGACGGCATCGCCTTAGAGCTGATAGAACAACCGAGCGTGCTGGGGCCACGGCCGCCGTTCGCGTAAACCGTGGCTTGAACGCGCCGGCTAGCGGGTGCCGCCCGGTAACAGCAACTGCCGTTCCAGTTGCCGTGCGGCCACGACGATCACCGACACCAGCGCCAAATACACCAGCGCTGCCAATAGATAGGCTTTAAAAAATTGGAAGTTGGTCGAAGCCAACTCTTGCATCCGGCCAAAGAACTCCGTGTATTGGATCAGGAAAGCCAGCGTGCTGTCTTTGAGATTCAGAATGACCTGATTGGTCAGCGCCGGCACCGACAGGCGCAGCACTTGGGGCAGAATAATAAGACGCACGACTTGGTAATGACTATAGCCCTGTGCTCGCGCGGCCTCGAGCTCCTGTGGGTCCAGCCCGTTGTAGGCGGTGCGTAAATAGGCCGCGTTATAGGCGGCCACGTTCAACGTAAAACCCAGCACGGCGACGGCAAACGGCGACCAGTGCAGGCCCCATTGCGGCAAGCCGTAGTACATCAGGAACAGCAACACCACCAGCGGCATGCCAATCAAAAAGGAGATGTAGCCCGCCACGCCACGCCGTACCAACGCATACGGGCTAAGTCCCAGCGCAAACACCACAATGCCGCCCAGCAGCCCGGTCACGCTGACGAGCGTTGTGAGTTTTAGCGTCTGGCCGAGCCCAGCGAGAATCAACGGCCACTGTTGCAGCAGGTCGCGAGAGAACGCCGCCCAGTCGTTCATCACAGATTATCCGCGCGCCCAAAGAACGCGCGCACCTGCGGGCTTTCGTGGTCGCTCGCCAGCCGTGCCACGCTGTCTTGCGCGCAAATTACGCCCTGGTCGAGAAAAAGAACCTGCTCGGCAATATCCTGAGCGAGCGCCAAATCGTGGGTCACGCAGAGCATCGTGACCTGTTCCTCGTGGAGCCGGTTGATCAGCGCCGCCACTTCCCGTGACAGCACGGGATCGAGCGCGGAAGTGGGCTCATCGAACAGCACCACCGCTGGCTCCATCGCCAACGCGCGCGCGATGGCCACGCGTTGCTTTTGCCCCCCAGAAATCTGCGCCGGATATTTATGGCGATGGTCGGCCATGTCTAACCGGTCGAGTTGGTGCAGGGCCAGTTGCTCGGCCTGAGTTCGAGGTATGCCACGCAGCTTGCGCAACGCGAGCGTGACGTTGTCGAGGACGCTTAAATGTCGATACAGCGCGAACTGCTGGAACACAAAACCAATCCGCTGGCGCAGCGCGCGCACGTCCGCGGTTGGCGCGCAGATATCCTCGCCACGAAAGCGAATCACCCCTGAGCTAGGTTCAACCAAGCGGTTTAGACAGCGCAATAACGTGGACTTGCCGCAACCCGAAGGGCCCATCACGACTTTAATTTCACCGACGGCCAAATCCAGATCAATCCCGCCGAGCACCGTGTGGGTGTCGTAGCGTTTAACCAAATTGCGGATTTCAATCAGCGGCGCGATGCTCATGCCGGCACCATGCCAGGGATCTGATAGCGCCGTTCCAACCATCGAATAAGCACCAGCAGGGCGCGAAAAATGCCGAAATAAATCAGCCCTAGCGCCAGGTAGATTTCGATCCCGCGGTGGGTGGTGGCCACCAGCGCCATCGCCTCTTGGGTGACTTCCGGTAGGCCCACCGTGTAGGCAAAGGGTGAATATTTGAGCACGGTGGTGAATTCGTTCACCATCCCCGGCACGGCGAAACGCAGCATTTGCGGTAACTCGATAGCGGTAAACACTTGCCGGCGCGTCATGCCCATGGCCAGTCCAGCCAGCGTCTCGGCAGCATCCACGCTGCCCAATGCACCGCGAAATACCTCGCCCAGATAGGCCCCCGCAATGAGTCCGAGGCTCAGCACCATCGCCAGCAAGGGCGGCGCCTTGAGCCCCAGGCTGGGCAACCCAAAGTAAACCAAAAACAGCAATACCAAGACCGGAACGCCGCGGAAAAGATAGGTATAGACGTCCAGCAACAGCGCCACTCGCGGCCCCGACAACTGGCGCAGACCGGCCAGCAGTAAACCGGTACTCACCCCGGTGGCACTACAGGCCAGCGTTACCAACAGCGTGTAGCCGCAGCCGTGTGCCAGCCGCAGCACTATGTCGAAAAAAGTCACGCCCGCGGGGACGCCGGGATCACTTCATCCATTTATCGATAATGGCTTTGAGTTTTTCAGGGCCAAGCTCAGTCAGATATTGGTTGAAGTCGTCGCGCCGCGCTGAGCCTTTGGCGAACGCAAAGCCCAATTGGTCGTGGCCTGCGAACACATAACGGCTCACCAGCGGCATTTTTTCTTTGCCGATGAAGTTGGCCAGCACCGGCTCTTCAATGAAGGCGAGATCCAAATTGCCGTTGCGCAGGTCCGCGACCACTTCGTTGTAAGTCGGGTATAGCTTCACTTGGGCTAGCGTGTAATAGCCTTTGGGTTCCAGTTCGTTTTGGATCAAATCTGCGTAAGCCATGCCGCGTGGATAGCCGATGGAATACTTTTTGAGGACGGCCAAATCGGTAATCTGAATGTCTTTATCCTTGAGGCTCACAAGATGCCACGCGTTGTCGTAATACGGCGCGGAAAAATCCATCGCTTCCTTACGCTTAGCGGTGATCGAGATGCCGGAAAACGCCACCTCGGCTTGCCCGCTGGAGACCGCACCGAGCATCCCCTGCCAATCATAGGCGGTGATCTTCAATTGACAGCCGCGCGCCTTGCAGTAGCCCTCGAAAATGTCGAGATCCGCGCCCATGGTTTTGCCGTCCTGCGCGAAGAGCATGGGCGGTGACGCGGGTGACACGGCAACCGTCACAGTGGTTAAGGCCGGTGCCGCCGCCCCGCCCGTCGAGGCGGGTTCCTGCTGACCACAAGCGGTCAGAACGAGTGCGCAAAACAGGCCAACGAGGGCACGGGTAATCGTCATGAGGAAACCTTTTAATTCGGGGTTAATGGAGAACGGCTGCGGAAACCGCCTCACGGTGGTGGCGCGTCGCGCGCTTAGAGCCAGCCGGTGGCGTAGCGGGTTGAGGCTGCCGATGACCGGGAATTCGCGACTGCGCTCGCGGGCGCCGGGTAGCGCAATGCGCTCCGCAAACGCATCCTCGGCCGTGGCGATCCCAATAAACACCGTGCTCGACTTCCTCAGTTAGCCTAGGTTTCTTGTTACTAGCATGATATGACCATAAGCCCCATCACGCCAACGCCGCGGCAAACGCAGCATCAAGGTACCAGATCGTGCGGTCGCGCGGCAGCAGGCCGGCCCGGCGGGGGAGGGTGCCAAGGCCGTGGACACCCGCACCCCAACCAAGCCCCACCGGGCGACGCTGCACCTCAGGGGGTGTGCAGTGCGAGAAACGGGTGTGCCGGCGGAGATTCAGGGTCGCGTCGTCGACGGCGGGAGCGCGGGGTCGGCAGGCCGGGGTGTCAACGGGCACGGCCAGCCCGGAATCCGTTGTCAGGCGTGGGCTGTATTCAGCCTCTCCTCCGACCTGCAGCTCTGCACACGCCGATTACATGCCTGGCGCACAGCGGCCGGCAGCGAGTCCTACTGGCACCAGCGCATCGGCGCAGCATTGGTGGCGGTGCCGGGCCTGGGACTGCCCGACTCGCCCTCGAGCGGCTTTGTGGCGTGTGATGTGGCATGCGCTGCTGGGTGGGCGGTTGTTAGTGGGCTATGATCAGCCACGACGCCACCGGGGATATTCATGACCGACATCGCCGTCTGGCCGAGCAAGACCCGGGAGCTGCATAACCATCACTTCGACTCGACGATCTGGAACGATCTTGCGTTCCGCGACGACGACATCGTGATTGCCACCTACGCCAAGTCAGGCACGACGTGGATGCAGCAGATCGTCGGACAGCTTCTCTTCGATGGGGATCCGAATCTGGCCGTGGCAGAAATGTCCCCCTGGCTCGACCTCCGTGTGCCGCCGAAGGAGGTCAAACTCCTCGTCGTGGAGGCACAAACCCACCGCCGCTTCCTCAAGACACATCTGCCGGTGGATGCGCTCCGGTTCTCGCCGCAGGCTCGTTATCTCTATATCGGCCGGGACGGCCGGGATGTGGTTTGGAGCCTGTACAACCACCATGCCAACGCCAATCAGTCCTGGTACGACGCGCTGAACAAGACACCCGGACGGATCGGCCCGCCCATCGAGCCTCCTCCGGCTGATATCAGGCAGTACTGGCACGATTGGATGGAGCGAGAGGGGCATCCCTTCTGGCCCTTCTGGGAGAACATCCGCAGTTGGTGGCAGATTCGCGATCTTCCCAACGTGAAGCTCGTCCATTTCGCCGACCTCAAACGTGACATGCCCGGTGAGATCCGCAGGATCGCTGAGTTTCTGCAAATCACGATTAACGAAGCAACCTGGGAGACGATTCTCGAGCAGTGTTCGTTCGAGTGGATGAAGCGGAACGCCACCAAATCGGTACCTCTCGGTGGCTCCTTCTTGGATGCGGGGGCAGAGGTCTTTATCAACAAGGGGCAGAACGGACGCTGGAAGGACACGCTCACCGCGGAAGAAGCAGCAGCCTACGAGCAGCGTGCCGTGGCGGAACTCGGTCCCGAGTGCGCACGCTGGCTGGCCTCAGGGGAGCGATAGATCGTCAGGGTGCTCTGCCCTTCGAGACCCTTGCGGACCGCGTCGCGAGCCACGCTGGAGGGCGGCCGGGGGCCGGGGATTCCGGATTCTTATGTAAGCCACTGAGGCGGGGCGAGGGTTGCCACGGTGCGGGAGGCCGCGAGCCCTGCCCCGGAACCCGGTAGAATGGCCCCATGACAGACGACGACTCCGACGACCGTTCAGGTGGTACCTGGTACGGCCGCCTCCGGCGGGTACTGAAGGGCGAGGCCGCAACCCGCGACGACCTTCTCGACTGGCTCCGCCAGTCCCATGCGCAGACCGTGCTGGATGCAGACGAGCTGGCCATGCTCGAAGGTGTTCTGGCCGTGTCTGAGACCCAGGTCCGGGACGTCATGGTGCCCCGTTCCCAGATGGCGGTCCTCGAACGGGATGCGCCGCGGGATGAACTGCTGAAAGCCATCGTCGAGAGTGGTCATTCCCGCTTTCCGGTGATCGGCGAGGACCGGGAAGAAGTCGTCGGTATTCTGCTGGCCAAGGATGTCCTCAGGCACTTCGTCAACACGCCCGGCGAGGACTTTGCCATCTCCCGCTACATTCGCCCGGCCACCTTCATTCCCGAAAGCAAGCGGCTGAATGCGCTGCTCAAGGAATTTCGTGGCAGCCGCAATCACATCGCTATCGTCGTGGATGAGTACGGTGGCATTACCGGGCTGCTCACTATCGAAGACGTTCTCGAAGAGATCGTCGGAGAGATCGATGATGAGCACGATGCCGCCGAGATTGCGCCGATCCAGGAGCAGGGGCCAGGCCACTACCATGTGCATGCCCTGGCCCGGATCGAGGAGTTCAACGAGTACTTCGACGCCAAGCTGGACGACGAACACTACGACACGGTAGGCGGACTCGTCATGCACGAGCTCGGTCATCTGCCTCGCAAGGGAGAGGTGCTGCACCTGGGCGAGTTCCGTTTCCAGGTGTTGCAGGCAGACCGCCGGCGAGTGCACAGCATCGAGGTGACGCGTGGTTCGTCTCTGCCTGCGGACGGCGACGTGGCCGTAGCCTGACCGAACCCCGGCACCCGGCGTATACCCCGTTGCTTCGTCGCCTTCTGACAGTCCGCGGGCGTTTTGTTGCTGCCATCGCGGGCGCGGGCATGACGGCCAGCTTTGCGCCTTTTGGCCTCTGGTGGCTCGCCCCTCTGTTACTCGCGGTAGTCCTCTTGCTGCTGGAAGGCGCTGCGGTGCGGGAACGAGCCCTGCGCGGTTTCTGGTTTGGTTTCGGCATGTTCACGACCGGAACCTACTGGCTCTACATCAGCGTGCACGATTTTGGTGGCGTCATGCCGCCGATTGCCGTCGTGATCTGCGGCGCCCTGATCCTGCTGATGGCCGCCTATCTGGCGGCCTGGGCGTATCTCTCGGGACTGGTCTCGGCCGGGCAGCCCGTGGGCCAGTTCCTGGCGGTGATGCCGGCTTCCTGGGTCGGCGTGGAGTGGCTCCGGGGCTGGCTCTTCAGCGGCTTTCCCTGGCTCAGCCTTGGCTATGGCCAGATCGACGGCCCTTTGGCCGCATGGGCACCGGTCCTCGGCGTGCATGGCGTCAGCCTGCTGGTCGTGCTGGGCGCGGGCGCCCTGGCTCTGCTGCTCGTGGGCTCCCGGCGCAGCCGGATCGCCGGGTTGAGTGTCCTGGCGGGGGGAGCCCTGCTCACTGCGGTGCTCACCGGCCGCGAGTGGACTGTGCCCGCGGGCGCGCCGCTGGAGGTTGCTCTCGTCCAGGGCGGCATCTCCCAGGATCGCAAGTGGCTGCTCGAAGAACTGGAGACCACCAAAGCGCTGTTTCGCAACCTCACTCTCGAACTCGACAAGGCCGACCTTATCATCTGGCCTGAGGCCGCCATTCCCGCTCTGGCGCACGAGGAGGAAGAGTATCTGCGCGGCCTTTCGGAACTCATGAAGGCCCGCCAGCAGGAGCTGGTCCTCGGGATTCTCACTTTCGACTTTGGCACCGGTGAATTCCGGAACTCGCTGCTGACCCTCGGCGGCAGCACCGGTGTTTATCACAAGCGGCATCTGGTGCCCTTCGGCGAGTACTTTCCTGTGCCGGATTTCGTGCGCAACGTGCTGCGGCTGATGAACCTGCCCTACACCGATATCACGCCAGGTCTGGATGGGCAGCGACCCTTGCTGGTCCGGGGCGTCGCTCTGGCCCCCAGTATCTGCTACGAGGATGCCTTTGGGACCGAGCTCCGGGATTTCCTGCCCGAAGCCGGCCTCCTGATCAACGTCAGCAACGACGGCTGGTTTGGTGATTCCATCGCACCGCATCAGCATCTGCAGATGGCCCGCTTTCGGGCCCTGGAGTCCGGCCGCTTCATGCTTCGGAGTACGAATACCGGCATTACCGCTGTGATCGACCCCGCCGGCATCGTTATCCGTCAGGGCGCGCAGTTCAAGGCTGTCGTGGTCTCGGCCACCGTTCAGCCCCGGCAGGGGGCGACCCCCTGGATAAGGTTCGGGAACGGGCCGGTGCTGGCGTTGTCCAGCCTGCTCCTGCTCGCCGCCGCGGCGCCAATCAGACATCTCGTGACCCGAAGATCCCGATGACCGGGAAGGCTGCAGGCGTTGTATCCTTGCGGCCCCGATTCACCTGCGCATAGCGATTGGCGTCGTGACCGATTTGTCCCACAGCCTGCCCGAGTACAACCCGCAGGCGGTTGAAGCCGAAGCCCAGGGCTGGTGGTCCGACCACGCCAGCTTCAAGGCTGTCGAGGACCCGGCTCGCGAGAAATTCTATTGCCTCTCCATGTTTCCGTACCCGAGCGGGCGCCTGCACATGGGCCACGTGCGCAATTACACCATCGGGGACGTGATTGCCCGGCACCAGCGCATGCTGGGTCGGAACGTACTGCAACCCATGGGCTGGGACGCCTTCGGTCTGCCAGCCGAGAACGCTGCCATGGCCAAGGGGGTGGCCCCCGCCGCCTGGACCCACGAGAACATCGCCTACATGCGGCGGCAGCTCCAGTCACTCGGCTTCGCCATCGACTGGAGCCGCGAGCTGGCCACCTGTGAGCCCGACTACTACCGCTGGAATCAGTGGTTCTTCCTGCGCCTGCTGGAGAAGGGGCTCATCTACCAGACGACAGGCACGGTCAACTGGGATCCGCTCGACCAGACAGTGCTGGCCAACGAACAGGTCATCGATGGCCGTGGCTGGCGCACCGGAGCCCTTATCGAGAAGCGCGAGATCCCCATGTACTACATGCGGATCACCGCCTATGCCGATGAGCTGCTGGAGGCGCTGGGCACTCTCCAGGACTGGCCCGAGCGCGTGCGGCTGATGCAGGCCAACTGGATCGGGCGGAGCGAGGGCGTGGAGATCGCCTTTCCCTTTGACACGTCGGCGTGCGAAGCGGTTGGCGCTGACGGCGCTCTCAAGGTGTTTAGTACCCGCGCAGACACGCTTCTTGGTGCGACCTACTGTGCGGTAGCTGCCGAACACCCGCTGGCCACGGCCGCGGCCCGGTTGAACCCCCGGCTGGCTGCGTTCGTCGACGAGTGCAAGCGTGGCAGCGTCATGGAGGCCG
Source organism: Gammaproteobacteria bacterium (assembly GCA_009692345.1). Classification (GTDB taxonomy): domain Bacteria; phylum Pseudomonadota; class Gammaproteobacteria; order Steroidobacterales; genus SHZI01. The sequence continues at coordinate 19,042 of SHZI01000008.1, read as the reverse complement.
ACGTTGCCACTGCCGAGAAACGGGGCATGGCCACGGGGCTCTGCGTGCTGCACCCCTTGTCCGGTCTGCCGCTGGAAGTATGGGTGGCCAACTATGTGCTGATGGCCTATGGCGAGGGCGCCGTGATGGCCGTCCCCGCTCACGACGAGCGGGACTTCGAGTTTGCCGGCAAGTATGGCCTCCCGGTTCGCTGCGTAATCCAGTCGAAGACCGGGGCGTACACAGAGACCCTGGCAACCTGGCAGGACGCCTACGCCGAGCCTGGTATCACCACCAACTCTGGCATTTTCGATGGTCTTGAGTCTGGCGAGGCGGTAGCCGCAATCGCGACGGTGCTTGAACAGAAGGGCCTCGGGCGCAGACGCATCCAGTTTCGCCTGCGCGACTGGGGTATCTCCCGGCAGAGGTACTGGGGCACTCCCATTCCGATCATCCACTGCGCAACCTGCGGCGCTGTGCCAGTCCCGGATGAGCAGCTGCCCGTCGTCCTGCCCGTCGACTGTGTCCCGGATGGCAGCGGCAACCCACTCCGCAAGCGCGACGATTTCCTCCAGTGCACGTGCCCCCGGTGCGGCCGTCCCGCCCGTCGCGAAACCGACACCATGGATACCTTCGTCGATTCGTCCTGGTACTTCCTGCGCTTCGCCTCTGTCGATAACGCCAAGGCCATGGTGGATGAGCGGGTGAAGTACTGGTTGCCCGTGGACCAGTACATCGGCGGCATCGAGCACGCCATCCTGCACCTGCTCTACTCCCGGTTCTGGACGCGAGTCATGCGGGATCTTGGCCAGGTGCAACTCGATGAGCCGTTTGCGAAGCTGCTGACCCAGGGGATGGTGCTGAACGGCATCTACTTCCGGAAGGCGGAAACCGGCCGCATCGTCTACTTCAATCCGACGGAGGTGGAGGAGCGGGAGGACAGTCTGGGGGGGAAGACGGCCATTCTCGTCGCCGATGACCTCCCTGTGGAATCCGGTGGTGTGGGCACCATGTCGAAGTCGAAGAACAACGGCGTCGATCCCCAGGCTCTGGTGGATACCCTGGGTGCCGACACCGCTCGCCTCTTCACCATGTTCACGGCCCCGCCTGAGCAGACGCTGGAGTGGTCGGACGAGGCCATGCAGGGCGCATCCCGCTTTCTGAAGCGCATCTGGAAAGCCGTCCACGCCCACGTCGCTGGCGGGCCCGCGAGCGCAATCGTGCCAGCCAGCCTCAATGGTGCCCAGAAGGCGCTGCGCCGCCAGGTGCACCAGACGCTGGCCAAAGTGTCCGACGATATCGGCCGGCGCCGCACCTTCAACACCGCGATCGCTGCCGTGATGGAGTTGCTGAACGCGATTACCCGGGCTGAGACCCGCATGCCGGCGGACAGGGCTGTGCTGCAGGAGGGACTTGAGCTGATGGTGCTGATGCTCTCGCCCATCGTCCCCCACATCTGTCATCGGCTCTGGAACGTACTGGGTCATGGTGAGGCGATCATCGATCAGCCCTGGCCCCGGCCTGACTCGGCCGCGCTGGTCGCGGACACGCAGGAAATAGTCGTGCAGGTCAATGGCAAGGTGCGCGGCCGGGTGACCGTGTCGGCTACGGCGACTGAGGCAGAGGTGCAAGCGGCTGCCCTGGCGGAGGACAACGTGCGCCGTTTCGTCGGTGACCAGCCAGTCCGGAAGGTCATCGTCGTCCCCGGGAGACTTGTTAATGTGGTCGTCTAGGGGGTATTCCGGCGCGCTTCTGGCGGTCGCGGTGCTGGTTCTGGCAGGCTGCGGCTTCAAGTTTCGGGCCACGCCTGAGCTGCCGCCCCAGATGGACGTGATGCATATCGCTGCCGCCGATCGCTATAGCCCGTTCTATCGGAATCTGGTTTCGAAGCTGCGCCGGAGCGGGGTCACGCTCACCGCTAATCCGGCGCAGGCCCGCACGATCGTCAAGGTCCTGACCGACGATACAGGTCGGCGCCTGTTGGCCGTCTCCGGGCGCAACGTGCCGGTGGAGTACGAGGTGTTCTACCGGGTGCGCTTTGCCGTGGCTGTGGATGGGGTTGAAGTCGTGCCCGTGGAGCAACTCCTGCTGTCGCGAGACTATGCCTATGACGAGACGGAAGTGCTGGGCAAGGACCGGGAGGAAGAGAGCATCCGCCAGGCGATTGCCAGTGATCTGGTGGGTCTCGTGACCCTCCGCCTCACGGCCGTGCGCTGAGCGGGCGGGAGCTGCCTCTTGTGGCCGCAGCTGGTCGCTCATTTCCGCGTCGAGTCCTGCGCTTTGGCGGGCGCGCCCTCGTGGCGTGGGTCCTCCTGACGCTGCTGCTCGTTCTCCCGGTGCGCTGGCTGCCCCCCCTGACGTCCAGTTTCATGGTGCAGAACTGGGTGGAGCAGCGCAGCCTTGGCGCCAGCGTGGACTATGCCTGGGTACCCCGCCAGAAGATCAGCCGGCGGGCGGCGCTGGCGGCTCTCGCTGCCGAGGATCAGAAGTTCTTCTCGCACCCGGGGTTTGATGTCGAGTCGATCCGGAAGGTCTGGAAGCGCAAAGGCCAGAGCAGGCAGCCCCGGGGCGCGTCTACGATCAGTCAGCAGGTGGCCAAGAATCTCTGGCTGTGGCCTGCCAGGAGCTGGTTCCGCAAGGGTCTGGAGGCGTGGTTTACGGTGTGGGTGGAGCTGCTCTGGCCGAAGGAGCGCATCCTCGAGGTCTATCTCAACATCGCCCAGTTTGGACCGCATGTCTTTGGCGTCGAAGCGGCGAGCCAGCGGTACTTTCGCCAGCCCGCGGCAACGCTGAGCGCTGCTGAAGCTGCTCTCCTGGCAGCAGTGTTGCCCAGTCCCGACGTCTATCGCGTCCGCAATCCGTCCCGCTACACGACGCGCCGTCAGGCCTGGATTCAACGCCAGGCGGGGCGACTGGGGGACGAGTTGCCCGCGGCCCGCTGGTCCAGCCGGCCGTGACAGGCTAGGCTGAGCCGAGTTTTCGTCGGGAGAAGCCCATGGCTCTGGTCGCTGCAGTTATTGCGCTGGCTCTCATCGAGTTCCTGGTGTTTGGCCTGCTGGTCGGCCGCGCCCGGGTCCGGTGCAACGTCCAGCCGCCAGCCACGACGGGCCACCCGGTCTTCGAGCGCTACTTTCGGGTGCAGCAGAACACCCTGGAACAGCTCATCGTGTTCGTCCCGGCCGTGTGGCTCTTCGGGCTTTACGTCAGCAGCCTGTGGGCCGCTGGTCTGGGCGTGCTGTTTGTGGTGGGCCGGGCCCTGTACCTGACGGGCTACGTCGCGGATCCCAGGAAGCGTTTTGCGGGGTTTGGCCTCTCGTACCTGCCCAACGTGATCCTGGCGGTGGGCGCTCTGGTGGGAGCGATACTGAGCCTGTAGGAGCGCCGTAGGAAATGGGGACATGCCTCATTTCTAGAAGAAGAAATGAGGCATGTCCCCATTTCCTACGGCGCTCCTACAGCTTCGTTGGGTTTGGCTGACCCCGGTAGACAATCTCCGGATCGAATTCTTTTTCGGTCTCCGTGAAGGTCAGGCGCAGGGGACCGTCGGCCGTCTGCGCCGCTGGCCCCACCGGTACCTGCCGGTAGAAGCAGCTGCGGTAACCCACGTGGCAACTGGCTCCACCGGTGATGTCAACGCGGAGCCAGACGCAATCCTGATCGTCATCGATCAGGAGTTCCCGAATCTTCTGGACGAGCCCGCTGGTGGCGCCCTTGTGCCACAGGGCCTGGCGGCTCCTGCTGAAATAATGGGCCTCGCCGGTCTCGATGGTGCGGCGAAGTGCCTCGGCGTTCATGTAACCCACCATCAACAGCTCGCCGCTGGTGAAGTCGGTGGTCACAGCGGCGATCAGGCCCTGGGCATCGAACTTGGGGGCCAGTTCATGCCCTTCCTCCACCTGCTCGATAGTGAGGCGCTGCGCGAAAATTCGGTTGGGATCCATGCGGGCGCTATTATAGCGGCCCCGTCCAGCCTTGCTGCCCTATGTCCCTGACGCTTTACAACACCCGGACCCGCCAGAAGGAGCCCTTCGTCCCGCCGCAGGACGGACGGGTGACGATGTACGTCTGCGGGCCCACGGTCTACAGCTATCCGCATATCGGCAATGCCCGACCTGCGGTGGTCTTCGACGTGCTGGCGCGCCTGCTCCGCACCCGCTTTAAGCTCACCTATGCCCGCAACATCACGGACATCGACGACAAGATCAACAGGGCCGCTGCCGAGGAGGGCATTCCCATCGGCGAGATTGCCGCCCGGTTCACCGCGGTGTACCGGGAGGACATGGCAGGCCTCGGTGTCGCGCCCCCGGATCTGGAGCCCCTGGCCACGGAGCACGTGCCGGACATCATCGCGATGATCAGCGCGTTGATCGACGGCGGCCATGCCTACGCCGCGGACGGGCACGTGCTGTTTCGGGTGCGGTCCTATGCGGACTACGGGGCGCTGTCGGGACGGGACCGGCGCGATCTGCTCGCCGGCGCCCGCGTCGAAGTGGCCCCCTACAAGGAGGATGCCGGGGACTTTGTCCTCTGGAAGCCCTCCACCCCGGAGCTGCCTGGCTGGGACAGCCCCTGGGGCCGGGGTCGGCCCGGCTGGCATATTGAATGTTCCGCCATGGTGGCCCGGCATCTGGGGCGCACGATCGACATTCACGGCGGCGGCAACGATCTGATTTTCCCCCATCATGAGAACGAGATGGCCCAGAGCACCTGCGCCCATGGCGGGGAGCTGTTTGCGCGCTACTGGCTGCACAACGGGTTCGTGAATGTGGACCACACCAAGATGTCCAAGTCGCTGGGCAATGTGCTGCAGGTCCACAACCTGCTGAAGGAAGCCACGGGGGAGGCCATCCGGCTGGCTCTCTTGTCCGCCCACTACCGGCAGCCGCTCGACTGGACAGGCGAAGTCCTGCCCGACGCCAAGCGCAAGCTCGACCGGCTCTACGGCGCACTGCACGAAGTCGCCTATCAGGCCGATTCCCCGCAGATTGTTGCGGGCGCGGAGGCGGACACGGATTTTATTGCTGCCCTCGACGACGATCTCAACACGCCCAGGGCCCTTGCCGTGCTCTTTGACCTGGCCCGGCATATCAACCGCTCCGAAGACCCCGCTGAGCGCCTCGTCCTGGCGGCCCGGCTACGGGCCAGCGGCAACCTGCTTGGCCTGCTCGGAGCGGAGCCTGATGAGTGGCTCCAGGGCAGCAAAACCGATGGCCTGTCTGCCGAGGCGGTCGAGGCACTACTCGCCGAGCGACTGGCGGCCCGGAAGAGCAGGGACTTCGCTGCGGCGGATCGTATTCGCGATGAACTGGTTGCCGCTGGCATCGTCATCCTGGATGGTCCGGAGGGTACCCGCTGGCGGCGCACAGCGAGCTGACGATGGACAAACCATCGATTGCCGACACCGAGCAGGAGCTTGTCGAGGAGTTTGCCCTGTTCGATAACTGGCTGGATCGTTACCAGTACATCATCGACCTGGGGCGCCAGCTCCCGGCCTTTCCCGAGGCGGAGAAGACCGAGGAGCAGAAGATCAAGGGTTGCCAGTCCCAGGTGTGGCTGGTGACCAGGGCAAAGGGCGAGCGCCTCGAATTCCAGGCCATCAGCGATTCCGCCATTGTGTCGGGGCTGATCGCCATCCTGATGCGCCTCTACAGCGGCCGCCCTGCCCGGGAGATACTGGCCGTGCCGCCCGGCTTTATTGCGGCCATTGGCCTGGATCAGCACCTGAGCCCGACCCGGAGCAACGGCCTGCATGCGATGCTCGGCGCCATTCGCAGTGCGGCTGCCCGATGTGCGGGAACCTGAAGCCCGGGCCCGGTGGAGCGGGCAGCCCCGCGGCTGGGCCCCCGCAGGGTGAGGCCTCAGCTCTGGCCATTGGACTGATTCAGGGTTACCAGCGCCTGCTGTCGCCGTGGCTGGGGATGAACTGCCGCTATGTCCCCACCTGCTCGTCCTATGCCGTTGACGCCATCCGCCGCTTCGGCGCGGTGCGGGGCGGCTGGCTGGCCCTGCGGCGGATTGGGCGCTGTCAGCCTTTCGTCTGGCTTGGCGGCAGTTCCGGTGTCGATCCGGTGCCTCAGGATTATGTCTGGTGGGGGCGCCATTGATCGCGCAGTTTCCCTGCTATATTCCTGGCCATCGGGATGGATAAACGACTCCTAGACATCATCTGTTGCCCTGTCACGAAACTGCCGCTGCAGCTTCTGGGCAGCGAGCAACTTGCGACACTCAATACGGCGATAAGCGCGGGCCAGGTCCGCAATCACGCCGCGGAGCCTCTCCCCGCCACCCTCTCTGAAGCGCTGGTCACCCGCAACGGGCGGCTGGTCTATCCCATCCGGGACGGCATTCCGGTCCTTCTCGAAGAGGAGTCCATCGACTGGCACCAGCTTGGCCTGTAGGCACCCATGAAGCTGAAGCCTGAGAAGCTGATCGAGCAGCTGGCCGGGCCAGCGGCCGCCGCGGCGGGCAGGCCTCTGGCGCCCGTGTACCTGATCTCCGGCGATGAGCCGCTGCTCGTCAATGAGGTGGTGGACGCGCTGCGGGCCGCCGCTCTCCGGCGCGGCTGCGAAGAACGGGAGTCCCACGTCGTCGAGCGGGGCTTCAGCTGGGAGCAGGTGACCGGATCGCTGCGCAACCTGTCGCTGTTTTCCGCTGGCAAGCTCGTTGAAATTCGCCTGACCACGGCCACCCCGGGCGACGAGGGCTCGCGCCAGATGCGTGAGATCGCCGGTCGGGCCGCGGATGGCAACACCGTAGTCATCGTCACACCGGCGTTGAAGAGCAAAATCGCGTCGTCGGCCTGGGTGACTGCCCTGACGGCCGCCGGTGTCTGGGTGGAAACCCGTGTGCCTGGTCTCGGGGAGTTGCCGGACTGGATCGCCCGGCGCTTCCGTGTTGCTGGCTTGAGCTGCGACCCGGAAGGACTGGAGCTGCTCGCGGGTCGCGTGGAGGGCAACCTGCTGGCCGCCCAGCAGGAAATCCACAAGCTGGCTCTCCTGTACCCCGCGGGTACGTCCCTGACGGCCGTCCAGATCCGGGCTGCCGTAGGCGACGGCGCCCGCTACGACGTCTTCCAGCTGGGTGATGCCGCGCTCGCGGGCGACGTGGAGCGTGCGGTGCGGGTGCTGGGCGGCCTGCGGGAGGAGGGCACGGCAGCCGCACTCGTGCTGTGGTCCCTGATGCGGGAAGCACTGGTGCTGGTCGATGCCGGCGTCCGGGCCAGCCGGGATAGCACGCCGCAGCGGGCTGTCCAGGGGGCAGGCGTCTGGCAGAGCCGGACGGACCTCTACGTGCGCGCGCTGCGGAATCACAAGGCCGGTGGCCTCCGGCGCCTGCTGCGTATGGCAGGTCGGGCTGATCAGATCGTGAAGGGTCAGCGGTCTGGCGAACCCTGGAACGCCCTGCTGGAGCTCACCATGGCCCTCGCCGGCCGGCCGTTGCGGGGAGGCGAACTGCTCTGATGCCGCAGCAACCGCTTGGTATCTTCGGCGGCACCTTCGATCCCATCCATCTGGGCCATCTGCGCACAGCGCACGAGTTACTGACCAGCCTCCGGCTGGCCGAAGTCCGCTTCGTTCCGTCCCGCCTGCCTCCCCATCGTCCCCCGACGGTGGCCCCCGAGGCGCTGCGCCTCCGGATGCTGGAAGCGGCGCTGGAAGGTTTACCGGGATTGCGGGTCGACGGTCGGGAGCTGCGGCGGCCAGGCCCTTCCTTCATGGTGGACACACTCCTCAGCTTCCGGGCCGAGGTGGGAGTCCGGCCACTGTGCCTGTTGCTGGGCCTGGACGCGTTCCTCGAGTTGCCCACCTGGGAGCGGTGGCGTGAACTGCCGGAGCTGGCCCACATCGTGGTGGCGCGCCGCCCTGGCTTTTTAGAGCCGGTTGCTGGCCAGTTGCCGGGTGAGGCCGGCGAGTTCGCGAGCTCCCGCCTTACCACTGACCCGGGCGACCTCGCGAAGTCGCCCGCCGGCCGGGTGCTGGTCCAGGACGTGACCCAGCTCGAAATCTCCGCGTCGGCAATTCGCGAGCTCCTTGCAGCCGGTGGCGATCCCCGCTTTCTCGTGCCGGAGTCCGTGCGTGACCTGATGGTCAAAACCCATATCTATGCCCATCCAAAGGAGGTGTAAATTCGTGCGCAGTAAGCAACTGTTGGCCCTTGCCGAGCATGCGCTGGCGGATCTGAAGGCCCGGGACATCCGGGTCCTGGACGTCCGCCAGCTCACGTCCATCACCGACTACATGGTCGTGGCGAGCGGGACGTCGGACCGCCACGTGAAGTCCATCGCCGAGCAGCTGGTCCAGAGTGCTTCCCAGGCCGGCTGCCCGCCTATTGGCGTCGAGGGCACCGGGACCGGCGAGTGGGTCCTGGTGGACCTCTCGGATGTGGTCGTGCACATCATGCAGCCTAAGGCCCGGGAGTTTTACAAGCTCGAGGGCCTCTGGGATATGGGTGCAACCGCCACGGGTTAAAGCAGCCTGAAGCGGCCTGAACGAATCTGAGCCGGCGGATTGGCGTGTATCATTCTTAAGCCCCCAACGGCGGGGTTTTTCAGCAGATTCACGCATGAAGGTACGGCTCTTGGTGATTGGTACCCGCCCGGAGGACTGGGTGCGGGAAGCTGTCCAGCTCTACCTGGACCGTATACCCACTCACCTGAAGCCCGAGCTGGTCGACATCCCCCTCTCCCTGCGTTCCTCCGGTGGTGATCCGGCCATTGCCAAGGCCAAGGAGGGACAGCGCATCCTGCAGCGCCTCAAGCCAGGGGATTTCCTGGTGACCCTCGATGAGCGGGGCAAGGCCTGGTCGTCCCTGGAGCTGGCCCGGGAAGTTGACCGCTGGCAGAACCATCAGCCCTCCGTCGTGCTGGCCATTGGTGGACCGGAGGGTCTGGCAGATGAAGTCCGGCAGAGAGCCAATCAGTCCTGGTCCCTGTCTGCCCTGACGTTTCCCCACGGCCTGGCCCGGGTGATCGTCGTCGAGCAGCTGTATCGCGCGTGGACCATCCTGCAGGGCCACCCGTACCACAAAGCGTGAATGCCAGCACCGTGAGCCCTTTCGTCTACCTTGCCTCCGGATCGCCCCGGCGCCAGCAACTGCTGACCCAGCTGGGTGTCCGCCATGAGGTGCTCCGCGTGGCAGTCGACGAGTCTCCCCGGCCGTCGGAGGGTGCCGGGGATCTGGTCTGTCGGCTGGCCAGTGCCAAAGCCCAGGCCGGGCTCGCGGCACGCCCGGCGCGGGAGTCGCCAGTCCTCGCTGCAGATACGGCGGTTGCCCTCGGCACGGAACTCTTCGGCAAGCCGGCGGACGAGGCCGACGCTGCCCGGATGCTGGGCCGGCTCGCCGGCCGCACACACCTGGTCTGGACCGCTGTGGCGGTAACCGATGGCCAGCGGGAGCGCGTCGAGCTCTGCCGTAGCGCAGTCACCTTTCGGGCCATTACCGCCGAGGAAATCGCAGCCTACTGGCGGACGGGGGAACCCAGGGACAAGGCCGGGGCCTATGCGATCCAGGGGTGCGCTGCCCAGTTCATTGCGGAACTCCGGGGGAGTTACTCCGGCGTGATGGGCCTCCCCTTGTTCGAGACCGCCCGACTGCTCACGCTGTTTGGCTGCCCGGTGCTTCCGGCGCCATGAACCGCTACCGATGAGTACCAAGGCTCCAACAGAAGAGATTCTCATCAATCTCACGTCCCGGGAGGTCAGGGCAGCCCTGGTGGAGAACGGCGTGGTCCAGGAGGTGCTGATCGAAAGAACCTCCCGACTTGGCCTCACCGGCAACATCTACAAGGGCCGCGTGGTCCGGGTCTTGCCCGGCATGCAGGCCGCGTTCGTGGATCTGGGCCTTGCCCGCACCGGCTTTCTGCGCGCCTCCGATGTGTTGCCTGCAGCCGGGACCTTGCCTGCAGCGGTCGGGGAGGAGCAGAACATTCGCGACGTCCTCCGGGAGGGCGACACCGTCCTTGTCCAGGTGGTGAAGGATCAGCTGGGCACCAAGGGGGCCCGTCTGACCATGTTCATCACGCTCCCGTCCCGGTACCTGGTCCTGTTGCCCAGAGAAACCACGCTGGGCGTTTCGGGCCGCATTGCAGCCGACCCTGAGCGGGACCGCCTGAAGCAGCTGATGACCCGGCTGATGGGCCCCGACGTCCCTTCTGGCTTTATCGTCCGGACCGCTGCCGAGGGCGTGGGCGAAGAGCCGCTGCGGGCAGACGCGGAGTTCCTGGCCCGCCTGTGGGCAGTCGTGGCGGCCCGGGCAGAGCGCGCGCCCGTGCCCGCGCTGGTGCACCAGGATCTGCCCCTCGCCATACGCGTCCTGCGCGATCTCGTGGATTCCGCGACGCAGGCGGTCCGGATTGATGACGAAAAGGCCTGCCGTCAGCTGCGGGAGTTTGCTGCCAGCGTGATGCCGCAGCTGGCCAGCCGCATCGAGTTCTACGCCGGACCCCGGCCGATCTTCGACCTCTACGGCATCGAGGACGAGATCCAGAAGGCCCTGGTGCCCAAGGTGGAACTCAAGTCCGGGGGCTACCTGGTGATCGACCAGACGGAGGCGCTCACCAGTATTGACGTCAATACCGGTGGCTACGTTGGCCACCGCAACCTGGAGGACACCATTTTCCGGACCAATCTCGAAGCGGCCGTGGCCATCGCCCGGCAGCTCCGCCTGCGCAACCTTGGCGGGATCATCGTCATCGATTTTATCGACATGCTGGAGGAGGCCCACCGGCGGCAGGTACTGGAGGCCCTGACTGCGGCACTGCAGTGTGACCACGCCCGGCCCCAGATCGCCGAGGGTTCCTCGCTAGGCCTCGTCCAGCTGACGCGGAAGAGGACCCGAGAGAGCCTGGCACACCTCCTGTGTGAGCCCTGTCCAACCTGTCACGGCCGCGGGCACGTCAAAACTCCTGAGACGGTCTGCTACGAAATATTCCGTGAGATCCTCCGGCAGCACGGTCAGTTCAGTTTCAAGGGTTTGGTCATTCTGGCGCACCAGGAAGTCATCGAGTTGTTGCTGGACGAAGAGTCGTCCCGCATTGCGGAACTTGAGGAAGTGACCAGCAAGCCGATCCGGCTGCAGACGGAGAGTCTGTATGCCCAGGATCAGTTCGACGTCGTTCTGGTCTAGGCGGGCGGCGGTATGCGCCACCAGGGCGGAGTGTTAAGACGGAGTCTCGGCTGGCTGGCGGCTTCTGCGGCGGCCCTGGTCATCGTTCTGGCCATTGTTGTGGGTATCGCCCGGCTGCTGCTACCCCTGGCCCCTGACTACCAGGACGAAATCCGGCAGTTTGCGTCCGAGGCCACCGGCTTCGATGTGCGCTTTGAGCGGCTGTCAGCGAGCTGGCCCCTGCAGGGGCCGGAAGTCCGCTTTTCCGCAGTGCGGATCTTCACCCTTAAGGACCAGCGGCCGGTGTTCGATGCCAGCGAGCTCAGCGTGGGCATCAACCTGTGGCGCCTTCTGGTCGAGCGCCAGCTGCGTCCCGGGCGGGTCGCGATCAGTGGCGCCAGCTTCAAAGCAGAGCGCCAACCCGCCGGTCAATGGCTGATCAACGGGGTGCCCCTGGAGGAGTTGTTGCGACGGCCACCAGATGCGCCGCTGCCGCGCCTTGATCTGCAACTCCAGGACATCGACGTGTTGCTGCTGGATGCTGCGCGGCTGGAGCCGCGCGTTGCCCTGACCATCGATCAGCTGGCGCTGGGCCTGGCACCAGACCTGATCAGCTTCGATGGTGAGTTCAACGGGCAGGATGGGCTGGGATCAGGCGTTGAAGTCAGTGGCACTCTGCCACCACCGATACTGCTGGCGCAGGCCGTTCCGGCAGCAACGGTCTGGGACCTGCGCGCCAGGGGCTCTGATCTTGACGTGGCCCGCCTGCTCCGGATCGTCGCCAATGAACCGCTGCCGCTGCTGGCCGGACGTGGGGACGTGGACCTTGAGGCAGGCTTTTCCGGACTGACTCCCGGCGTCCTTACCCTGGAGCTCGATCTGGGGCCGACGGTCTGGCAGGGGGTCTCCGCCGACGACAATACCTACCAGCGCCTTGAGCTGCGTGCGGACTGGAAGTCGACTGCCGCTGGCTGGGAAGCGACGCTGGGGCGGTTTGTCGTCAAGAGGGGCAGCAAGACGTCGCCTGTCAGCAGTGGTTCGGTTAGCTATACCAACCCGGCAGAAGGTCGCAGCTCCCTGAACGCTGTGGCCGACAACCTCAGACTGCAGGATCTCTGGCCGCTGCTCTGGTCCGGGGCCAGCACGGGCCTGCGCCGTGATCTGCTGCCCGAGCGACTGCAGGGAGAGGTGCGGGATTTCAACCTCACCGCGACCTTTACACAAGGCAAGGCTCCAACCTGGACAGCCGCGGCCACAGTCGAGGATCTGGGCCTGGTCATGCCGGCACCGCATTGGGCAGTCACCGGGATCACGGGCACCCTCCGGGCCGACCAGACGGGCGGCCGCATCAACCTGAACTCCGGGGCGGGCCTGGTGCGATTTCCCGGGCTGTTCCGGGCCGATATCCGCACCAGGGCGGCGACCGGCAAGCTGGGCTGGAAGACCTCGGCGCGTGGCCTCGAAGTGCTCACGGACGACCTGCTCATCACGACCCCGGATGGTGAGATCCAGTCTCGCCTGCGGGTCCTGTTCCCACCTGCAGGCCCCGTCTTCGTCGATCTGAACTCGCGTTTCGCGGCGTCATCGGCCCCCGCCGCACTGAACTACGTCCCACTGAAGAGGATGAGGCCCAACGTCGTGGAATGGCTGGACCGGGCCTTTGTTGCGGGCTCCGTGCCCCGGGGCGAGCTGTTGTGGCAAGGCCCACTGAAGGGGTTTCCCTACGAAGGCGGAGACGGGCGCTTTCGCCTGGAATTCAGGCTTGCCGACGCCGTCATTGATTACGCTCCGGACTGGCCCCGGCTGGAGAACGCCTCCGGGACCGTGATCATCGATCGCGTCAGTCTGAGCTCCGTGGAAAACCGGGGGTCGATCGGCGGAGTTCCCTTTGCCGATGCCGAGATTCGTGTGGCTAATCTCCTGCACGAGACAGAGCTGGACATTGCCGCAACAAATGACGTTCAGCTGGGCCAGATTCTCGGCTTTCTTCGCCAGACGCCGCTTGCGGCCTTACTGGGCCCGACCCTGGAGAGTGTTACCGGCAGCGGTGATGTGGCCACGAAGATCGATCTGCGCTTGCCCATCGCGCGCCCCGCGGACTATCGCCTGCTCGGCACCTTCGGCCTGGAGGGTGCAAGGCTCGGGCTCAGGGGTGTGGAGTTCGGACTCGCCGCTCTTGAGGGTACCGTGCGTCTGAACAGGGATCGGCTGGTAGCTGACCAGCTGGCTGCGACGTTCCTCGACGAACCTGTAAGCATCGCGCTCCGGGCCGCCAGGCCCGACGAAGCAGCACTGAGTCAGGTTGCCGAAGTGGCGGGCGAGACGCCCACGGGAAAGCTGGCCGCAGCCTTCTCGTTGCCCTATGCGGAGCGACTTGGGGGCAGCGTGGCCTGGAATGCCACCGTACAAGTGCCGGCCCGGGGCGCCAAAACTCCCCTGAGTATTCAGATTGCCTCAGACCTGGACCAGCTCAGCAGCACACTGGCTGAGCCTATGACCAAGCAGGCTGGCACTGCCGACCCGCTGCGCATGGAAGTGAGCCTGCCTGACCGGGGCAAGCTGCAGGTGAGCGGCAGGATCGAGCGGGGCGTGAGCTGGGCCCTCCAGTTTCTGTCCGATCCCCCCGCGCCGACCGGCGTCGGCAAGGCGGCCCGCCGCGCCAAGGGGGGCTGGCGTCTTGAGCGGGGAGATCTGCGCAACGGTCCGGTCCTGGCGAGTCTCCCGGCGGATCCGGGCCTGGAGATTGGCGGCACATTCTCCAGCCTGCGCTTCGAGGACTGGTTTCCGGGGCGGAGCACCCGGGGCAACACCGGCGACACAGCGCCCAATCTGCTGCGCCAGATTGTCGTCGACGCGGACTCTTTCGCCGTCCTTGGGCGCGTGTTCCGCGACGTGAAGCTGGATGCCCGGCGCCTGTCAGGTGAGTGGCGGATAGCCGTCCTCGGCCCTTCTGCCGCAGGGACGGTAACTGTTCCGGCCCGCCAGTCTGATGACGCGCCTCTCCTTCTCGACATGCAGCGCCTGTGGCTTCTCGAGGCGGACCCTGCGGTCGGCGATGGTGTGGCAGATCCCCGCAACCTGCCCCCGGTGCGTGCCTCCATCGCGGACTTCGCCCTGAAGGACATGCGCTTCGGCAAACTGACAGCAGAGCTGGCTCAGCGGGGCGATGGCGTGGTTGTAGAGCCACTGGTCATGGAGAGTCCGACGTTCAGCATCAGGGGTGATGCGACGTGGGTCGTCGAGGGCGATGACGTCAAACAGCAGCGCAGTGAACTGCGCTTGCAGCTGCAGTCCACCGGTATCGGCACAACCCTGAAGGCGCTGGGCTACAGGCCGGTGGTGGAGGGCGAGAAGGCTGGAGTGACGCTGGACCTGTTCTGGCCTGGCGGGCCCAGCGAAGACTTTCTCAACACGGCGGGTGGCCGTGTCGTCTTGAGTCTGGACAAGGGCCAGTTTCTGTCCGTGGAGCCAGGCGGCGGCCGGATGGTCGGGCTGCTGAGTATCGCGGCCCTCCCGCGCCGCCTGGGCCTGGATTTCTCCGACATCGTGAGCAAAGGTCTGGCCTTTGACGAGGTGAAGGGCGAGTTTCGCCTGGACCAGGGGAGCGCCTACACCTGCGATTTCGGTCTCGAAGGGCCGGTGACGGACATTGGGGTCCTGGGGCGCGTTTCGCTCCGGGACCGGACCTATGACCAGGTGGCTGTGGTGCGGCCCCATGTCTCGGATGTGCTGGCTGTGGGTGGCTTTGTGGGCGGGCCCCTGGTGGGCGGAACGGTGCTCCTGATTTCACAGATCTTCCGCAAGCCACTGAGTACCTTTGGCGAAAGCTACTACCGGGTCTCGGGCGTGTGGGACCAGCCAGTGATCGACAAGGTCGACAAGAGTGCAGTTGATCTGACGCCTTTCCGGAACTGCGAACGGTATCTGGCGGAGGCTCTGAAGGAACTGGGTCCGGAGGCCGGGCTGACCCGCTGAGCTGTCGGGGCCAGCCGCTTGTCAGGCAGGCTTTTCGCCCCCAGATTACACTTGCCCCGGCATACAGGAACGGCCCCGAAGAGCAACCATGAAGACCCTCCGCATTTCCGCCATCCAGATGAACTCCGGCGAGGACGTCGCCGCAAACCTCTCCCGCGCCCGGCGGGCCCTGCGATCGGCCGCTGCTGATGGGGCGACGCTTGCTGTGCTGCCCGAAAACTTCGCCCGGATGGGCAAGAAGGAGTCTGATCGTCTGGCGATCATCGAAGACGACGGCGCGGGTCCCTTGCAGGACTTTCTCGCCGCCGAAGCAGCCCGGTCCGACCTGTGGATCGTGGGCGGCACGATTCCGCTGAAGAGCGATGATCCCAAGCGCCCGTATGCGGCTGCTCTGGTCTACGACGGCAGCGGCAAGCGGGCTGGGCGCTACGACAAGGTGCACCTGTTCGACGCCCGCGTGCCCGAGAGCGAAGAAGCCTACCGGGAGTCCCGGAGCACGATGTCCGGCGCCAAGCCGCTCTGCATAGAAACACCCTGGGGCGCGCTCGGGGTGGCCGTCTGCTACGACCTCCGTTTTCCTGAACTGTTCCGGCAGATGTCCAGCGAGGGTATGGACGTGCTGGCACTGCCTGCCGCCTTCACCTATCGAACTGGCGAGGCGCACTGGGAGGCGCTATTGCGTGCCCGGGCCATTGAGAATCTCACCTATGTTGCTGCTGCGGCCCAGACCGGCACCCACCCGGGGGGCCGCCAGACCTACGGACACACAATGCTGGTTGATCCCTGGGGAGTCATTCTGGCCGATGCGGGCGGCCGGACCCGCGTGATCACCGCCACCATCGACACTCAACGCCTGAACCGGCTCCGCCAGCAGTTTCCGGTGCTCGACCACCGGCGCTTTTAGGCGCCGGCATGAACAACCAGGATCCATGATGAATGCAGTAGTTGCCCCCGAGTCGTCCCTGGCGCGCGTGCGCAGCCAGGTGCTGGATGCCGCCGGAATTGCCGATCACGACCTGGAGCGGGCGCTCGGTGCCTTGATGCGCGGCACGGTGGACAATGCAGATCTCTATTTTCAGGTGTCCCGCCAGGAGTCCTGGACGCTGGAGGACGGCATCGTCAAGGAAGGTGCCCATAGCATCGAGCAGGGCGTCGGTGTCCGGGCGATGTCCGGCGAGAAAACCGGCTTCGCTTATTCTGATGAACTGGTCGTGCCGGCATTGCTGCAGGCGTCTGCCGCCGCCAGCGCAATCGTCCGCCAGGGTCAGCAGGGGCGGGTTCAGGCCTGGCAGCCCCGTTCCGGTCACCGGCTATACGCGCCCATAGACCCACTGCCGACCCTGACGGACGACGACAAGGTCGCGCTGCTCCAGCGCATCGACAGCGAGGTTCGCGCCCTGGATCCGCGGGTGAAGCAGGTGGTGGCCAGCCTCGCCGCGGCCCATGAGGTGATCCTGGTGTGTGCCAGCGATGGCGCCATGGCGGCGGACGTGCGGCCACTGGTGCGCTTCAACATCTCGGTCATTGTCGAGCAGGGCGACAAGCGCGAGCAGGGCTACGCCGGTGGGGGCGGGCGTTTCGGGTACGAGTACTTCACGCCGGAGCAGGTGCTCGAGTACGGGCGGGAAGCAGTCCGTCAGGCGGTGGTCAATCTGGACGCAGTGCCAGCACCCTCCGGCGAGATGGTGGTGGTTCTTGGTCCCGGCTGGCCCGGCGTGCTGCTCCACGAGGCCATTGGTCACGGCCTGGAGGGGGACTTCAATCGCAAGGGGACGTCGGCCTTCACGGGTCGCGTTGGGGAACGGGTGGCGTCCGACCTGTGTACCGTCGTCGATGACGGCACCTTGCCCAATCGCCGCGGCTCGCTGAACGTGGATGACGAGGGCACCCCAACCCGGAACACGGTGCTGATCGAGAACGGCATTCTCCGCGGCTATCTGCAGGACAAGATGAACGCCCGGCTCATGGGTACCGAGTCGACGGGCAACGGCCGTCGCCAGTCCTTTGCCCACACCCCCATGCCGCGCATGACCAACACCTACATGCTGGCCGGGCCCCATCACCCCGACGAGATCATCGCGTCGGTGAAGAAGGGCGTCTATGCGCGCAACTTCGGCGGCGGTCAGGTGGATATCACCTCCGGCAAGTTTGTCTTCTCTGCCACGGAGGCTTACCGCATCGAGAACGGGAAGCTGGGGGCCCCGATCCGGGATGCCACGCTGGTGGGTGATGGCCCGACCGTGCTCAATCGCGTGAGCATGGTGGGTAACGACCTGGCACTGGATACCGGCATTGGTGTCTGTGGCAAGGAAGGTCAGTCAGTCCCCGTGGGCGTCGGGCAGCCGACCCTGCGTATCGACGGCCTGACCATCGGTGGCACGGGTGGCGACGAATGAGCACACGCACTGCACTCAGCCTCGAGAACGGGGTCGTAAGCCTTCAGGAGAAGGTTAATGACGCCCTGCGGCTGGCCAGGCAGCTGGGAGCCTCCCAGGCAGAGGCTAACGCGAGCTTTGGCACTGGATTTTCCGTAAACGTGAGGCTGCGGGAGGTGGAAACCCTCCGCCACCAGCGGGATCAGGGTCTCGGCGTTACGGTCTGGCTCGGCCACCGCAAGGGCAGCGCCAGTACGTCCGACCTGCGGCCCGAAGCGATCGAGGAGTCCGTGCGCAAGGCCTGCGCGCTGGCCCGCTACGGCGCCGAGGACCCGGCGTCCGGTCTGGCAGATGCAGACAAGCTCGCGAAGAGCATTCCGGAACTCAGCCTCTATCACCCCTGGGCCATCGACCCCGCAGCCGCCATCGAGCTGGCTACCACCTGCGAGGCCGCAGCTCTGGATTTCGATCCCCGCGTGACCAATTCGGAAGGCGCGTCGGTCAGCACGAGCGAGAGCCTCCGGGTCTACGGCAACAGCCACGGCTTTCTCGGCAGTTATCCGGAGTCTGATCACAGCATTTCCTGCTCTGTGGTGGCTGCGCAGGACGGCGCCATGGAAACGGACTACGAGTATGCCGTGGCCCGCGATGCAGCCGACCTGCCAGGTCCAGCTGAGGTCGGCGCGGAGGCAGGCCGGCGCACGGTCGCCCGCCTGGGCGGGACCAAGCTGGAGACCTGCAACGCGCCCGTGCTCTTTCCTGCACGGGTCGCCCGCGGTCTGATCGGGCACCTGCTCAGTGCCATCAGCGGCGGGGCACTCTATCGAAAGTCCTCATTCCTGGTGGACACCCTTGGCAAGCCCGTGTTCGCGAGCCGCGTCACCATCGATGAGAAGCCCCACCTGCTGAAGGCCCTGGCCAGCGCGCCCTTCGATGACGAAGGTGTGGCGACGACGGAGCGCCGACTGGTTGATGCGGGCGTGCTTGGTGGGTATCTGCTCGGCAGCTACTACGCGCGCAAGCTGGGCATGCAGTCCACAGGAAACTCCGGTGGCGCCCATAATCTGGTCGTCCATAGCACTGGCGAGACCTTTGCTGATCTGCTGAGAACCATGGATCGCGGCCTCGTGATTGCCGACCTCATGGGCAGCGGCGTGAACCCGGTGACCGGCGACTATTCCCGGGGTGCCAGCGGCTTCTGGGTGGAGAACGGCCAGATCCAGTACCCGGTGACGGAAATCACGATCGCGGGCAACCTCAAGGACATGTTCCAGGGGATCCTCGGCATTGGCAGCGACGTGGACCGGCGCGGTGCCGTGCTCACCGGATCGATACTGCTGGAGCAGATGACGATCGGCGGCAGTTGAGCAGCGGGGCTAGCCGGTCAGCAGCTCCAGCGCCTGCCGATACTTCTCCTTGGTCCGGCGGATCACGTCCGGCGGGAGCTTTGGCCCCGGTGCTTTCTTGTTCCAGTCCAGCGTTTCCAGGTAGTCCCGGACGAACTGCTTGTCGTAGCTCGGGGGGCTGATGCCGGAGCGGTACTCCGTCGCGGGCCAGAAGCGGGATGAGTCGGGTGTCATTACCTCGTCGATCAGGTACAGCTCGCCGGC
>SHZI01000078.1 GCA_009692345.1 Gammaproteobacteria bacterium | reverse complement strand
GGCGATTCAAAGTACCTGTTGGTAGCCAGCCAGCCGTGAGCAGGCGAGGTCACCGCACCGCCGAGACCCCGGACCCGTCCGCCAGCTGTCGTTAGCTGGGCCCTGAATCGCCCCCAGACGACCACTTTCTCGCCCCGCACAACCCCGGTGGCGGGCCCGCTCCTGGCGAGATGTTCCAGGATCTTCCCAATGACCAGCGGGTCCTCGAGGCAGGCCACCACTCGCACCTGACCGCCGCAGCCTTCGCAACTGCCGAGGTCGAGCTGGAACACCCGCTTCACGCGCTGCGCACCGGGCGCTGGCGCTGAAACCTGCGCCTTATGCGTCCCAATCCTCGGTCGCTATGGCTGCGAGGCGGGACCGGGACTACTTTTAAGGCTCAGCGGCTTGCCAATTCGTGGCTCGGCTATGGCGGCTATGGCAGACTCATTCGCGGCGCAAGTTCCAATTCCCTCAGTCAACGGATAAAAGTTACCCATGAAACTACAAAACCCGAGGGCTTCTCGCGCATACGATCCGCATAGTCTGCCGTCGACCTACCGGAAGGGAGCGTCGCTCCTCTGTGCACTCGCATTGGCCACACTGGTGAGCAGCGGCAGCAAAGCCGACGAGACCATCGTGCAGGGAGAAACGCAGACCTTCGGCTCAGCGCAAATGTCAACCTGGGCCAGGATCGACAGTAATGGCCTAGTCCTGGAGGCGGGGGCCGTCATCCCCATGTCCCTCATCCGCGACATGCCCGCTCCCGGGGACGGACCAGGGGGAGCGATTGCCGCACTCAAATACCCGGCCGCGGTAGTTGCCACGACCTTCTTCAACACGATGGTCACGCAGTGGAACATGACCGGGCATCCAGGCCCTTATTACGCCGCGCCGCACTTTGATTTTCACTTCTATCAGGTGCCGAAGGCCACCCTCCTCACCTACGTCCCTTCCATCGATGCACACACATGCGCTGACCCGCTCTCGCAACCTCCAAACGTCGTCAGCCTGCCGTCTAGCTACGTGATGGAAGCAAACTGTGTCGCCTACATGGGAACTCACGCCATCACTAAAGAGGATGCCGCGGCAATGGCCGGGACCAAGCTCTTCAGCAAGACCATGGTCCAAGGCTACTACGGGGGCAAAGTCATCTTCGTGGAGCCGATGGTGACGCAGGAACTGATGTTAACCAAGCAATCATTCGGCCTTCCGGTGCCCCTGCCCGCCCATTTCGGCTTGGCCGCGCCCACCCTCTATCCTACCGAGTTCCGAGCCGACTATGACTCGGCCAAGGACGCCTACATCTTTACCTTCAGCCACTTCATCACCGTGCAATAAGTGGCTAACTCGGGTCCTTCCGCACCTCCTTAGTCTTTGCGAGGGCGGGTCCGGGAACGGGCCGTGGCCCGTTCACCGCTGCTGTGCCGGAAGCGCCAGGAGTCATTGCCGGTCTCCACGATGTGGCAGTGGTGGGTGGGCCGATCGAGCAACGCGGTGGTCATCCTAGCGTCGCCGAAGATCCCCGACCACTCCGTGCAGCCCAGGTTGGTGGTCAGGACCACGCTGGTGGTCTCGTAGAGCTTGGCGAGCAGGTGGAACAGCACGGTCCCCGTGCGCCGGTCCCGGACCGCCCGGTGGCTGTCCGTCGGCAGCCAGCTTGCGCCGCATACGATCCTGGCCACTATCCTGTCCCATTGAGCGCGGCGAAATTCGGCGGCTTACAACGAGCCGTTTCCCTACAAGTTGCTCTATTCGGTTGAGAGCGACCACGTTTACGTTATTGCGGTCGCCTGGATGTACTCGTTAGTTGGTGCCGGTGGTCAGACTCGAACTGACACGACCTCGCGGCCGCGGGATTTTGAGTCCCGTGCGTCTACCAGTTTCGCCACACCGGCGTGTTGCAGTTCCTGAGGGCTCCTATGTGGCTCCTATGTGGCTCCTGGCCACGGGAAGCCAATTCTACGGAGTCTCTTGATCGTCGTCGCAACTCCCTGATCAGCCGACGTAACGGCGGACTGACCACCGGTCGGACGGACCTGCAAACAACGGCTTTTGAGTCCGCCGCGTCTACCCGTTCCGCCATCCCGGCGCGGACTGGCAGTGTACACGAGGCGTTTCTGCTCTAGGATGCGCCGGCCATGACTCCGGCTGATTTTCATTTCGATCTGCCCCCCGAGCTGATTGCCCAGCAGCCCCTGCCGGAACGCACGGCCAGCCGTCTCCTCCACGTGGCGCCTCACCTGGCCGGCCCTCCGGCCCGGGATCTGCACTTCAGTGACCTGCCAGGACTGCTGCAGCCCGGCGATCTGCTGATCGCCAACGACACCCGGGTGCTCCCGGCGCGGTTGTTCGGGCAGAAGGCGAGCGGTGGCAAGGTGGAGCTGCTGCTCGAACGCGTCGTCGGAGAAACCGAAGCCCTCGTGCAGCTGCGTTCGAGTCATGCGCCGAAGGCCGGCTCACAACTGGCGTTCGGCCCGGACGTGACCGCCGAGGTGCTGGGACGGCAGGACGAGTTCTTCCGGCTCCGGTTCTCTGTGCCGGTTGTCCCCGTGCTGGAGCAGCTCGGGCATGTACCGCTGCCGCCCTACATTCGTCGGGATGACGTTCCGGGCGACCGGCAGCGCTACCAGACGGTCTTTGCCCGGGAACAGGGCTCGGTAGCGGCGCCGACCGCCGGGCTGCACTTCGACGAGGCGCTCCTGGCCGCAATTGCTGCCCGGGGCGTGGAGTTTCGGACGTTGACACTGCATGTGGGCGCGGGCACCTTTGCACCCCTTCGTCCGCACCAGCTGAAGACGGGACGGCTGCACACCGAGCGCCTCGAGGTCACGACCGAGCTGTGCGCCGCGGTGGCCGACTGCCGCCAGCGTGGTGGCCGGGTGATTGCGGTGGGGACCACCGCGACGCGGGCTCTCGAGGCCGCCGCGGAGTCAGGCGAGCTGCGGCCTCTCCGGGGCGAGACGAGCCTGTTCATCCGGCCCGGCTACGCCTTTCAGATCGTGGATGCGATGGTCACCAACTTTCACCTGCCCGAGTCGTCCCTGCTGATGCTGGTCTGCGCCTTCGGTGGTACGGACCGGGCCCTGGCCGCCTATCGGCATGCGGTCGCGAGCCGGTACCGCTTCTTCAGCTACGGCGACGCGATGTTTGTGGAAAGAGCGCCCGTAGGAGCGCCTTCAGGCGCGAACAGTTTAGGTGTCGCGCCTAAAGGCGCTCCTACGGGGTCCCCATGAAGTTTCAGGTTCTTGCCACCGACGGGGCGGCCCGGCGCGGCCGGCTCACCCTGGCCCACGGGTGCGTGGAGACGCCGGTCTTCATGCCCGTCGGCACCTACGGCACGGTGAAGGCCATGACCCCGGAGGTTCTCGAGTCCCTCGGGGCCGAGATCATCCTGGGCAATACGTTTCACCTGATGCTCCGGCCCGGTGGCGAAATTATTCAGTCACTCGGTGGTCTCCACGGCTTCATGCACTGGCAACGGCCGATCCTCACGGACTCCGGCGGCTTCCAGGTGTGGAGTCTTGATACCCGCAACAAGGTCAGCGAGGCTGGTGTGGAGTTCCGGGCACCCACCGACGGCAGCCTGGTTTTCCTGTCGCCAGAACGCGCGATGGAGGTGCAGGCGCAGCTGGGCAGCGATATCCAGATGATCTTTGACGAGTGCACGGACTACCCCGCTACGGAGGCCGAGGCTCGCAAGTCGATGGAGCTCTCCCTGCGGTGGGCACTCCGCAGCCGCGCGGCGTTCGATGCGGGACCTGCTCCCGGCCGGGGCTCCGCCATCTTCGGCATTGTTCAGGGAGGTATGCACGAGAGCCTGAGGAGCGAGTCCCTGGCCGGCCTCGTCGGCATCGGCTTTGACGGTCTTGCGCTTGGTGGCCTGTCGGTGGGCGAGCCGGAGAGCGACCGGCTCCGGATCCTCGAGCACACCTTGCCCAGCATGCCGGCGGGCAAGCCCCGGTACCTGATGGGGGTGGGCACGCCCGCCGACATCGTCCAGGCGGTCCTGCGGGGCGTCGACATGTTCGACTGCGTCATGCCCACCCGGAATGCCCGCAACGGGACCCTGTTCGTGGCTGACGGCCTGGTCCGGATCCGCAACGCCTGCTACCGGGACGATCCCCGGCCCATCGAGGAGGGCTGCGGCTGCTATACCTGCCAGCACTACAGCCGGGCTTACCTCCGCCACCTGGACCAGTGCCGGGAGATGCTGGGGTCCCACCTGAACACCGTGCACAACCTGTACTTCTATATGCAGCTTATGGCGGGCCTGCGCCGGAGCATCGAGCGGGGCGAGCTGCCGGCCTACGCCCGGGACTTCCTGGCCCGCCAGAAAGCCGGGGCTTCTGTGCCATAATAGCGCGCCTTTTTTCCCCGGACGCACACGAATAATGAGCTTCTTCATTCAGGACGCCTGGGCGCAGGGCGCAGCCCCCGCCTCTGACCCGTGGCTCAGCATGCTGCCCCTGGTCATCATCTTTGTTGTGTTCTATTTTCTGCTTATCCGGCCGCAGCAAAAGCGCCAGAAAGAGCACAAGGACCTGATCTCGACGCTGGTGACCGGAGACGAGGTGGTCACCGCCGGCGGCGTACTGGGTAAGGTTACTGAGGTCGGCGACTCCTTCGTCCACGTCGAGATTGCCGACGGCGTCCAGATCAAGGTGCAGCGTCAGACTATCGGCGCCGTCGTGCCGAAGGGCACCATGAAAAACGCCTGAATGAAAAACGCCAGACTGGACGGGCCGAGCGCCCGCCATATGTCCACTGACCAAATACCCTGGTTGCTCCCATGAATCGCTTCCCGCTCTGGAAAAATGTCGTCGTCGTTCTGGTACTCCTGGCGGCGATCATCGTTTCATTGCCCAATCTCTTTGGCGACGCACCGGCGGTGCAGGTCAGCCTGGCGAATGGCCAGTTGCTCGAGGCCAGCGGCCTGGAGCGGGTCAGGGAGGTGCTCGCCTCCAGCAAGGGTTCCCAGACCGCGCTGTACACCGCGCTCTACACCGAGAAGGGCCGGGTGATGGCCCGGTTTCCCAGCGTGGATGTCCAGTTGCAGGCGGCCGACGCGCTGCGGGCCGCCTTGGGCAAGGGCTACGTGGTAGCCATGACCCTGACGCCCAGCACGCCGGTATGGCTCCGAACTCTGGGCCTCAGGCCCGTGCCGCTCGGGCTCGACCTGCGGGGCGGGGTGCACTTTCTTTTCGAAGTGGATATGTCCGCCGCGGTCAAGCAGCGTCTCGATACCTATGCCACCGACTTCACCAAGGTGCTGCGGGACAAGCGCATCCGGCGGAGTATTGCGGTGGTCGGCCAGGAAGTGCAGATCCGGCTGCCCGACGTCGCGGATGCGGACCGGGCAGAGGATCTCCTGCGGGAGACGGATCGCGACCTCTCATTTGATCGTCGCAACGCTACAGAGGGCGTACTGCTCGTGGCGCGGATGACACCGAAGCAGATCCGGGAACGTCAGGACTTTGCCATTCAGCAGAACACCACCACCTTGCGCAATCGGGTGAATGAACTTGGGGTGGCAGAACCCATCGTCCAGCGCCAGGGACTCGATCGCATCGTGGTGCAGTTGCCCGGGGTGCAGGATCCGGCCCAGGCAGAGCGCGTGCTGGGAGCCACGGCAACTCTCGAGTTCCGGCTCGTCTGTGCAGAGGAAAACGCACTGGAGGCGGAGAGGACGAAGCGTGCCCCGCTGGGTTGCGAACTGTTCAAGTCCCGCGATGGCTCCCCCGTATTGCTGAAGCGCCGGACCATCGTCACGGGCGATCAGCTGGTCGATGCGAGTCAGGGGTTTGCCGAGGGCCAGCCTGCCGTATTCGTGCGCCTCGACACGAAGGGCGCCCGTAACATGCTGGATACGACCAAGGCCAATCTGAAGAAGCCCATGGCCGTGGTCTTTGTTGAGCAGAAGCGCGAGACCGTCGAGCGCAACGGCAAGATGGTCGAGGTGCCCCGGGAAACCCGCGAAGTCATCAACATCGCCACGATCAACGGCGTCTTCAGCAGCAGCTTCCAGATCTCGGGGCTCGACAATCTGGAGGCGCGGGATCTCGCTTTGCTGCTGCGCGCCGGGGCACTGGCCGCCCCCATCTATAAGGTCGAAGAGAGGACGGTCGGACCCAGCCTCGGGCAGGAGAACATCGACCGGGGCGTCGGCGCGTTCCTCATTGGTTTCGGCCTAGTCGCCGTCTTCATGCTGTTCTACTACAAGATGTTCGGCCTGGTGGCCAACGTCGGCCTGCTGACCAACGTCATCCTGATCATGGCGCTGCTGTCCATGATCCAGGCAGCCCTGACCTTGCCGGGTATTGCCGGCATCGTTCTCACCATCGGTATGGCGGTTGATGCCAACGTGCTCATCAACGAGCGCATCCGGGAGGAACTCCGGAATGGCATGTCGCCCCAGGCCGCCATTCATGCCGGGTACGACAAGGCCTTTGCGACCATCGCGGATTCCAACCTCACCACGCTGATCGCCGGCATCGTGCTGTTCCTGTTTGGTAGCGGGCCGGTCAAAGGATTTGCGGTGGTGTTGTGCCTCGGCATTCTGACGTCGATGTTTACGGCGCTGACGGTAACTCGCGCTCTGGTCAACGTGATGTACGGCAACCGCAAAGTTGAGCGGCTGGCAGTCTGACGGCCAGAGATACGGCCAGAGATACGGCCAGAGATACGGCCAGAGATACGGCCAGAGATACGGCCAGAGATACGGCAAGACACACAGGAAGCACAGTGGAATTTTTCAGCAAGAAGACCAGCGTCGATTTCCTTGGGATGCGCAGGGGCGCCTTTCTGCTGTCCGCCGTCCTGATGGTGGGGTCGCTGATTCTGCTGATCCCCGGGGTGCGTGGTCTCAACTTCGGCATCGATTTCACGGGCGGAGTACTGCTGGAGATGGGCTACCAGGGCCCCGCTGATCTGGCGGATATCCGCGAGCGGCTCGGGGCCAACGGCTTCGCCGAGGCCCAGGTGCAGAATTTCGGGACCTCCAGCGACGTCCTGATCCGCATATTGCCCCGGGAGGGCCTGGCTGGAGAGGCCATTGGCGCCCAGATCCTCGCGGCACTCAAGGCGGGCGATTCCACTGTCGAACTGCGCCGCACGGAATTCGTCGGTCCGCAGGTCGGTGAGGAACTTACCGAGCAGAGCGCCCTTGCCATGCTCTTTGCCCTGCTAATGATCCTTGCCTACATCGTCGTGCGTTTCCAGTGGAAGTTTGCCTTGGGGGCCATCGTGGCCACCCTGCACGATCCCATCATCACTCTCGGGGTCTTCGCCCTCCTGGGTCTGACCTTCGATCTGTCGGTGCTGGCGGCCATGCTGGCGATCGTCGGCTACTCCGTGAACGACACCATCGTGGTGTTTGACCGGATTCGGGAGAACTTCCGGAAGATTCGCCGCGGGACTCCGCAGGACATCATTAACCTGTCCGTCAACGAGACCCTCAGCCGCACGATAATGACCAGCTTCACCACGGCGCTGGTCGTCGTTGCCATGCTGATTTTCGGCGGCGAGACGCTCCGCGGGTTTTCCACGGCGCTGATCATCGGCATCGTCATCGGGACCTACTCATCGATCTTTGTCGCGAGTGCCCTGGCCCTGGAGCTCAAGGCCAGCCCGGTGGACCTCATGCCGCCGGCCAAGGACAAGACGGCTCTCGACTCAGAGCCCTGATGTAGGAGCGCCTTTAGGCGCGATCCTTCTGCCGTATCGCGCCTAAAGGCGCTCCTACGAGGTGCCGTTCAGGTGGGGTGTCAGCAGGGCCCGTAGCGCGTCGTGAATCTTCGGATTGCCTGCCAGCACGTCGCCGCTCTCCAGGTGTGAGGTCGTGCCGGTGAGGTTGGTCACCAGGCCTCCGGCTTCCTGGATCATGAGAGTCCCGGCGGCGGTGTCCCAGATCTCCAGGCCGAACTGAAAGAAGCCATCGAGGCGGCCGGCAGCTACGTAGGAGAGGTCAAGGGCAGCTGACCCGGGACGGCGGACCCCGGCGGTGGTCTCCATGACGCTGCCCAGCATCTTCAGGTAGGGCTTCATCCAGCGCGTGTTGCTGCGAAAGGGGAAGCCGGTGCCGATCAGCGTCCCTTCCAGCTCGGTCCGCTCGCTGACCCGGATGCGCTTGCCGTCGAGCTGGGCCCCACGGCCCCGCATGGCGGTGAACAGTTCCTGCCGGCAGGGGTCATAGATCACGCCGACTTCCAGCGTGTCTTTCCGGCGCAGGGCAATAGAGACAGAAAAGGTGGGAAAGCCGTGCAGGAAGTTGGTGTTGCCATCCAGGGGGTCAACAATCCACGTGAACTCATGTTCTCCCGAACGACCGGACTCTTCAGCCAGGAACGCATGGTCCGGATAGCGCTTGCGGATACTCTCCAGGATGGCCTGTTCGGCGGCCTGGTCCACCTGGGTGACGTAGTCGTTGCGGGCCTTGGCGCGGATCTCCAGCTGATCGAGGCGGGACAGGGCGCGGACGGCGATGTCCCCGGCGCGGCGCGCGGCCTGGACGGCAGTGTTGAGGAGGGCTTGCATGGGGCCGACATTGTACAGAGGGCTGCGGGAGCCGCCACCGGCCCGCATACTATGCACATCACGAGAACCCTATGACCGCAGTCCAGCCGATCCGCCTCGTCCTCTTCGAGACCACCCATCCCGGCAACATCGGGTCGGTCGCGCGTGCCATGAAGACCATGGGCTTCAGTGATCTCGTCCTCGTCAATCCGGTGGCGGAGTGGCTGTGTACGGACTCCCGCGCTCTGGCCTCCG
Source organism: Gammaproteobacteria bacterium (assembly GCA_009692345.1). Lineage (GTDB taxonomy): Bacteria > Pseudomonadota > Gammaproteobacteria > Steroidobacterales > SHZI01. The sequence goes on along the minus strand of SHZI01000078.1, from coordinate 1,750 downwards.
GGGCCCAGGACGTCCTGCACGCCGCGCGGGTTGTGCCGACGCTGGAAGAGGCCCTGGATGGCTGCGGGCTGGTGCTGGCAGCCAGTGCCCGGCATCGACGTATTGGCTGCCCCGAGATGAATCCACGGGAATGTGCCGCTGAGCTCATGGGACAGGCTCTCAGCCGGCCCGCGGCGATCGTCTTCGGGCCCGAGCGTTCCGGCCTGGCCAACGAGCAGCTGGACCTGTGCAATGCCATCGTCTACATCCCCGCCAACCCGGCCTACAGTTCCCTCAACCTGTCCCAGGCCGTCCAGATCATCGTCTACGAGTTGCGGCAACAGCAGGTACTGGCCCGGGAGGTGCCACCCCCGGAGTCGCCACTGGCTGGCCCGGCGCAGCTGGAGCTGCTTTACCAGCACTTCGAGCGGGTGCTCCTCGCCAGTGGTTTTCTCAATCCCACCAATCCGCGGCACCTGATGCGCCGCTTGCGGCGGCTCTTCAATCGTACGCGGCTGGATGAAAACGAGCTGAACATCCTGCGGGGCATCCTCAGCAGCCTGGCGCCCGGGTCTGGCGACAACCCGAAGCGTGACTGAGCGACGGCCCGACCGCGCATGAGCCTGCCCATCTACCTGGACTATGCGGCCAGCACTCCGGTGGCAACCGAGGTGGTCGACGCGATGACGGCCGCCCTGCGTTCGCCTGCACTGGTGGCCAACCCGTCAGCGGGAACGCACGCCGCCGGTCGCCAGGCCGCGGCTGTGGTCGAGCGGGCCCGGGCCCAGGTGGCCAGCCTGATCGGTGCTGACCCGGACGAAGTCATCTTCACTTCCGGTGCTACCGAGGCAGACAACCTCGCGATTATCGGCGCGGCGCGTTTTCGCGAGGCGCAGGGCCGCCATCTCGTCACGGCGTTGACCGAACACAAGGCGGTGCTCGAGAGTGTCCGTTACCTGGCGCGCCAGGGCTGGCGAGTGACGTGGCTCAAGCCCGGAGAGGATGGACGCATCAGTCCTGCCGCGGTCCTGGCGGCGCTGGAACCTGAGACGGTCCTCGTCTCCATCATGCACGTGAACAACGAGACCGGAACGATCCAGGACGTCGGTGGCATCGGCAGCGTGTGCCGGGAGCGTGGCGTCCTCCTGCACGTGGACGCCGCACAGAGTGCCGGGCGCCTGCCGCTCGACGTCCGGGCCCTGCACATCGACCTGTTGTCCCTTTCGGGTCACAAGCTCTACGGACCGAAGGGCATAGGGGCGCTGTTTATCGACCGGGAGCGGGTCCGGCGGGTGGAGCCCCTCCTGTTCGGCGGCGGTCAGGAACGGGGGCTGCGGCCGGGCACACTGGCGACGCATCAGATTATTGGCCTGGGTGAGGCCTGCCGCCTCGCCGGCGAGCGCCTGGTCAGGGACCGGAGTCACCTGACCGGACTTCGGGATGACCTCTGGTCCCGGCTGCGGGACCTTCCGGGTGTGCTTCTCAATGGCGACCCGGAGCACTCGGCTGGCCACATCCTGAACGTCAGCGTCGCGGGCGTGGAGGGGGAGAGCCTGCACGCCGGGCTGGCGGAGCTGGCCGTGGCGAGCGGCGCCGCCTGCACGAGCCTCACGGACGAGCCTTCCTATGTCCTGCGGGTGCTGGGGCGTTCCGCCGCCCTGGCCCGGAGTTCGGTGCGCTTTTCCTTCGGCCGCCCCACGACCGGGGCGGACATCGAGCGGGCCGCCGGGATCTTTGCGCGGACCGTTGACAGCCTCCGCCGGCGGTCGCC
>SHZI01000077.1 GCA_009692345.1 Gammaproteobacteria bacterium | reverse complement strand
GTGGAGTTTTGTCGAGTCTGGCGTCAGCGGCGCCGGGGGAATCTCAGCCGACACGCGTGGCGGGCGCGGTTCCGGGCTGGCACACTCGGCTGATGGGTGCTTTGAATTTCCTATTCCCCCTATCCGCTCGGGAAAAAGGTGGTTTAAAATTCCTGTACGCATGCCAGCCTCGGAACTTCCCCTTGAGGGGCTTCCCTCTTTCTTGAAACTCAAACACAAACTCGAAGCTTCGGCCACGACCCCGGATTCAACCCTGTCACCCGCGCAGCGGAAACTCACGGAGGTTGGGGTCCGGTTCGGGCTCGTCTCGCTGCTCGCATTCTTCTACGTCGACGGTTTCCTGCGCGGCGCGACGCCGCTCGAGATCGTAGTGTTCGGGCTGTTAGCCCTGCCGCTGCTCGCCGGCCTCCTGCACACGGTGCGGGACCTGTCCGGGCCAAGCATGCCGTCCTGGGCCGATGTGATCGCAAGCGCGTTGGGCGCCAGCGCCGTCGCGTTCATCGCGCGGGGGTGGCACGTCGAGCCGGTCCTCGCCGCGGCCGTCGTCGGCGTGCTGGGTGCGCTGCCATTCTTGCCGGCCTCCATCCGTTCCCGTGCCGCACCGATCTACGTCGGTGCCTTTGCAGGCATGACGTCGCCGCTCGTGCTCGCCAACCCGGGCTGGGTCGCGCTGGCCGGCGCGATCGCCGGCCTGCTGTACTCGCTGCTGCGCTCCACCTGGATCGGCGTGGGTGGCAAGCTGGGGCTACTCGGGTTCACCGGTGTCAGTTTCGCGGCGCTAATCGCGCACCGCGTCGGCGCGTCACCCGGCGGCGCCAAGCTACTGCAGCTGCAGACGGCCGATCGCCTCGCCATCCTCGTCGTCGCGCCGCTGGCGGCGATAGCGACCTACGAACTGCAGCGACAGCTGCGCTGGAGCCCGGTGCTGGCGTCGGCGTCCGTGACCTGCGCGTTCGTGCTGGCGATGGTGCTCGTGGGCGCGGAGTCGCTGTTCGTCGTGGCGCCCTCTGCCATCGCGTGCTTCGGCGGCAGCTTCATCGCGATGACGGGCGACATTCATGCAGCCAGCCGACCGTGGCTCCCGGCCGCAGGCGGGCTTCTTTACGCGCTGCTCCAGATCGCGCTCGAACCGACGCTCGCGGGCATCGGCGGGGACTTCGGCGCGACGGCTGCCGTCGCGGTGCTCGTGGTGATCGGGTTCGAGAAGCTCATGAAGCCGGTGTTCGGCTAGAACCATGTATTTATCCGGCCGGGCCGGTGCTCACGACGATCACCGATACCGGGGGCTTCTTCCTCGTGTTGAGCCTGGCCACGTTGGTATTGCCGCGGCTGACGGCCTAGACAAGGTCCGGGTGATCGCGAGCATTCTTGAATCCCCCGTTCCCTACCCGATCAACTTCGAATAGACCAACTTGTCATCCCCCGGCCCGTAGAACTCTGGCAATCGCGCAGCCACCGTGTATCCCCGGCGCAGGTAGAACGCCCGTGTTGGCTCGTACTGGGCCCGGGATGACGTCTCTGCGTACAGCCGGGTACCGCCGGCGGCCTGCACCGCGCTCTCCGTAACCTCCAGCAGGGCCCGGCCCAGGTGCTGGCCCTGGGCATCCTGGCGCACGGCTATCCAGTAAAGATCCCATCCCGACTCGGTGCCGGGAACCGGGCCGAAGCAGGCGTAGCCGAGCAGCGCGCCGTCCTGTCCGGCAATCACGAAGCGGTAGTGACTCGCCGGGCCGTTGGCGAGGCCGTCGTCCGCCAGCTCCCGCGCGATGGCGATTTCCTCGGTACTGAAGAACCCGGTATCCCGGACGAGCTGCTCTATGGCTGCCGGATCCCCCGGAGAGACCAGCGTCCGGAAAGCAGGTCGTCCGGTGGCCATTACCCGTAACGGGCCGCTGCCACGATCCGCTCAATGCCGTCGGCGTAGCTGATGCCGGCCTGTTCGAGGGCTGCCGCGAAGCCGGCGTCGGGGGAGATACAGGGGTTGGCGTTGACTTCGAGGACCCAGGGTTTGCCGGCGGCGTCCACCCGGAAGTCCACCCGGGCATAGCCCCGAAGCTGGAAGATCTCCCAGCACTGCAGGGACATGCTCCCAAGCTCCGCGCAGAGGGCCGCTTCGCTTACCGGATCGACGAAGCGCCGCACGGTATTGCGGCACTCGAAGGAGTCCTCCTGCCACTTCGCGGCGTAGCCGACGATCCGGGGCTTGCCGGCCGGGTAATCGACGAACTCGATCTCCGGGATGGGCAGAACCTGGGGTCCGCCGGGACCGTCGATGAGCGCCACGTTGATCTCCCGGCCCTCGATGAACTGCTCGGCGAACCAGCGGTACTTCCTCACGGCCTCCTGCTCCCGCACCCGGGCCGGTACCTGACTGAAGTCGGCGACCACCGACGAATCGTCCATGCCGATCGACGCGTCCTCGCTGACCGGCTTCGTGATCCAGCGACCAGGGCCGGGATGGGGCGGCACCAGCGACACGCCATCCCACCAGTCCGCGGTGGCCAGACCGTGGGCGCGCAGCCACCGCTTCGCCATCACCTTGTTGCCCGTGATCATGAGCCCCTCGGTGCTGCAGCCCGTGTAGGGGATCTGCAGGTGGTCAAGCAGCGCCGTGGCCACGGGGACCAGCTGCCCGCAGTCGTCGATGGCCTCCACCAGGTTGAAGACGGCCTGCGGCGGATACTCCTTGAGCCGGGACCTGGCGGCGTCGAGCTTCAGGTCGATGGCCAGGGTCGGCGCCTCGTAACCGTGGCTGACCAGGGCAGCCCGCACACAGTCCATCTGCTCCAGGATGTCCAGGGCGTCGGCCGTGGATTCGTGGGTCACCGAGTTGTGCAGGATCAGTACGGTCTTGCCGGTCACGCCGCTGTTCTCGTGCCGAGTAGTGGGGTGACGGGGAGTCTTGCCCTCACCACGGCCGAGAGTACGATGCGGCGGATGAGTTCTCCGTAGGGAATGCCCTTGAAGTCACAGATGAACGGGAGATCCGAGTGCCCCGGTAGCAGACCGGCCAGGGGATTGGCTTCGAGAAAGTTGGGGACCCCGGCCGCATCGAGCCGGATATCGAGCCGGCCACCATCCCTGCAACCCAGTGCCTGCCACGCGCCTACGGCCAGCGCCTCCACGGCACTCAGAAGCGGCTGTTCGGTCAGCAGCGAGTAGGTTACCCGACCCTCCCAGTGCGCCTTGTTGTCGAAGGTGTAGATACCTGCATCCGCCTTCGGACCCAGGTGGACCTCCATGGTGCCAATGGCCTCGGCTTCCGGCCCCGTCCCGACGAGACCCACCGTGAATTCACGCCCGGGCAGAAACTCTTCGATCAGGACCGGCTGCCGGTAACGGGTCAGCAGTGCGCCGCAGACAGCCACCAGTTCATCGGGGGTGGAGGCGCGGGAAGCGGTCGATATCCCCTTGCCGGTGCCCTCGGCCACCGGCTTGGCGAACAACGGGTAGCGCAGATTCAGGCACCCGGCGGCACCTGCCGACTCAACCACGGCAAAGTTCGCAGTGGCCAGTCCGTGCCCCCGGACCACGTGCTTGGCCACGCCCTTGTGCAGGGTCACCGCGCAGGCCAGGGGGTCGGAGAACACGTAGGGAATCTGCCAGGCATCGAGCAGTGCCGGAACCAGGGATTCCCGGCCAAAGCCATGGAGTCCCTCGCAGAAGTTGAACACCAGATCCCAGCGGTCCCCGGCGGTGAGCCGCGTCGCCAGCTGCCGGGCGTTGCCTATCCGGTCGATATCGAGGGCCAGGTTACGGAGGGCTCCCGCGATGGCATCAATCGTTTCTGGCTGGTCGAACTCCGCGGTATCGACGTCGCTGTAGCCCGCGGCGAGATACTCCTCGCGGAGGTCGTAGGTCAGGCCGACTCGCATCCTGCCGCTTCAGTTTGCGGATCAGGGTAGCGGTAAGACCCATTGGCGTAGTTCGTCAGCAGCAGGTCGTCCCCCTCCCGGCCCACGATGTAGTCCGGAGAGACGGGAATCTTGCCACCGCCGGCCGGGGCATCGATGACATAGGTGGGCACCGCATAGCCCGTTGTGTGCCCGCGAAGACCGCGAATGATGTCGATACCCTTCTGGACGGTGGTCCTGAAGTGAGCAGAACCCGAAATCGGATCGCACTGGTACAGGTAATAGGGCCGGACCCGGATTCGCAGCAGCCCCTGGACCAGGGATTTCATCACGGCGATATCGTCGTTCACGCCCTTCAGGAGCACGGTCTGGCTCCCCAGCGGTATGCCCGCATCGGCAAGCCGGGCGCAGGCTTCCGCCACTTCGGGCGTGAGTTCATCCGGGTGTGTGAAGTGCAGGCTCATCCACAGCGGGTGATAACGCTTCAGGATGCGGACCAGTGCCGGGGTGACCCGCTGCGGTTGCACCACAGGCTGCTTTGAGCCGATCCGGATGAATTCGACATGCGGAATCGCACGCAGACGGGACAAGATCCATTCCAGCCGTTCGTCGTCCAGGCTGAGCGGGTCGCCCCCGGAAAGCAGGACGTCCCGAATCACGGGATTGCCCGCAATGTACTCAATGGCCTGTTCCAGGTCGTGCTTGCGGATACTGCGCTCGCCAACCGAACCCACCATCCGGGCCCGTGTGCAGTACCGGCAGTAGACCGAGCAGAAATTAGTGACCAGCAGCAGGACCCGGTCCGGATAGCGGTGCACGAGTCCCGGAACCGGGCTATGAGCATCTTCTCCAAGCGGATCGTCCGCCTCGCCCCGGGAGCGCAGGTACTCTCCCATGACCGGAATTACCGTTCGCCGCAGGCTCTGGGTGGCGTTCTCGGGATCCAGCAGGCTGGCGTAGTAGGGCGTTACCCCAATCGGCAGCGCTCCCCGGTGCATTTCGACGGCCTGGCGCTCCTCGTCCGTCAGGCTCAGCATCCGGTCCAGTTCGGCAATGGTGCGGATGCGACTGCGGTTCTGCCAGCGCCAGTCGTTCCAGTCCCGCAGACCCGCCTGGGGATAGAAGCGGCGTCGGAACGCATCGCTTTTCGGGCTGACAACCAGTCTGGGGATAGTGGGCCTGGTGGTAGGTACGGGCGTCAGATTGACGGGCCCGTGGGCCACCGGGACCTGCCGGGGGGCTGCCGGCCCTGGAATGGGGCCCAAAGCAGACTTGTCCACGACTGATAAAACTCGCGGCATCGTGACTACCTCGTCGGTGTACAGGGTCGGTGGAAAGCGTGTCGAGACAGAATCAAACCTGGTTGCCTTCTATGGCCCCGAACGCTGAAGACGCTCGCCTGGCACTCCATTGCCGATCCGGACCTTCCGGAATCCTGAGTTGCCCGGAAATCGTCCGGCCGGCTCAGAATGCGCTGTCTCTGTGACTGCTGTCTTGATAGAAAAGTAGCATTCATGAATGGATCGACGGTAAATATACCCACCAGTTTCCGAAAAGCAATACAGAGTGGCATTGACCCGGTCGTCACGGATCACATTCGCAGAAAGCGCATCGGCACCATCCCGAGTTTCTTTAGCCGGGGCCCACGCAGCGCTGTGCTAGGCTTTTCTCGTCAGGGGACGTATGCAGCACATCACCGGCACCATCATCACGTTCAATGAGGAAGACCAGATCGAGGCGTGCATCGCCTCCCTGAAAGGGGTCTGTGATGACGTTGTGGTGGTCGATTCCCTGAGCACCGATCGGACGGTGGAGCTGGCTATTGCCGCTGGAGCCCGCGTCATTGCTCAGGCTTACCTCGGCGAGGGGCCCCAGAGAAACCTCACCGAGAAGCACGCCACTCACGACTGGATACTGGCCCTCGACGCAGACGAACGGCTGGATGACGAATTGGCGGCGGCCATCCGGCTGCTGCCCCTCAGCGATCCGGCTGACGCCTATGCCTTCAACCGGAAGAGCTATGTCGGCCCCCGCTGGATCCGCGGCCCCGGCTTTTATCCCGACTTTGTGACGCGTCTCTACAATCGGACTCGCGCCGCCTACGAGCCCAAGCCCGGGCACGCCGGGGTACTTGCGCCGCGGGTGCGCCGCATCCCTGGCCATATCCTTCACTACACCTACGACGGGCTCAGCGACTGGATCGCCAAGATCAACTGGCTGACGTCCCGTGATGCACAGGGGATGTTCAATGAAGGTCGGCCGCCTTCCGCGACGAAGCCGGTGGTGAGCGCCCTGGGGGCTGGCTTCAGGCAACTGATACTGCGGGGCGGGATGTTCCGCGGGACAGACGGCTGGCTGGTGACCATGACCAGCATGTTTCGGTCCTTCATGAAGTACGAGAAGCTGAACGAACTGCACGAGCAACAACGCCGGGGCGGGCCGCCGGCTTTAGATCCTGGACTACAGCTAGGCCATATCCGGGGCTCCGAACGTCCCTGAACACCCCGGAGGGGCCCCGGACCGGCAGTTCAGCTGTGTCCGGCCAGTTCCTCGAACAAGGCCAGATGGGCAGACACTGAATCCTCCAGCCGGAACCGGGCGCCAATGCGCTCCTTGGCCCGGTCCCCCATGCGCTGGTTGGCAGCGGGGTCCCGGTAAAGTTTCAGAACCGCGTTGGCCAGTGCCTGGGCATCCCCCGGGGGCACCACCAGACCACTAACGCCGTCTTCGACGAGTTCTGCGCTGCCACCCGTCGTGGTCACAATCGGGGTAACGCCGTGGACCATCGACTCTATAACGGTCTTTGGCAGGCCTTCCCGCTTGGTGGCAGGCAGCACGGACGCCTGGCAGGAGGCCACGATCCCGAGAACGTTTTCCCGGAAACCGACCAGGTGGATCTGGTCCCGCAGCGGGCTGGCGGCGACCAGCCCCCGGATCGGCTCCTGATCCATGTCCCGACCAATCAACAGGAAATGGATGGGCAACCCCGGCGGGATCAGCCCCGCAGCCCTGACCAGCACGTCGGCACCCTTGCGCGGGCGGTTGTTCGCGACGCAACACACCGTAAAGGCGCCCCGCGGTACGCCCAGGGAGGTCAGGTCAACGCGTTCGGTAGCGTCGTACCACTTCAGGTCGTGGCCCTTGTAGATGGTGGTCAGCTTCTGCGGGTCGTAGACCACGCCCAGGAGGCTCTCCCGGACCGCCTCGGCGACGCAGACGATGCGCGACACGCGGGGGCTAAGGTGCGTGAGGTAACAGATCGGGTCCCAGCGGGAGATGTTGCCGCTCTGCCCCCGGTAGGTGACCACCTTTACCGGCAGGCCGATGCTCGCGATGATGCCGTTGACGATAGCGGGGTTATTGAATAGCTGTATGGCATCGTAGCTGCCGGCCTTAAGGACACCCCGGATCACCCGGATGGCCTCCAGGGAGAACTTCTTCCGGGGCACGAAGTCGTGGACCGGAATCCCGGCCTCGACCAGGCGCCGTCCCCAGTAGGTATCCCGACGGCTCATCACCTCCGCATCGACGCCCCGGCGCTTCAGCCCGAGGATCATCTCCGCCTCCGGCCGGGTGTTATGGGTGCCGGGCTTGTCGTAGTTGGTTATGAACAGGACTTTGAGCGGCATTCCGGGCACTCGTGATCAGGGGAGGCGGGACGGTCGCATGTTGCGCCCCGGGCAGGTAGCCCGCAACCGGAGTTCCCCGGCATTCCTGGCCCTCCGCTACACTGGGCCCGCATGAACCAGATTGTGGCGAACGCGCCGGTTGTCTATCACCTGCGGCCCCTGCATACCGGCGCACATCTGTATGAAGTGACCTGCCGGATTGAGCAGCCGTCCCCGGATGGACAGCTGCTCTCCCTGCCTGCCTGGATTCCGGGCAGCTATCTGGTGCGCGACTACGCGCGGCATGTGGTGCAGTTTCAGGCGGAGAGCGGTGGCGAGCCAGTTGCCGCCCGGAAACTCAACAAACACACCTGGCGGGTTGCTCCGGTGCCGGGCGAGCTCCTGGTCCGCATGACGGTTTACGCGGCAGACCCGTCCGTTCGCGGGGCCTGGCTGGATGCCCAGCACGGGTTCGTCAACGGCGTGTGTGTTTTCCTCCGCGTGCATGGCCAGGAGCACGCTCCATCGGTGGTCCATATTGATCCGCCGGATTTACCCGTCAGCCCCGTGACGAACCCTGCTTGGCGACTCTCCACTGGTCTCCAGCGCCTTACCGGGGGACAGGGGGAGTTCGGTGCCTTCCGTGCGACGGGGTACAGTGACCTGATCGATCATCCGGTCCTCATGGGGCCGCTGACCACCGTGGAGTTCATGGCCGCCGGGGTGCCCCATGCCCTGGTGCTCGCCGGCCTGCCAAACCCGGACCGGGAGCGGCTACAGGCTGACCTGACCCGCCTCTGCACCTGGCACATCGACTTCTTCGGCCGCCCGGCGCCGATGGCCCGGTACGTCTTCCTGGTCCGCGCCTCCGGCGAAGGCTTCGGCGGACTCGAGCATCGCGCCTCCGCCGTGCTCGGCTGCCGTCGGGATGACCTCCCACAGGCGGGCGTGCCCGGCAACGAACCGGCCTACCGGCGGTTTCTGGGCCTCGTCAGCCACGAGTATTTCCACGCGTGGCACGTCAAGCGCATCCGGCCCGCGGAGTTCGTGGCTGCCGAACTGGATGCCGAGGTCTATACCCACCAGCTGTGGATTTTCGAGGGCATCACGTCCTACTACGACGACCTTGCCTTGCGCCGCAGTGGCCTGATTACCCCTGAGCATTATCTGGAACTTCTTGGGCGGTCGTTAACCCAGCTGTACCGGACAGCCGGCCGTCGCCAGCAGACCCTCGAGGAGGCCAGCTTTGATGCCTGGATCAAGTTCTATCGGCCCGACGAAAACTCGCCCAACGCCACGATAAGCTATTACCTGAAGGGGGCCCTCGTGGCCCTGGCACTCGACCTGGAGTTGCGCTCCCGGACGGCGGGTACGTGCTCCCTCGACGCTGTCATGCGCACGCTGTGGCAGGAGTATGGAGCGGACGACAGTCCTGGCATTGCCGAAGGCCAGTTCGAACGGTTGGCGGAGAGCCTGAGTGGTTTGGATCTCGAGCCCTTCTTCCGGCAGTCCCTGCGCACCACCATCGATCCTCCCCTCGGCATCCTGCTGGCCCAGTTTGGCATCCGTCTGCACTTGCGCAGTCCCGAGAGTGACAGCGATGGGGGCGGTACCAGAGGGCGGCGTGAGGATCGCCCCAGGGCCTGGCTGGGCATCAAGGTTCAATCGGCCGACGGTCGGGTGCGCGTCAGCCAGGTCGCCGCTGGCAGCCCCGGACAGCAGGCCGGGCTGGCGGCAGGGGATGAACTGCTGGCCCTGGCGGGCCGGCGGATTGCCCCAGACAACTGGGAAACGATCCTCGACCGACTGATTCCCGACGTCGAGCTTGCGTGCCACGTGTTCCGGGACCAGCAGCTCCTTACGCTGGTCTGTCAGCCCGTAACGGGCCCGCGGGACACCTGTTACCTGACGCTGGATGCGAACGCGGATCCCGACATGGTTGCCCGCCGCAACGCCTGGCTTGGAATGCCCTAGCTGCCGGCGAGACGGTGCTAGACTTTTTGTATGCTCGAACTGGGTCTCAAGGTCCTGCTCAGCTACCTCGTCGGTGCGCTGAACGGTGCCCTGATCCTGGGCAAGCTGGCCGGCGGCGTCGACATAAGGACGCTTGGCAGCGGGAATGCCGGGGGTACCAACGCTCTCCGTACCCAGGGAAAGTGGTTCGCATTCCGCGTCATGGTGATCGACGTCGGCAAGGGCTATCTCCCGCCCTGGCTCCTGCCTGCACTGGTTTTACCCGGCGTACCGCTGGATCCGGATGTCGACCGGATCTGGCTGACCCTCGCCTGTGCTGGCGCCGCCGTGGTGGGGCACTGTTACCCGGTCTGGTTCGATTTCAAGGGCGGCAAGGGTGCCGCCACGGCCATCGGGGCGCTGCTCGCCATTGCGCCCGCGTTGGTGCTCCCGGCCGTCGCTGTGTGGTCCATCGTGGTTATGGCTACCGGTTTTGTGGGCCTGGCCACCATCCTTGCTGGCGCGGTCCTGCCCGTCTGGGTGGCCCTGACCCAGCTTGCCGGGCACCGGGAGATGTTCTGGTTCCTCGTTGCCCTTGCGCTGTTCATCTGTTTTACCCACCGGGAGAACCTTCAGCGCCTCCGCGAAGGTCGGGAGAACCGGCTCGAAAGGGCGATGTTATGGCGCCGTCGACCCTAGCCTGGCCGCCTCTCCTGGAGCTGCTCGCCGACGGCCAGTGGCACTCGGGCTGCGCACTGGGTGAAACCCTGACCGTGTCCCGGGCCGCCATCTGGAAACAGGTTCGCGCCCTGCGGTCCCTGGGCCTGGAGGTGATGGCCGAACGTCGCCGGGGCTACCGGCTGGAACGGCCGCTCGACCTGTTGAACGCTGCCAGGATTCGCGGCGAGCTGGCCCCCGCGACTCGCGCCGGCCTGCAGCTTCTCGACGTGCTGCTCGTCACCGCGTCGACGAACGCCTGTCTGGCCGCCGACCTGGCACCTCCCCCGGGGCAGATTCGGGCGGTGGTCGCCGAGTATCAGACTGGCGGGCGCGGCCGCCGCGGGCGCCGCTGGCTTTCGCCTCCGGGTCACGGCGTGTGCCTGTCCGTCGCCTGGTCCTTCGATAGTGCACCCAGGGACTTGCCGGCTCTCAGCCTGGTCGCGGGGGTCGCAGTCATTCGCGCACTTAAGCAGCTTGGCGTGAGTGGCGCGCAGCTGAAGTGGCCTAACGACGTGATGGCCGTGGGGGGCAAGGTGGGAGGAATATTGGTGGAGGTTTCCGGCGAGTCCGGCGGGCCACTGCGGGCCGTTGTAGGCATCGGGCTCAACGTTCGTCCGGTTCCGGGAATCGCGACGGCACTCAGGGAGGAGGGTGGGCATGTACCTGCCGTCGCCCTCGACGACCTGCTCGCTGGAGCTGGCCTGGACCGCAGCGCACTGGTTGGCGTGCTGATTAACAGGCTTCACGAGAGCCTGGTGGCCTTTGGTGCTCGGGGCTGGCCCGACGTGCTGCCTGTCTGGCGCCAGCATGATTACCTCCTGGGCCGGTCCGTCGTAGTCACCCGCGGCGCAGATACTTTGTCAGGCATCGCCCGGGGCATCGCTGACGACGGCGCACTGCTGGTCGAGGTTGACGGACGAGTGTCCCCCATCGTGGCTGGCGACGTTACCCTGCGAGCTCCCCTGTGACTGCAGGGACCTGAGGTTGCGCTGATGAAACTGCTGGTGGATATCGGTAATTGCCGGGTCAAATGGGCCTTCGCCACGGCAGGCAGCTTCGTGGCGGAAGGCGATG
>SHZI01000076.1 GCA_009692345.1 Gammaproteobacteria bacterium | reverse complement strand
GGCGGCCGGTTAGCTGACGACCCGAGCCTGTGCTAGGCTCCCGACTTAACAAAAGCGGCTAACCCATTGCCGAACAATAAGAAACGTTGAGACGTCCCGTGCGCTCTATTGCCCTCCTGTCCCTGGTCCTGGCGCTCCAGCTGGCCCCCATGGCGCCGGCTGCGGCTGACGCGCGCCCCAGCGCGAGGACGCGCCTTAAGGCCCTCACGCCGCCGCCGGCCGACGGCGAAAGCCGGGTCTATATCGTCCAGCTCCGGGACCCCGCGGCCGTGGAAATCCCCGCACTGGGACGCCCTGCGGTGGCCGCTGGCGGCCAGGCGGCTGACCCCCGTAAACGCCGCTTCGACGCCGGCTCCGCGACCGTCCGCCAGTACGCCAGGCGTCTCACGGCAAAGCATGATGTCGTACTCGCCGCCGTCGGCGCGGGGGACGGCAAGCTCTACAGCTACCGGTACGCTCTGAACGGTTTCGCCGCACGCCTCAGTCCCGCCCAGGCCGGGAAGCTCCGGGGCCGGAAGGACGTGCGCAACGTGTGGGTGGACGTTCCCAAGTATGTCGAGACCAACAACAGCGCCAGCTTTCTGGGCCTCACGGCGGAGAACGGTGGCCTGCGCCGCGCCCTTGGACTGCGGGGCGAGGACATCGTCATCGGCGTCATCGATAGTGGCGTCGCCCCCGGCCACCCAAGCTTCAGCGACAAGCAGCCAGCGAATCGTCCGCGCCTGTGCAAGTCCGTCTGGGGCGAGAGTTCACTCCTGGGCATCTGGCTCTGCCGGCGCTTCAGCAACAAGGAATCGACTCTCGTCTACAACCCGCTGCCCGGGTGGCGGGGCGCCTGCGAAGCCGGCGAGAGCTTTCGCGCCACGGCCTGCAACAACAAACTGATTGGGGCCCGTTACTACATCGACGGCTTCCTGGACCAGTACGAACTGGACGAGAACGAATTCATCTCGCCCCGGGACGCAGACGGCCATGGCACCCACATCGCCTCCACAGCGGCCGGCAATTCGGTCCGGGCGACACTCGCGGGCACCCGGGTCGCAAAGATCAGCGGCATGGCCCCCCGCGCGCGAGTCGCGGTCTACAAGGCCTGCTGGCTGGAACCCGGCAGCAGTCGCGGTACCTGCAGCACGGCGGACCTGGCGCGCGCCATCGACGATGCGGTGCTCGACGGTGTCGACATCATCAATTACTCCGTAGGCAGCGACGACGACATAGACGGCGCTGACGACCTGGCGCTGCTGGCCGCTGCCGAGGCCGGAGTGCTCAGCGTCGGTGCGGCAGGCAACGACGGACCGAGGCCGGGCTCCCTGCTGTCCCCCGCCGCGGCCCCCTGGGTACTGGCTGTGGGCGCCTCCAGCCGGCGGGGTGACCGCTTCCTCGAGGGGCTCCGCGTCAACAGTCCCGCCTCCCTCGCGAAGGACTACCCGGCAGTCGAGGCGCTCTATACGCCGCGCCTCCGGAACACGGGCCCTCTGACCCTGCAGCTGGTCCTGGCCGACGACGGGACCCTCGGCAGCTTTGATGGCGCGACAGGCACGACCTTCGACGCCTGCGAGACCATCGTGAACAACTCAGTGCTCGCCGGACAGATTGCGCTGGTCCAGCAGGGGGGCTGCACGTTTGAGACGAAGATCCGCAATGCCCAGGACGCGGGCGCGAAGGCCGTGGTCGTCATCAGCAACACGGGTGAGCCCTTCCTGATGAAAGTCACCGAGGGTTCAGTCCAGATTCCGGCACTCATGGTGGGGCAGGCAGACGGGCAGCTGCTCAGGGACCGCCTCGAAAACCAGGAGGCCGTGGAGGTCACGCTGGACAAGAGAGTGCTCCTGACCGTGCGGGATTCCGGGAACCAGATGCAGGGCTTCTCGGCCCGGGGGCCCAGTGTCTGGGAGCCCAACGTGCTGAAGCCGGACGTCACCGCGCCGGGGCAGGACATCCTTGCCGGGCACACGCCGGACGTGGCCAACAATGTCCGGGGCGAGCTTTTCCAGTACCTGTCCGGGACGTCCATGGCCGTGCCCCACGTGGCCGGGGTCGCGGCATTGCTGAAGCAGGCTCACCCGGACTGGAGCCCCGCGGCCCTGAAATCTGCCGTGGTTACGACCGCGCGGCAGAATATCCAGCGGGAAGACGGCGAAACAGCGGCCGATCCCTTCGACTTCGGCGGTGGTCACCTCGTGCCGAATCTGGCCGTGAACCCGGGACTCGTCTATGACGCCGGCAGCAACGACTACGACGCTTTTCTGTGCGGTCGCGATGAAGCACGCATCGGCGTGGATTGCACCGCCCTCGAAAGCGCCGGCTACTCCACCAACGGCAGCGACCTCAACCTGCCCTCCATTGCCGTCAGTGAACTCGTCAGTGAGCAGGTCATCCGGCGCCGGGTGACCAATGTGGGCCCCGCTGCCCAGTTCATCGTCAGCGTTGAGGCGCCGACGACCATCGATGTGGACGTGACCCCAGCGGTACTCGCGCTGAACCCGGGGGAAACGGCCGATGTGTCGATCAGGCTGACAACAGACGGCACTACGCTGGACGCGTGGCAGTTTGGCTGGCTCACCTGGTCCAGCGCCGAGGCGACCGTGCGCTCGCCGCTGGCCATTCGCGCCGTGGCGCTGGCTGCGCCCACGATGGTTAGCGGGTCGGGCATAACGGGCTCCGCCGACATTGTTGTCCGCGCGGGCTACACCGGCAGTTACTCAGCGGTGCTGAGCGGTCTCGAAACCAGTGGCGAGAGCCAGCCGGATAACATCCGGTCCCAGCTGACCAACTCTGTCGCCGATGACCCGGACGACGCCTATACCTTCGTCCAGCCAACGGCGGGTAGCCCGCCAGCCAGTGTCCGGCGTATTCCGCTCATCGTGCCGGCCGGCACCAGATACCTGCGGGTTGCCCTGTCCGACGAGACGAGCAGCCCGGGCGCGGATCTTGACCTCTACCTCTATTTCTGCCCGGGCTTTGGCACCTGCACGGCGAGCGCCGGGCTGGGCAGTCTCGCGATCGACTCCTCCGATGAAGTGATCAGCCTCATTCCCGATGAGGGGGAAGAGTTCCTCACCGCCGGCGAGTACTACGTGGACGTCCACGGCTACAACGCGCCAGCCGGTACGGCGACCTTCCAGCTTTATGTCTGGACCCTGGGTCCTGATCAGGGCAACGCCACCGTCGTTGCCCCATCCAGCGTCACCTCCGGCTCGACAGCCACCCTCACCGTGAACTGGCTGAACCTGGCCACGGGCCTGAACCTTGGCCTGCTCACTCACACCGACGGCAGCGTGGCCCTCGATGAGACCGCGATCGAAGTCACCGCGCCCTGAGCCACCGGCTCGACCTGGAGCCGGAACTGCACCTGCAGCAGACGGCAGCCGAGACGCTCATGAGCCGTGTGAATCTGGGCAAGGGGTCCTTCATGGGCCTCATCGTGATGGGTCAGACCGACAGAGAGGCGCTGCAGCTGGCTGCCTAGGGGCGATAGAGGACGAGTGCCAGCAGGGCGAGCCCGCTGAAGGCCCCCCCGGCGAGGAACGTCGCCGGGGCCCCCAGACTGTCCCAGAGCAGACCAGCAAGCCCACTGGCGAGCAGGAGGAAGAGGCCGGTCAGCAGATTGAAGAAGCCAAACGCCGTGCCGGCGCACTCGGCGGGCACGGCATCGGCGACGAGGGCGGCCAGCAGCCCCTGGGTAAGTCCCATGTGCAGGCCCCACAGGCCCACCCCGATGAGAACCGGTGTGATGGTCACGGCTGAAGCGAGCATGACGTCCGCGAGCAGCAGCACCGCCATGCCCCAGCCCAGCAGCGTCCGCCGTGACCAGCGCCGGGCGGCGAGCCCCGTGGGGTAAGCCGACGCCGCATACACGAGGCTCATGACCATGATGACGGCCGGAACCCACGCGAGGGGCAACCCGACCTGCTGCCCCCGCAGGACCAGAAAGGCCTCGCTGAACCGCGCGAGGGTGATCACTGACCCCAGCGCCACGACGCCCCAGTAGCGGCGCCCGAGCGTCCCCAGGCCGCTGAACGACGGGGCCGGGCGGACCCCCGCCGGGCCTGCGGGGGGCGGCTCCTCCACGGCGAAAATGATCAGGGCGACGGCGAGAAAGGCCGGCACGACCGCAACCCACAGCACGGCCCGGAGATCGTTCTGCCAGAGGAACAGCAACACAATCGCGAGTAGCGGACCGAGAAACGCGCCCAGAGAGTCGAGGGACTGACGCAGCCCGTAGGCCGCATTGCGCTGCGGAGGAGCAACCAGATCCGCAAGCAGCGCATCCCGGGGCGCGCCCCGGATGCCTTTGCCGACCCGGTCCAGAAAGCGGGCGGTGAACACCCAGCTGATGGAGTCGGCCAGGGGAAACAGCGGCTTGGTGAGCGCTGCCAGGCCATAGCCCGTCAGGATAAGCCCCTTGCGCCGCCGCCACCGGTCACTCAGTGTCCCGGAGAAGACCTTGGTGATGGCCGCGGTCGCCTCGGCAATGCCTTCCAGCAGGCCGACCGTGAGCGCGCTGCTCCCGAGGACGGTGACGAGAAACACCGGCAGGATGCTGTGGACCAGCTCGGACGATGCGTCCATGCACAGGGAGACCAGGCCCAGGGCCAGAACGCCGCGGGGCAGGCCCTGGAAGCGGGACCGTGGAGTTGGGATCACCCCCGCAGGTTAGCGGCGCTGGGCCGGAAGTACACCCGACATCTGGTTGTCACAGACGCCGGACAGAATCCGCTCCGCAGGCAAGAACGAATACAACAACCATGGAGCGGTGTCGGGGTCAGGGCGGGTTGGTACCCCCCAGCACCTGAGCCCCCCTCAGTGTCCGGCCAGACTCCGGCACCGTCTCCCCCTCAGGCCAGCTTGCGGCACTCCTTGTGGCGGAAGCAGCTCACCAGATGATCGTTGATCAGCCCCGTGGCCTGCAGGTGCGCGTAGATGATGGTGCTGCCCACAAAGCGGAACCCTCGTTTTTTCAGGTCTTTGCTTAACGCGTCGGAGACCGCACTGGTAGCCGGTACTTCGGCCTGAGTGCGCCACTGATTGCGCTGGGGCTTGCCGCCCACGAAGCCCCAGATGTAGTTGTCGACGCTGCCGGCGGCCGCCTGGAGTTCAAGAAAGGCCCGGGCATTGCTGACGGCCGAGGCCACCTTCAGGCGGTTGCGGATGATGCCGGGATCCTGCAGGAGCCTCTCGATCCGGGCCGGCGTGAAGCGGGCAACCTGCACGGGATCGAAGTTGGCGAACGCCCGCCGGTAGCCTTCCCGCCGGTGCAGAACCGTGGACCAGGAAAGGCCGGCCTGGGCGCCCTCGAGAATCAGGAACTCGAACTGCCTGCGATCGTCGTGGACCGGCACACCCCATTCCCGGTCGTGGTAGTCGAGGTACGCCGGGCTGACGCCCTCGGACCAGGGGCAGCGGGTGACCGGCGCTTTTTTGGGCTGGGCCATGGGACGAACTCTAGCTCCGGGTGCGCGGGAGCAACGAGCCGCCTTTCTGCCCAAAGTGGCGGGAAATGGCCGCCAGGCTCTCGACAGCATGCAGTGTTACGGCAAATGATAGCCGTCCAGGGGGGTTACGGGGCGTTACATGACAGACCGATACGGGGTCATCGGCCATCCGATCGCCCACAGCAAGTCCCCCGTTATCCATCGCCTGTTTGCCGACGCGACCGGCCAGGACCTCAGCTACGACGCCATCGACATCCCCCCGGAAGAACTGGCTGGGCGGGTGCGCCAGCTGTTTGCGGAGGGCTACCGGGGCCTGAACGTCACGGTGCCCCACAAGACGGAGGTGCTGAAGGTCACCTCCCGGCTCACGTCCCGGGCCGAACTGGCGGGCGCTGTAAACACGCTGATCCTCCACGCCGACGGCGCCGTGGAAGGCGACAACACGGATGGCACCGGCCTGGTGAACGACCTGCGCCAGAACCTGCGCACGCGTCTCGCCGGGACCCGCATGCTGATTCTCGGTGCGGGTGGCGCGACCCGTGGCATCGTGCCGGCACTGTTCGACACCAAGCCCCGGGACATCCTGGTGGCGAATCGCACGGTTGATCGGGCGCAGGCGCTGGCCCGGGATTTCCGCATGCTTGGCAAGATTCTGGGCTGCCAGTTCCAGGAGCTGGGCGGGCAGCGTTTCGATCTGGTGATCAATGCCACGTCTGCGGGACTCAAGGGTGAGGTGCCGCCGTTCCCTGCGTCGATCCTGGGGCCGGAAACCCTGTGCTATGACCTCTCGTATTCCATGCAGGACACGCCCTTCGTCACCTGGGCCAGGGAGAACGGTGCCGGCCGCATCGCCCAGGGCTGGGGCATGCTGGTGGAACAGGCCGCGGAGTCCTTCTATGCCTGGCGCGGGGTCCGGCCCGACACGCGCCCGGTCATCGCCAGGCTCCCGGGCTCGCCCGGCGCCACCGACACGGCATAAATGGGGACATGCTTCATTTTGGCAGTGCACTAGGCGGGCTGTTGTCCTGACGCGCGCTGCCTGACAGTCGGGGCCGACCGCGCCGCCCCAGCGTGTGACCCAAGCCGAGCTCCGCCGCCGTCTGCTGCACCCATGCCGAATCGCCGAAGGGCTTCCCACGATTCACGCAACGGCGGACTTCGGCAATCTCCGCTGCCGTCTGCGGTGCATTGACGAAATCCGCCCAGTTGCTCGGGAGCTGCATCGGCAAGGGCGCCAGGCTGAGCATCGGGCGTTGGTCCAGGCGCCACTTCAGGCTGCCCCAGAGCCATTCTTCGGCTCGTGAGACCAGCGCGGCTCGAAGCGCATTGCGTTCGACATAGCGAACGACCGTCAGCAGGTGGCGATCATTCTGGATGGGAAAGGCCTTGAAGCGGCTCGTCCAGATTCGCCCGGTGGAAGCCCGCTGTCGGTGGTGACGCTTCGCGTGGATCGTGAGCAGCCAGTGCATCCAGGCGGCGAGGTCGGTAGCAACGACGGGACGGACCACCAGATGAAAGTGGTTGGGCATGAGGCAGGTCGCGACGATCTCGACCGGGCGACGCGCTTGCGCACGCTTAATCAGCCGCAGGAAACCGTCGAAGTCATCCGGGCTGCTGAACACCGTAGCCCGGTTATTGCCGCGATTCAGTACGTGGTAGTACAGGCCGGCATGGATGCTGCGTGCGGTCCTTGGCATGTGGTGAAAGTAGGCGATGGACCCGGCCCACGCACGTCGAGAACCTGCACAATGAGTGGCGATTTGTTGGTCCTATGCTCCTAAGGTGCGGTTGGCTGGGAGGCGGATAGCTCAATCTCTGGACGCGACGAGAATCAGAGAGCACCGGGAATTCAGGAAGGATCTCGGGGACAGGTTCTGGGTTGCTGCTCTGCGCTTCCATTCCGCTACTCGCAGGAGGTCCGTCGGTCGCAAGCGCTACACGCTATTACGACCAACTAACTGGAACTCCAATTGCGAGCCACGTTGCATTCGCCGAACGACCGGGAAACGTGCAAAACCTTGCCGGCTACCAGCCGAAGGTGCTGCAGGCCGCTAACGGCACCTCTGTCTAGGTTGGCTGCGCGAAGGAGGAGTGCGAAGTCTATTTGGAGTACGACACTGCGGAAATAATAGAGAGTTACGAACTCAAGGGCAGGAAATGTCACTGGTAGCGGGGCCCCACCGAGGACCCCGGCTTCCAGAAAATAAGCATGTCCCCATTTCTCACCGCATGGTCACCAGCTCCTCCGCCGCGGTGGGGTGAATCGCGACGGTCTCATCGAAGTCACGCTTGGTGGCTCCCATGTGGATCGCCACTGCAAACCCCTGGAGCATCTCGTCGGCCCCGGGGCCCATGATGTGGCAGCCCACCACTTTCTCGTCGCTGCCGGCGGTGACCAGCTTCATGCGGGTTTTCGGCTTGTGGTCGGTGATGCCGTTGTAGAGCGGGACGAATTCGGTCAGGTAAATCTTCACAGCCGGGCCAAAGCGCTCTCGCGCTTCGACCTCGGTGAGTCCGCAGGTGCCTATGGGCGGGTGACTGAAGATGACGGTGGGGATGTTGCTGTAATCGAGATGCCGGCCGGTCATCCCGCCAAACACGCGATCCGCAGTGCGCCGGCCGGCGGCGATCGCCACCGGCGTCAGGGTTACCCGGCCGGTAACATCCCCCAGTGCGTAGATGTGGGGCACGTTGGTGACCTGGTAGTCGTCCGTGGTGACGAAGCCCCGCTCGTCCGTGCCCACACCGGCGGACGGCAGATCGAGATCTGCCGTCCAGGGCTCGCGACCCACGGCCCAGATCAGCGCCTCGAAGGGGCCGTGACTGCGCCCGTCAGCGGTCTCAAGCGTCAGTCCCGCCGGGCCGCGGCCAAGGGCCGACGGGATCGCCTGCCCGACCACCCGGATGCCGTCGTCTGCGAGAGCCCGCAGCAGACCCTCCTGCAGGTAGGCGTCGAAGTACCGGAGCACGCTGTCCTGCCGGACCAGCAGCGTGACCTCGGAACCGAGAGCCCGCAGGGCCGCGGCAAACTCCACAGCGACGTAGCCCGAGCCGACGATGGCCACCCGCTGGGGTCTGCTCGTCAGCCCGAAGAAATCATCGGACACGAGACCCAGTTCGTGACCGGGAATGCCCGGCACCGTCGGCCGGCCACCGGTAGCGACGATGATGTGCTGGCCCGTCAGCACCCGGCCGCCGGCCTCCACGGTGTGGGGTCCCGTGAAGCGGCCCCGGGCAGCGAGGTGGGTGATGCCCTGCTTCGCCAGATTCCGCTCGTAGATGCCATTCAGGCGCTGGACGTAGGCCTGGCGTTTGGCCACGAACCCGGCCCAGTCATGGCCCCGCACGGTCACATCGAAGCCGTAGTCCAGCGCGTCAGCCAGCGCATGGGCAAGGCTGGCAGCGTTGAAGGTGATCTTCTTCGGGACGCAGCCCACGTTGACGCAGGTACCGCCGAGGGGTGCGGGCTCGATAAGGGCCACGCGGGCGCCGTACTCGGCAGCGCGCTGGGCGGCGGCGAGGCCGCCGCTGCCGCCGCCGATGGTGATCAGGTCGAAGTCCTCGGTCATGGGGCTGGCTCTGAAAGTGCAGGGTGGGGCAGTGTATCAAGGCCATTGTTTGGGGCCGGAGAGGGTTTTCCGTTAGGCTTTCCGGATGCACAACAATCCCCTGCTCGCGACTTCTGGCCTGCCTGCCTTCCACCGGATCCTGCCGGAGCATGTGGAGCACGCCGTGCTGACCACGCTCGAGGCCAACCGGGTTGAGCTGGAGCAGTTACTGGCTGCCGCCGAGGGGACCGATCTGGAATTTGACGCTATGGTGCTGCCCATCGAGCGCCTCAGCGAGCGGCTGCACCGGGTGTGGTCCCCGGTTGCGCACCTGCAGGCGGTGGCCAACACGCCGGAGCTGCGCGCCGCCTATAACGCCTGCCTGCCTGCCATCTCCCGCTACGCGACGGAGATGGGCCATAACCAGCGGCTCTACGCGCTGTACCAGCGCCTCGGCGAGGGGCCGCAGACCGCGCGGGGCGAGGGCGCCGGGCGGCTGCTCGAACTCGCCATCCGGGACTTCCGTCTGTCCGGGGTGCATCTGCCCGCCGGGCAGAAAGCGCGTTTCAAGACCGTCATGGAAGAGCTGTCCACGGCGGAGGCCGGCTTCGAGCAAAACGTGCTGGACTCAGCGGCCGCCTGGTCGCTGCACATCACTGAGGCCTCCCGGGTAGCGGGCCTCCCCGGACTGATCCTCGAGCCCGCAGCCGAGCGGGCGCTGGCCGCCGGCGCGGCTGGCTGGCTGTTCGAACTGGATCAGCCCACCTACGTGGCGGTGGTGACCCACGCCGACGACCCCGAGCTGCGCCAGTCTGTCTACCGGGGCTGGGTCACGCGGGCCTCGGACCAGGCCGACTATTCGCCAGGCCAGGACAACAGCGCGCTGATCGAGCAGATCCTGGCACTCCGGCACGAAGCGGCCAATCTCATCGGCTACCCGAACTTTGCGGCCTATTCCCTCGCCACCAAGATGGCCACGTCCGTGGATGAAGTGCGGGACTTCCTGATTGAGTTGCTGCGCCACTCACGGGATACCGGCCGGCGGGAGCTTCAGGAACTGGAGAGCTTCGCTGGCCGCCCGCTGGAGCCCTGGGATATCGCTTACTACTCGGAGAAGCTGCGGGACGAGAAGTACTCCATCTCCGACGAGGCACTGCGCCCCTACTTTCCGCTGCCCAAAGTCATGTCCGGGCTGTTCCGCGTCGTGGAGAAGCTCTACGGCATTCGCATCCAGCCTGTGCCGGGCACGGACGCCTGGGAATCCCATGTGGAGTTCTACCGCCTGGTCGACGTCAGCGGCCGGGAGGTGGGCGGCTTCTTTATGGACTTCTACGCCCGTTCCACCAAGCGCTCCGGCGCCTGGATGGACCAGTGCCTCAACCGGCTCTGGAACGCGACTGATCGCCAGGTGCCGATCGCCCACCTGGTCTGCAACTTTTCCCTGCCTGCGGGCGACACGCCAGCGCTCATCACCCATGACGAGATGGTCACCGTGTTTCACGAGATGGGGCATGTGCTCCACCACCTGCTGACACGCATCGACTACCCCAGCGTGGGCGGTATCAACGGTGTGCCCTGGGATGCCGTGGAACTGCCGAGCCAGTTCATGGAGACCTTTGCCTGGGAGCCGGAGGTGGTGGCACTGTGTTCGGGGCACTACCGCACGGGTGAACCACTGCCGGCGACGGTTCTTGCGTCACTGCGGGCGTCGAAGAATTTCCAGTCAGCGCTGCAGATGCTCCGACAGGTGGAGTTCGCCCTCTTCGACCTCCGTATCCACGCGGAGTACAACCCGGCAGACGGTGCGCGGCTAATGGACCTCCTGGCGGAGGTGCGGGACGCGGTGGCAGTAGTCCGGCACCCGGAGTGGAACCGCTTCGCCCACGCCTTTACCCACATCTTTGGCGGGGGCTACGCGGCCGGTTACTACAGCTACAAGTGGGCCGAGGTGCTGGCTGCGGATGCCTTTGCAGCCTTCGAGGAGGCCGGACTGTTCGATGCAGACCTCGCGCAGCGCTTTCGGCAGCACGTGCTGGAGATTGGTGGCTCCCGGGACATCGGCGAAGCGTTTGTTGCCTTCCGCGGCCGGCCGGCCCATGTGGACGCGCTGCTGAAGCAGTCGGGCATCAGCGGGTAGCGCTCGCAGGGGCACTCCGCACCCGAACGATCAGCTTGCGCGCTTCTTCCATCCACAACTGAAGCCCCCTCGTTATCTCGGACCACTTAGAAGAAACCAGTCTCGAGTCATAC
>SHZI01000075.1 GCA_009692345.1 Gammaproteobacteria bacterium | reverse complement strand
AAGGGCTCCACCCGCTCGCAGTCGTTGATGACCCGGGAAATGGCGTCGCCCGTCCGGAGGGTCCCCATGCCCGCCGGCGCCAGCGGTTCCAGCCGCTCGTAGAACTCGTTGCGCAACATGGCGAGGAGGCGGAACGCAACGTAGTGGCCGGTGAACTGCTCGATGTAGTGGGACAGGCCGAGGCCGAAGGCGCCCAGCACGAGCCAGCCGGCCACGGACCACAACTCCGCGCTGGTCGGGTTGGCGACGAACTTGCCCACCGCAGCCGCGGCGACGGCCACCAGGATCGTGGCGCCCCAGAGCTTGGCGGTGCGGGCCGTGACGGAGATGGCCATGACGCCGTTCAGGGGCTGCATGAACCGGAGGAGCCGGAACATCGTGGTCCAGTGGGTTTTGTCCTGCGTGCTCATGCCACACCTCCGGCGACCGCGTGGCCGCTTTCCATCGTGCGAGTGATACCCACCATCCTGGCGTAGGCGCCTTTGCAGGCCAGCAGTTCGGCATGACTGCCCTGCTCCACCACCCGGCCGTGGGCCATCACCACGATCCGGTCGGCGGTCTGCACGGTCTTCAGCCGGTGGGCGATCAGCAGCACGGTGCGGTTCTTCGTGAGCCGCGCCAGCGCCTCGTGAATCACCGACTCGGTCTCCAGGTCAATCTGCGACGTGGGCTCATCAAGGACGATGATCGGGGCGTTCTTGAGCAGCGCCCGGGCAATGGCCACGCGCTGCACCTGACCGCCGGACAGGGACAGGCCGCGCTCGCCCACCAGCGTCTGCAGGCCAGCCGGACTGGCCTGGATGAAGTCCCAGAGGTTCGCTGCCTTCGCGGCGGCAATCAGCTCCTCCTCGGTCGCGTCCGGCTTGGCCAGGCGCAGGTTTTCAGCGATCGTGCCGTAGAAGAGGTAGGGATCCTGGGGCACCAGGGCGATCTGCTCCCGCACCCAGTCGAGGGGCACTTTCTCGACAGCCCAGCCATCGAGCTCGATCGAGCCCGCCGTCGGCGCCAGGGTGCGCAGCACCAGGTTGGCGACAGTGGTCTTGCCGGAACCGCTATGGCCGATCAGGGCCACCGTCTCCCCGGCGCGGACGTCGAGGGAGAAGCGGTCCACTGCCGGCTTGTCCGTGCCCGGGTAGCTGAAGACCACATCGCGGAAGCGGATCACGCCGGAGCCCCTGGTGGTCGGGGCGACGGCATCCACTGCTTCGCCGACCGTGGGTTTCTCGCCGAGGAAGGCGATGATCTTCTTGGCGAATTCCCGGCCGATGGCGCCGGCAAAAAAGAACTGCCCGATGAGGCTGAGGGGCTTGGCGAACTCGGCACTGGCAAGAATCAGCGCCACGACCTGGCCAGCGCTCAGAAAGCCGGCATCCATCCGCAGCAGGGCGACGATGGTCAGGACCAGCGTCGTACCCAGCGCAAAACCAAAGTCCACCAGCAGGATCATCACCTGGTTGACGAACAGCAGACGCATGGTGATCACGCGCTGCTCCTCGGTGGCGGCATACATCTCGGCACCACGCCGGGCCCCCAGGTTGAACATCTTGAGCGTCGTCATGCCCTGGAGGGCGTCCAGGAAGGCCGCACTCTGCTGGTTGTTGACGTCTGCGTACTTCTCGCTGACCTTGCGGAACTGCTTGGACAGGGCACCGAGGAACAGCGGCGTGAGCGGAATGGCGACAATCAGGGAGAGGCCGGCCACCCAGTCGACAAAGCCAATGTAGATGCAGAGCGCGATGGGCGTGACCATGCCGACCACGAACTGGACGAAGTACACGCCATAGAAGAGCTCGATCCAGTCCATGCCATCCACGGCAATGTTCACGAGCTCACCAGTGCGCTTCTTGTCGAGCACCGCAGGACCCAGGCGCAGCGCGTGCGCGTAGACCATGTCCCGGACCGAGAGCTTGGTCTGGGAGGAGGCCCGGTACTGGGCGAAGCGGAAGAACCAGCCGGCGGCGAGCTTGGCGGCCAGCAGCCCGATGAGGACCGGCAGGTATTTTTCGACTACCGCCTCACCAGAGCGCAGGCCGTCGATGCCGAGCCCCAGCACGGTGAAGAGGGCCAGACTCAGCAGCACCCCGGCTATGCCGGCAACAATACCGGCGATCAGCCAGCGGCTGGTGGACTTGACGATCAGACGCTTGTCGATGCCCAGCATGGTTGTCCTCCAAAAAGTTACTATAGACCTTCAAGTCGCATTCAAGGTCAACGGGACCCGGGGACGACGCATGGCCACGACCACCCAGCGGGAATACACGATCGGGGCCCTGGCCAAACGGGCCCGGGTCGCCAGTTCAGTCCTGCGCTACTACGAGAAAGAAGGCTTGCTGGTTCCCGGCCGGCGGACCGCCGCCGGCTACCGGGTCTATGGCCCTGAAGCGGAAAAGACCCTGCTGTTCATCAACCGGGCCAAGCGCCTCGGCTTCTCCCTCGACGATATCCGCCAGTTCCTGGCCGCCGGGCAGGCTGAAGCCGGTCTGACACCGGGTAAGCGCGCAAGTGGCCCGAAGGCCAAGAAACGGACTGGCAAGGGGGGCGATGTCGCCCGGATTGCGGGGGACCGCTTCCTGGAGATCGAACGGCGCCTGACCGAGCTGCTCGTGCTCCGGCACGAACTTGAGGTCTTCCTGCGGGAAATGTCGGAGCAGCTCCCGGCGGCCGACAGCGCCCGCCGCCTCTATCGCCGGCTGGTGGACCAGGTGTGCGGCCACAGCAGCACGCCCCAGGATGAAGCGGCTTCCCTGAGTGCCCTGATGAAGCGCATGGGCTGTAATCTGGCGTCGCTGAACCGGGGCGAAGCTCTCAAAGTGCTGCGCGGCCGGCATATCCATGTCTGGCGGGACACCGACGGCTACAGCGTGCTCGTACCCGGCGATGATCCGGGCATCGGCGCTGCCCTGCACGAGATCGCGTCGTCCGAAGCCGGCTGCGAGGCCCACACGGAACCCCAGGTGGAAAAAACGGCCGAGGGCCATGTGTTCTCGGCCCATGGGGATAACGCTTTCCTGTTCGCCCAGTTTTTCCTGGCGCTGGAGCACCGGGCGTCCGGGCGTCCGGGTAGGCCGGCTACAGCGCGCCCTCCCTCTGCAAGAGCTCCTGCTTCCGCTTCAGGCCTTCCGCATAGCCCGTCAACGCGCCATTCCGGCCGAGCGCCTGGTGACAGGGCGCGATGATCGATACCGGGTTCCGGCCGATCGCTGCGCCCGCGGCCCGGGCCGCTGCCGGCGAACCCGCCAGGCCTGCCCGTCGAACCACAGGCCCGCGGGACCCTTATCAGTCACGGCAGCCGTCAACGTTCCCAGAGGCGATTCGAGGCGCGACTGGGCGACCAGTCCGTGTATTGCCATGTTCACTTCTCCGGTTTCCGCCACGGGCGCCAGGGCGTGCGCGGACCACGTCACCGGGTGACATGGCTGGCATTATGCGCGGAGAATTTCCCGCTACTCCCCGTCTTCGGACCGGCAAAAGCCATGGTAGCCTCGTCGATTGCGGGGAGACAGCGCATGACCGCCTTGACCACCACCTGCGAGGTTCGCTGGGCGGACCTGGATCCCAACGGCCATGCCCGGCACACGGCATTCATGGACTGGGCAACCCACAGCCGCCTGGTCGCCTTTGCCTCGGTGGGGGTGACCACGGCGCTCTTCCAGGAACTGGGCGTGGGTCCCGTTATCTTCCGCGAGGAGACGGATTATCTGCGGGAAGTCTCCGGCGCAGACCGGATCACTATCGCCGTGGAGTTCACCGGTGCATCCCCGGACTGGAAGCACTGGCGGATCCGGCACATCCTGACCCGGCAGGACGGCGTGCACTGCGCCACCGTGGTGGTCCGCGGCGCCTGGTTCAACCTGCGGGAGCGCAAGGTAACCGTTCCTCCCGAGCGCCTGGCCCAGGCCTGCCAGGCCCTGCCCAGGGCGGCAGACTTCGAGGTTCTGGACCGGGGCAGTCGCCAGGCCTGACCTGCAGCGCGGCCGGCCTTGACCTTGAAGTCATCTTCAAGGTGCAGCATTGCTCCTCAGAGTCAGGGAATGCCGGGCTCTCCAGGAGTTGATGCCGATGAATGCCACCGTTGCGCCTGCCCTGCGCCTGAAGATCCAGGGAATGGACTGCGGCAGTTGTGCCCAGACCATCGAGCAGGCCGTGCGCACCGTCCCGGGGATCGCCACGGTCCGCGTCGACTTCACGACTGAAACTCTGGAGGCCACTGGTTCGGCAACCCGGGACCAGATCGAGGCCCGGGTCAAAGTCCTCGGCTACCAGATCGCTGACAGCGCCACACCAAGGCAGGCGCCACGCCCGGAACTGCTCGGGCTGGGCGGTTTTCTGCGTTTTCTCGCCGCTGAGCGCCGCACGCAGCTTGCCCTCGCCGCCTTCACCCTGATCATCGCCGCCGCGCTTCCAGGTCCCGCCTTCGGGCCCGCACTGATCGAGGCTGTGCTGCTCGCGACGGTGGTCGTGGTCGGCGCCCCGATTCTCTTCAAGGGCCTGCGCTCCCTCGTCGTCGCGCGCCGGGTAACCATTGATCTGCTCATGGGTATCGCCACCGTCGGTGCGGTGGCGATCGGAGAAACCGGGGAAGCAGCGGCGGTAGTCCTGCTGTTTACCCTGGGTGAGGCCCTGGAAGCCTACAGCGCAGAGCGGTCCCGGGATGCACTGCGGAGCCTGCTGTCCCTGCAACCGGATGAAGCCACGGTGCTTGAGGCCCACGCCGAGAGTCACGCACAGGCTGACGATCATCGTGCTCACGGGCACGATGCTCACGGGCACGGTGTCGCCTGTGACCACGATGACCACGAGCACGCTGCGCCAGGGCCGGTTGCGGCGCTGCACTTCCACCAGCGGCGACTGCCGACGGCATCCGTCCCGGTGGGCGCCCACATCCTGGTCCGCCCCGGTGAGCGCGTGCCGCTCGACGGGCGCATCCTTGAGGGCAGTTCCAGCATCAATCAGGCGGCGGTGACCGGCGAGAGCATGCCCGTGGACCGGACGGTCGGCGATGAGGTCCTGGCCGGCACCGTCAATGGCCCCGGCGCTCTCACCGTGGAGGTCCTGCGGCCGGCGGGCCTGTCCACCGTGACCCGCATTGCACAGATGGTGGAACGGGCGCTGTCCCAGCGCACGCCGGAAGAGCGCTTCATCGACCGCTTCGCCCGCTGGTACACGCCCCTGGTCGTGGTGTTTGCTGCTCTGCTGGTCGCGATTCCGGTGCTCGCCTTCGGCCAGCCCTTTCTGGATCTTGCGGATGGCACCCGGGGCTGGCTCTACCGGGGGCTCGCGCTGCTGATCATCGCCTGCCCCTGTGCACTGATCATCAGCATCCCGGTCACGGTGGTCAGCGCACTCGCGCGGCTCGCCCAGCTGGGCGTTCTGGTGAAGGGCGGTGCCCAGCTGGACCGCCTCGCGAGAGTGAACATCATTGCTTTCGATAAAACCGGCACCCTCACTGCGGGCCGGCCCGCCGTTACGGCAGTCCGCGGCAAGGACTGCACACACCCGGTCGCTGCGAATGACGATTGCGGTACGTGTGAAGAAGTAGTCGCCGTCGCTGCGACGGTGGAAACCGCCTCCGAGCACCCGCTGGCCCAGGCCGTCGTGGCCTCGGCCCAGAGCCGTGGCGTGGCGAACCGCCTGCCGCAGGCCGCGAACATCACCGCACACATGGGTCGCGGCGTGTCCGGGGACCTGGCCGGTGAGCGCGTCTCTGTCGGCACCCATGAGCTTTTTGCCCACGGCGACGACTGCGTTGACCAGGTCTGCGCCGGGGCGGCCGGCCTGCAGTCCACGGGCAAAACCGTGATGCTCGTTGGCCGGGGGGCCAGCATGGTGGGGTACATCGGCGTCGAGGATGAGCCGCGGCCAGCCAGCCAGGCGGCATTGCGGGAACTCCACGCCCTCGACCCCCAACTCAGGACGGTCATGCTCACCGGGGACAACCTTAACGTGGCGGAGTCCATTGCGAAGCAGATTGGCGGCATCGACGAGGTGCGGGCCGGCCTGCTGCCAGAACACAAGCTGAGTGTCGTTCGCGAACTGCAGGCCCACGGCACGGTGGCCATGGTCGGTGACGGTATTAACGACGCGCCAGCGCTGGCCCAGGCGGACATTGGCATTGCCATGGGCGGCGGCGGCACGGCCCAGGCCATGGAGACCGCCGACGTGGTGCTGATGCAGGACAACCTGCACGCCATCGCCACGGCGCTGCGTATCAGCCGCCTGGCGCGCCGGGTAGTCAAGCAGAACATCGCACTGAGCCTCGGCCTGAAGCTGGCCGTGCTCGGGCTGGCCATTCCTGGTCTCGCCAGCCTCTGGCTCGCCGTGCTCGCCGACGTGGGCGCCACGCTGGTGGTCACCCTGAACGGGATGCGGATGCTGCGGGCCAGGTAGAAGCGCCTTAAGGCGCGATGGCCTGGATCTTTTAGGGAAGGGATCGCGCCTAAAGGCGCTCCTACGCCCGCGCCGTCGGCCGCGGATCCGGCACGTTGACGAACAGGAACCAGACACCAACGAGGGCCGTCAGCACCGCGCCGCCCAGCATCGGCGAGACCGGCGCCACGCCGTAGACGAGGCCGCAGAGAATCGGGCCGAAAATCATCCCGACGGTGGGCGCCGCGGACAGCAGTCCGGCGACAGCGCCCTGCTCTTCCCGTTCCACGCTGAGACTGCCGGCGGCGTTGAGTCCCGGCGCCGTGAAGCCAAAGCTGAGTCCGAACAGGCCATAACCCAGGTACAGCGAAATCACTCCCGGACCGAAGGCAAGCAGCAGCAGGGCTGCGGTCATCACGGCGAAGCCGGTCTTCAGCATGGTGGACGGCGAGGCCTTCCAGCGCTGCAGGACCACCGCCTGGACGAAGACTGTGACGAAGGCCATGGAGAGCATCGCCAGCATCATCGTCCGCTGGGCAGCCGTGGTGTCGGTGACGCCGAAACGGTCTGCGATGTAGGCCGCAGTCACCGTCTGTACGCCCGTGAAGGTCCCGAACACCACGACCCAGCCCACGAGGTACGGCAGGATGCGCGGGTCGGTGATCCGGAGCCGCAGATCCTGGGCGGCATTGGCGCGCCGGGGCGGTTCCGGCAAGGCCACATAGGCCCAGACGCCGGCGGCCAGAGCCAGGCCAGCGGCGGCATACATGGGAAACAGGGGGCTGATGACGGTCAGCGCGCCACCAAAGGCCGGGCCAATGATGGTGCCAAGGCCGCCGGACATCGCGACCAGCGCCATACCGGAGGACCGGGACTGCTCATCCGTGGTGTCCGCGATGTAGGCCGTGGCGGCGGGGTTGATCCCGCCGACGACCAGTCCGTAGGCCATGCGTAACACGAGCAGCAGCGCAAACAGCGAACCGGCGCTCACGATGCCCATCAGGCCCAGCTGCACGCCTAAAGCAAGCAGTCCATAGCCCACGGCATAGCCGGCGAGGCCAATCAGGTAGACCGTCCGCCGGCCCAGTCGCTGACTGGCCCTGCCCCAGCGGGGCGCCGAGAACGCCAGCATGACGTTGGACGCCGCGATGATGAACCCGAGCTGCCCGGTCGTGATATCGAGCTTCAGGGCAAGCGGCGCGAAAATTACGAAGAGTAGCGACTGGCCCATCCCGTAAGTGATGAGACCGACAAGCAGGATCAGCCGATCCCGCGGCAATGCATTGGCCACCGATGACTCCCGAAGACTCCAGCGGACGGGCCAGGGCTGGGCCGCGCCGGTGGCATAGGATATGCGAATTCCGGCGAGTCAGGGGCTGCTGTCGACCGCACGCCGCCGGGTGTAGGGCACCACTTCCAGGTGCCTTTCGGCCAGATGGCACGCCTTCAGGCTCCGCCAGTAGTCCGCCGTCAGAAGATCCCCGTGCTGGCGAAGGAATTCCTCCCGCAGGTCGCCACGCAACCCGAGGAACTCGAGAAACTGCTCGGGGAAGACATCGGTGGTCCCCACAAAGAACCAGGGCTCCGCCCGCATCTCGTCTTCGTCATCCCGGGCCGTGGGCAGGTCCCTGAACGTGCATTCGGTGACCAGGCACAGCTCGTCGTAGTCGTAGAACACCACGCGCCCGTGCCGGGACACGCCAAAGTTCTTCAGCAGCAGGTCGCCGGGAAAGACATTGCTCAGCGCCAGGTCGCGGATCGCCTGCCCGTAGTCACGGATCACCCGGCGCGCCGCGTCCGGGCTCGCCTCCCGAATGAAGACATCCAGCGGCTTCATCCGCCGTTCCATGTAGAGGTGGCTGATGATCAGGTCGTTGCCGTCGAGCCGGCAGGTAGCCGAGGACGACATGAGCAGCTCTTCGAGCAGTTCAGGGGCAAAGCGGGTTTTTGGAAAGCGCAGCTGCCGGAACTCCTGGGCATCTACCAGCCTGCCGACCCGGTCGTGCTGGAACACAAACTGGTACTTCTCCATGACCTCTTCCCGGGACGTCGTCTTCGGCTCTGCAAAGCGGTCCCGGATCACCTTGAACACGAGCTCCGAGGAGTACAGCGTGAAAACGATCATCACCATGCCGCGGATGCCTTCGGCATGGACGAAGGAGTCGGTTGACCTCGCCAGGTGGCGAAAGAGGCTGCGATACCGCTCAGTCTTGCCCTGCTTGGCCCGGCCAAGCACGGTGTAGATCTCGTCCACCGGCTTGCCCGGCATGATGGCGCTCAGGTAGCGCACAGCAGGTTCCACTGCCGGCAGGTCGGCGTGAAAGTAGGACCGGGAGAAACCGAAGAGGGGGCGGACTTCGTACTCAGACATCATCACCGCATCGGCCACGATGCCGCTGTCCGGGTGCGCAAAGGCGATGATGAGTGGCAGCGTCCAGCCGTCCCCCGCAACCTTGCCGACCAGGAACGCCCGGGTTGCCCGATAGAACACCGGCTGGAGAACTTCGAGCTTGAGGTCCTTGGGGTTGAGGAGCCTGGCGCTGAGTACGGCCGCAATCTCGTCAGCAACGAAGTGAGCCGCTGCCGATGAATCTGCGTAGTGCCGGGCCCAGGGCGCGCCGGACAGGAGGTGCTCGACGGCGGCCAGCAGCGGGATGCCGTGTCGTGCCGCACAAACCGGTAAATCACCGGGCTGGGGGGCCGCGTGGCTCTCCCCTTCCTCGTCGGCCACGCTGGCAAACTCCACATCCCGGTTCATCCCGACGGTCTTGAACACCTTGCGGGTGAGCGAGTTGAAGAACGTGGCATCGAACTTGCGATCGGGGCACGTGGCTATCAGGCTGGCAAACTCTGCCTTGATCTCGCGCCAGGTGGACTCCTCGGCGATATGCCGGCCCAGGCGCCCCACCAGGTCCGCCAGGCACTTTTCCACGCGACGGTCATAAAGCTCGATCCGCTCTACCGCATCACGCTGGCCGAGCTGCCACTCCCGCTCCACAAACCGGCGCTCAGCCCGGCGGGTGAGCGCCCGGAAGGCGTGGTTATAGTCCTCGAAGGCGCCAAAGATCTCGGCTGCGGTCCGGCGTGGCAGCTCCTGGCCCATGGCTTGCGGGCTAGATCCGTCCATCTCGCAGGTGCCAGCACTGGTTCACGGCAAGGCGATTAGTGGCCATCGGGGCCATGGAACTGCTCGGCTTCCGTGCTGCCCTTCATCGCCGTGGTGGACGCGTCGCCCGAGATCACGGTCTGGACGGCATCAAAGTACCCGGTGCCGACAAACGCCTGGTGCTTGGCGGCGCGGAACCCGTGCTGCTCGTTGGCGAACTCCCGTTCCTGCAGTTCGGAGTACGCGTGCATGCCGGTCTGCTTGTAGGCCCGCGCCAGTTCAAACATGGAAAGGTTAAGGGCGTGCCAGCCGGCCAGGGTGATGAACTGATAGCGATACCCCATGTCGGCAAGCCGCTCCCGGAACTCCTTCAGCTTCTCGGCCGGGAGGTTGGCCTTCCAGTTGAAGGACGGTGAGCAGTTGTAGCACAGGAGCTTGCCGGGAAACCTGGCGTGGATGGCCTTGGCGAAGCGCTCGGCCTGGGCCAGGTCGGGCTTGGACGTCTCGCACCAGAGCAGGTCGGCATAGGGTGCATAGGCCAGTCCGCGGTCGATGGCCTGGTCAAGCCCGGCGCGAACTTCGTAGAACCCGTCGTTGGTCCGGTTGCCCGTGAGGAACTTCTGGTCACGCTTGTCGAAGTCTGCCTGCAGGAGATTGGCGGCATCCGCATCGGTACGGGCTATCAGCACCGTCGGCACTCCCAGCACATCGGCAGCGAGACGGGCCGCCACGAGTTTGTTGATCGCATCCTGGGTCGGCACCAGAACCTTGCCGCCCATGTGGCCGCACTTCTTGGCGGATGAGAGCTGGTCCTCGAAATGCACACCGGCCGCGCCGGCCCGGATCATGGCCTTCATCAACTCGAACGCGTTCAGGTTGCCGCCAAAGCCGGCCTCGGCATCGGCGATGATCGGCGCCAGCCAGTCGATCTTGCTGTTGCCGTCCATGTGGTGAATCTGATCCGTGCGGAGCAGGGCATTGTTGATGCGCTCCACCATCTTTGGCACGGAGTCCACGGCGTAGAGACTCTGGTCGGGATACATGTCGCCGCTGCTGTTGCCATCCCCGGCAACCTGCCAGCCGGAGCAGTAGATTGCCTTCAGGCCAGCCTGGACTCCCTCGACGGCCTGATTGCCGGTCAGGGCGCCCAGCGCGGAAACGACCTTTTCCGAGTGCAGAAGGCTCCAGAACTTCTCCGCGCCGAGCCGCGCAATGCTGTATTCGATCGGGACCGAACCCCTCAGCCGGACTACGTCTTGCGCCGAGTAGGGGCGGGTAATGCCCTGCCACCGGGGACTGGTAGCCCAGTCGCGCTGAATCTGTTGTGCTGAATTGTTGTTGGCCATGGGCATGCTTCCGGTTGCGTTCAGGGAGCTTCAACTCTACGATAAATCAGAGAAAAATTTCACAATAGAAATTTCACACTGTAACTTTCACAAACTAATCCTGGTCGCAATCCATGCCAGGTCGGCTGCGCAAGAGTCACTTTCTGGGGGCAAAGATCCGCAGCCTGCGGCTGCGCAATGGGTTGACCCTGCAGGATCTTTCGGCGCGCTGTATCCAGGTGGATGCCGCCGTGGCCCCCTCCATTTCCTGCCTCAGCATGATCGAGACCGGGCAGCGCATTCTCCTGGAGCCCGGCTTCCTGTTCTCCCGGGAGCTCCTCGAGGCGGCGAGCCCCGAGCTGCTGGCCCAGACCGGCACGACGGGCCGTCAGTTTGCCCACCTGCTGAGCCGCTCCCACCAGGAAATGGCCCGGAACGACTTCCCCGACCTGGGGCGGTCAGCTGAGGAAGTCGGGGAGCGCCGGTTGCCCCTGTCCGTGGATGACCTGATGCGCCTGTGCAAGCGCCACGGGGTTGAAACCCACT
>SHZI01000074.1 GCA_009692345.1 Gammaproteobacteria bacterium | reverse complement strand
AGCAGGGCCTCGAAATTCCGCTCCAGGTCAGCCTGCAGCGCCCGGACACTCCCGGGCACATTGGCCACCAGCTTCCGGGCCAGGTCTTCAACAAACTTCGCATCCATAGTTTTCAGCTCCTGCTGTGTAGCCACGCCCTGTAACGACTCCATCCGCTCTCGCCGGCGCCCTGTATTGGTGCAAAAATCCCGGGCGGAACGGTGAGACCGGCGCCCCCGCGGGGTGGGGCCGGCTTACCAGTACTTGGCACGCACCGTGCTTGGTGCGCATGGGGTCGGCGCGATGATCGTGCCAGTCCCGTCCAGAGCAAACAAGCCAGTTTAGGAGCGCTTTCATGGCGAAACACGCCTTGACGAACTTCAGCCGCGGCCCGCAGGAGTTCGGCCCATGAAACTCATCACCGCCATCATCAAGCCGTTCAAGCTCGACGATGTGCGCCAGGCCGTCACCGAAATGGGCGTCCAGGGCATCACCGTCACCGAGGTCAAGGGCTATGGCCGCCAGCGCGGCCACACGGAGCTCTATCGGGGCGCCGAGTACGTCGTGGATTTTCTGCCCAAGACCAAGCTGGAACTGGCCGTGACGGACGACATCGTCGAGCAGGTCGTCGAGGCGATCGCCAACACCGCCCGCACCGGCAAGATCGGCGACGGCAAGATCTTCGTCACCCAACTGGACGAGGTGGTCCGGATCCGGACCGGGGAAACCGGCGGCGAAGCCGTCTGACCCGCGCCCCACTTCGTCACAGAAGCCCACTTCACGACAGCAAAAGATTCGCCCAGGAGATAACACCGTGACTCAACTCAAGACTCTTCTGACCCGGTTCCGCAACGCGTTGCGCCTCGCGTCGCCAGCTCTGCTGGTGGCCAGTCTGCTGGCCCCCGGTCTCGCCTTCGGCGCCGAGACGCCGGTGGCGGACAAGGGCGACACGGCCTGGCTCCTGACCTCGACGATGCTGGTCATCCTGATGACCATTCCCGGGCTGGCACTGTTCTACGGCGGCATGGTCCGGTCGAAGAACGTGCTGTCGGTGCTGATGCAGGTCTTCATGACCTTCTGCCTGATCGCCCTTCTCTGGGCCGTCTACGGCTACAGCATCGCCTTCACGAGCGGCTCGGCATTCTTCGGGGGCTTCGACCGCCTCTTCATGAGTGGCCTGACCGTTGAGTCGCTGGCCGCCACCTTCTCCAAGGGCGTCTATGTGCCCGAAATGGCCTACTTCGTCTTCCAGCTCACCTTCGCCTGCATCACGCCCTGCCTGATCGTTGGTGCCTTCGCGGAGCGCATCAAGTTCTCGGCGGTGCTGGTGTTCATGGTGTTCTGGTTCACCTTCTCCTACCTGCCCATTGCCCACATGGTGTGGTTCTGGGCGGGGCCGGATGCCTATACCGACGCCGAGGCCGGCGCCGCCGCCGGGGCGACGGCGGGCTTCCTCTTCCAGAAGGGCGCGCTGGACTTTGCCGGTGGCGCGGTGGTGCACATCAACGCCGGCATCGCCGGACTGGTGGGCGCCTGTTTCCTGGGCAAGCGCGTGGGCATCGGCCGTTCGTCCTTCCAGCCCCACAACCTGCCGATGGTGATGATCGGCACGTGCCTGCTGTGGGTGGGCTGGTTTGGCTTCAACGTGGGCTCCAATCTGGAAGCCAACGGGCTCGCTGCCCAGGTGTTTGCCAACACCATCCTCGCCACCGCAGCGGCGGCTCTGGCCTGGTCTTTTGCCGAGTGGGCCTTCCGGGGCACGCCGACCATGCTCGGGGCTGCTTCCGGCGCGATTGCCGGTCTCGTGGCCATCACCCCGGCCTGCGGGTGGGTCGGCCCGATGGGCGCCATCGTCATCGGCCTGATCGCCGGCCTGGTCTGTCTCTGGGCGGTGACCAAGCTCAAGGCAATGCTGGGCTACGACGACTCCCTGGACGTGTTCGGTGTGCACGGCGTCGGCGGCATCACCGGCGCGTTGCTCACCGCCGTGTTCTGCGACCCGTCCCTCGGTGGCACCGGCGTCTACGACTACGTGGCCAATGCGGTGGCGCCCTACTCCATGTCCGCCCAGTTCATCGCCCAGCTGTGGGCGGTGGGCACCACGGTCGTCTGGTCGGGGGTGGTCTCGATGGCTGGCTTCGCCCTGGTCAAGGCGACCATTGGCCTGCGGGTCAGCGAGGACCAGGAGCGGGAAGGTCTGGACACCGTGTCCCACGGCGAGAGTGCCTACACCTGATTGACCCCACGGGTGACTGCGGCGGGGCCGCCCGGGCGTTATGCCCGGCCCCGCCGGAGCCACCCACCCTCAAGGCCCCGGACCGGGAGCCAGGCCTGGTTCCCCGCTGTAACCCCGCTCCCTGCCGTCCGCCGACCGTGAACCCGGTCCAATTTCCTCCCCAGTCCAGGTGGCATAATCGCCCCACGTCGAGGTAAGGTTGCCGTCATGAAGCGCCCGTCTGCCCCTGTTGGTTCGTTGGTGCTCTGCATCGCTTGGTTCGCCGCGTCCACGGCCGTGGCGCAGGAGTCATCGGTGTACAAGTGGGTGGATGCCCAGGGCGTCCCGCACTTCAGCGATCAGCCGCCCCCGGACAGCAGCGCTGAAGAGCTGGCCATCCGCTTCCGGAGAACGGACAAAGCCGCGCTGCAGGCCCGGGTCGAGGCCGAGTCGGAGCTGGACGCCGCAGCGGCAGTCCGGGAAGACCTGACGCAGACCGAGGCGGCGGCGGCCAAGGCCGACCGGCGGAAGGTCCTGGCCGAGCGGGAGGTCATCTGCGCGGCGGCCAGGGATCGTATGGCAAATTACGGCCGTGCACGGCGGCTCTACAAGCCCGGCCCGGACGGTGAGCGCATCTACCTGACTGACGAGGAACTCGATGTCGAGCGTGCCAACGCCAGCCGGGCCGTCGACCAGGCCTGCAGCAGGACGTAAAGCCGGCCAGACGGGCAACCCCAACCATTTCAGGCTTCCGGATCTCTGCTCGCCCCTGGCCGTCTTTGGCGTCGTCCTCGCTTCCCAGCTGCTCGCCCTGCTCCTGACGCTGGCCGGCCAGCCCGGCTGGTTTGCGTTCTACTCGCACCTGTCCCAGGCCGCCCTGCTGCTGCTGTGGATCGGGCTGATCGCGGCGGCCCTCCTGTGCCGGCTGCGCCAGTGGCTCACCCGCTTCGCGGTGCCCGAAGGCAGCGTAGTGGCGTACCTGATCGTCATGGCCTGCGTCACCGTGGTCTCGGAGACGGCCTTCTGGCTCGGCCGTTACCTTGGGGCCGGGCCCGATACCGGCGGTGGCTGGTTCCCGACCGACCACTGGTCCTTTCTGACCCGGAATCTCGCCATCGCCACGCTGGTGATGGCCCCGCTGCTGCGCTATTTCTATGTGTCCCAGCAGTGGCAACGGAATGTGCGCCGGGAGGCGGAGTCCCGGCTGAATGCGCTGCAGGCCCGGATCCGGCCGCACTTTCTCTTCAACAGCATGAACACCATCGCGTCCCTGACCCGCTCGAATCCGGTGGCTGCGGAGCAGGCGGTGGAGGATCTCGCTGACCTGTTCCGCGCCTCGTTGCGGGACGGGCGCCAGCTCATCCCGTTGCATGAAGAGCTGGAGATAGCGCGGGTGTATGAGCGCATGGAACAGCATCGGCTGGGCCCGCGTCTGCAGGTGGACTGGCAAATCGGCACGTTGCCTGTCACGGCGGAGATTCCCGGACTCACGATTCAGCCCCTGCTGGAGAACGCCATCTACCACGGCATCGAACCCTCGCCCCAGCCGGGCATCATCACGGTCTCTGGCGAAGCCGACGGCAAGCTGATCCGCATTGCGGTAACAAACCCACTGCCGCCGGCGGGTCTGACGTCCCGTCCGGGCCACGGCCTGGCCCTGGACAACATTCGCGAGCGCCTGGAGCTGGCCTTCGGCCAGGATGGAACCCTGGCAGTCCTGGCAGGGCCAGACCGCTATACCGTGACTGTCACCTTTCCGGCCAACGGAGTCCGCCGCTACTCATGAGTGTCGAACCTGCCAGCGTCCTGATCGTCGATGACGAGCCCCCGGCCCGCAGCCGCCTGCGCCAGCTGGTGGGCGACCTGGAGGGTTTTCGCGTGATCGGCGAAGCCAGCCATGGTGAGGAAGCTCTGCAGCTCTGCAACACGCTGCAGCCCGATGTGGTCCTGCTCGACATCCGCATGCCGGGCATCGACGGCCTGCAGGTCGCGAGCCAGCTGGCCGGCTGGGAACGCCGGCCGGCCGTCGTGTTCACCACCGCCTATGACGAGTACGCCATCCAGGCCTTCGAGGCCCAGGCGGTGGGGTACCTCTTGAAGCCGGTCCGCCGGGAACGCCTTCAGCAGACGCTGGAGCATGCCGCCCGCGTCGGCCGCGCCCAGCTGCTCCAGATTCCCGGCGCCGCCCCCCGCACCCACCTGTGCGTGCAGCGCACGCGGGGCCTGCAGATGATTCCGGTGGACGACATCCTCTGTTTTCAGGCCGGCCAGAAATATGTCACGGCGTACTACGCCGGCGGCGAAGCCCTGCTCGACGAGCCCCTGAAGGATCTGGAGGACGAGTTTGGCGAGCGCTTCCTCCGCATTAGCCGGAATACCCTGATCGCCGTGGCCTGGCTCGACAGCCTGGACCGGGATGACAGTGGCACCTGGCAGGTCCGGCTCAAAGCCGATTTTCCCCTGCTGCAGGTCAGCCGGCGGCAGGTGGGCGACGTGAAACGGCGGTTGCGGGCCGGGGGCTGAGGCGCCTGCCGGGCCCTTCTAGCCGCAACCGCCGGCATCCAGTCGCTGCGCCGCGATTCGCACCTGGCGGGCCTGGCTCACCCGAGGCTGGCCACCGAGTTTCTCGCGCAGACCCAGATCCGGCAGGCTCCACCACGGCGTGGGATTCAATACACGAGAGGCATCAACTGCAAACCCCGCCTCGCCAACGAGGGTGGCGTAGCCAGCCGACGTGTACTGGTCGCGAGGCGGATGGCGAAACAGGATCCGCACAGGCCACCACTCCAGAAACGCCCGGCAGGACTCGGCGACCAGCAGCCAGCCCTCGGGCGCAAGCACACGTCGCAACTCAGCGAGAACGCTGACCGGGTCGGAGCAATGGTGCAAGAGCTGGTGGCAGACCACGACGTCCACGGAACCGGTCTCGATCGTCAGGTGTGCCGCATCGGCCTGACACACCTGGATGTTGCCTCCAGCCACACCAGCAGCCTGGCGTGCGGCATTGACGGCCTCTGCGTTGATATCCACACCGAGGATCGCTGCGCCAGGGAACTGCCGTTGCAGGCTCGCAAAGGCGACTCCCTCACCACATCCGGCATCCAGAACCCTCGCAACCGCCCCACCATCTCGGGGCAGCAGCGAGCACAGTTCAGCAACCGCCTCCTGCACCACATAGCGCCGCCAGATATCCGTGCGCTGAAACCACTCGCCGAACCGGGATTCGGGCACGTAGGAACCCGACATCCGGTCGCGACTAGCGGTCTGCACGGCGCCTGTTCTCTGCCAGATTCTTCATAGCGTGCGCTTGAACACCAGCGTCGTATTTATGCCACCGAAGGCAAAATTGTTGGACATCACGAACTCGTTCCTCATCACCCGACCCTCACCCTGGACGTAGTCGAGTTCAGCGCAACGCGGGTCCGGATTGTCCAGATTGATGGTGGGCGCATACCAGTCGTTATTCATCATCTCGATACTAAGCCAGGCCTCAAGGGCGCCGCAGGCGCCAAGGGTGTGACCGATATAGCTCTTCAGCGAGCTCATCGGCACCGGCCGACCGAACACGGCTGCCGTCGCCTGCGTTTCGGCAATGTCCCCGTGCTCTGTGGCGGTCCCATGGCCGTTAACGTAGCCAACCGCCGAAGCCGGGATACCGGCATCCTCCAAACCGAGTCGCAGGCAGTGCGCCATGGTCTGCTCATTGGGGCGCGTCACGTGCTGGCCGTCGGCGTTGGTACCAAACCCGACGATCTCGGCGAAAATCGTCGCTCCCCGGGCCAGGGCAAATTCGCGCTCCTCGAGTACCAGCGCCCCCGCGCCCTCGCCAATGACCAGACCATCCCGATTCAGATCGTAGGGCTGCGGCGTCGTTTGCGGCGAATCGTTGCGCGTGCTCGTCGCGTAGAGGGTATCGAATACCGCCGACTGCGTCGGGTCGAGCTCCTCGCCACCGCCAGCGATCATTACGGTCTGGCGCCCGAACTTGATAGCCTCGTAGGCGTAGCCGATGCCCTGACTGCCGGCGGTGCAGGCGCTGCTGGTAGTAATGACCCTGCCTACTACGCCGAAGAACACGCCGATGTTGACGGCGGCAGTGTGGGACATCATGCGGACGTAACTTGTGGCATTCAGTCCTACAGTGGTCTTGCTGACCAGCATTTGGCCAAACTCAGCGATGGCCGGCGGGCTCCCGGACGACGAGCCGAATGCCACCCCCGTCCTCCCTGACTTTAGCACCGGATCTGCGAGTAACCCGCTCTGGGTGAGGGCAAGTTCGGCTGCGCGGACGCTCATGACAGCCACCCGGCCCATCGTCCGAAGTTGCTTGCGCGAGTAGTGCTCGGGCGGCTGGAAATCCACTGGCGCCACGAGGTTCGTATTGAGGCCGCGATACTCAGCGTACTCCGGCTTGTACACGACGAAATTCCGGCGCGCTCGCAGCCCAGCCTCCGCGGATTGCCAGTCGGAGCCGAGTGCAGAAACGGCGCCCATTCCCGTGACGACAACTCGCCGGGTCATGACAGTCCCCCGTCCACGGCAATAACCTGACGCGTGACATAGCTTGCGGCTGGTGACATCAGGAAGGCGACCACTGCCGCTACTTCGGCCGGTAAGCCGATGCGGCGCATGGGAATCATTTCCAGTACCGCATCCAGAGGCACCGCTTCAATCATGGCTGTCGCAATCACACCGGGTGCGACGCAGTTGACCGTAATGCCCCGCTTGGCAAGCTCCAGGCCCAGGGCCTTGGTGGCGCCAATCAAACCGGCCTTCGCTGCACTGTAGTTGGTCTGGCCACGGTTGCCCCGAATACCAGATACCGAGGAGATCGTAACGATACGCCCGGGCTGGCGTCGCCGGATCATCGGCATGAGGGCTGGATGAAGCACGTTGAAGAAGCTGTCGAGATTTGTGCGGAGCACAATATCCCAGTCATCACCGGTCAGCATGGGGAAGGCAGCGTCCCGCACGATGCCCGCATTCAGCACTACGCCATAGTATGGCCCATGAGCGTCGATGTCGGCCTCAACGGCCGCAGCGGCGGCGGCGCGATCGGCTACATCAAACCGGAGCGCTCTGGCCGACGAGCCCAGGGCAGCGGCGGCGGCGACAGTCTCGGCTGCTCCCGCCTCGTTGCGCGCATAGTTGATCACGACATCGAACCCATCACCCGCAAGATGCTCGGCAATCGCCCTGCCGATTCCCGAACTGGCGCCCGTCACAAGCACCGACTTCTTCTGTTTGTTGTCAGGCATCGGTTTCAGCGTGGCTTGCAACCGGTCTATAGACAGTAAGCTCACAGGACAGGGATCGTTCGCCGTCCTCCAGCAGGCAAGAGAATACTCCCAGTCCATTGTCGCCCTTCAGGACCTCTCGAACGGTGATCCTCAAGGTCGCACCCGAGTGAAAATATCCGTCAGTCTGGTCCAGGCGGCGCGTGCCCAGCAGATACCCTGGTGGCACCGGCAGCGCTGCCTCGCAGAGCCTGATTCCGTCGAGCGCACCAACTGCCTGGGCCATGTACTCGATCCCGACCCACCGCGGGATTCCAAGCCCCGGCTCAAAAAATGGGCTGTCGGCTGATACTTCCACCTCCCCAATCAGGTCGTCGCGCCCCCATGAAACGATCTGCGTAAGGAACAGCATCGGCAGGCGATGGGGCAGAACCTCCGTGGGTAACCAGGCGCGGCTCAAAGC
This sequence comes from Gammaproteobacteria bacterium, assembly GCA_009692345.1. GTDB lineage: Bacteria > Pseudomonadota > Gammaproteobacteria > Steroidobacterales > SHZI01. Next base: position 3,572 of record SHZI01000074.1, on the reverse strand, counting down.
GCCTGGCCCGACTGCCGGAGGTAGGCCCTCAGCTTTTCCCGCAGGACCTCGGGAGCGCCATACATTTCTCCCGTCTCAGCGCTGACCGCCACCTGGATCGTATATCCGGTGGTTACTCTGATCTCCTGGTCGTCAAACACTGCGTACCCGATCTTGAGCCTGTAGTCCCACTCGGTGAGGGTAGCGACGGTCGTAATTCGTGAGTCGAAGCTCACAGGCCTGACGTACTTCACGTTGGCCTGCACGATCGGCCAGTAATGACCGCCAGCCAGCATCTGCCGGTAGCCGTAGCCGATCTTCTCGAGAAGCGCGCACCGGGCACCATCAAAATAGCGGAAGTAGTTGCCGTGCCAGACGACACCGGCAGGATCGGCATCGTGAAAGGGCACCGTGATGGAAACCCTGGCGGAGAGGTCGATGCTGATAGGTAACGGTTCTCCGCTCATACCAGAGCTTTCCTGCCCAGGCGGCTCGCGATCACGACCGGAATCCTGCGGACCATCCCAAAGAACAGGCGGGTGTGCATGGCGGATATCCTGACGTTGTCGCGAAACATCCGGAAGTGAGACAGCCCTTCGGGCGGATAAGTAACCGCTGTCGGGAAGAACTGTAGCGGAATACCTGCCCAATGGGCCCGCACCAGGATCTCCACGTCAAACTCCATGCCGGGCCCCGATTCCACGAGGGCAATAATCCTGGCAACGGGGTAGACGCGGAAACCACACATGGGGTCCTGGATGTCCCATGACCAGGTTTCCAGGCGTGCCCAGAAGAGGCTGATCTTGCGACCGTACAGGCGGGCGCTAGGCACTGTCGCGTCATAGACGGGCGACCCAGAAACGAGCGATTCCGGGCGTTCACGGGCCAGGTCCAACAAAGCCGGGATATCCCCAATGCAGTGCTGGCCGTCGGCATCGATCTGAACGGCGTGGGAGTAACCACGCGCCGCCGCGATGCGCAGGCCGCACATGACAGCAGCACCCTTGCCACGGTTCTGTGGCTCACGGTGAAGGTACACCCACGGCAAGTTGGCCACAAAGTCCCGCAGCGACTTGAAACTCTCCGCGGCTGAGCCGTCATCGATCACGAGCACGGGGAAGCCGAGTTGGCCGAGCGCAGCGATGACCGGACGAATCTGCCGGTCATGGTTGTAGTGCGGGACCAGAATGCAGGGAAAAACTCCCTCAGCGTGCCCCATACGCCAACCGTCCTGAAGCGTGCTCGCCGGTAGCAGACCGGTAGCTGAAGAGAATATTTTCGCCGCCGTCAATGCTCTGGAGGTTCAGTTCGACGACTTGGTCCGGCCTCATTGGGGCTTTGAACTTGAGCTGTTGGATCGCAGTCGGCTGTCCCGAGTGTCCGGTCAGTGCCCGCGCGTTCCCGATCGCCAGCCACAGCTGGGCAATGCCCGGCAGAATCGGTTCGCCCGGGAAGTGTCCCTCGAACCACGGGAAGTCTGCCGGGACGTGGAATGCGAAATTCAGCGCCTCGGTTGAGCCCCGCTTGCGAATAACCAGCGGCTCCCGCGCATCCTTACGGCCCAGCAGGTGGTCGATGGTTGAGATGTCGGGGATCTCGGTTGGCAATGGAGGCACCGACGGGCCCGTGACGCGCCAGATGGGCGAACAGCCTGCTTCCAGCTCCGGCCCCGCCTGTTGCAGGGCCAGGTCGCGGATGTTCGCCCACCCAGCGGCAAGCGCGTGCTCCAGCTCCTTCTCGCTCAGCGGCAAAACCAGACAGTAATCCGAAGTCCCCGAGAGCCTGATCACTGTCGGGCGCACGTTCTACCGGGACGCGGATTCGGCAAAGCGCCGCTGGAACACGGGCCGGATGAGCCGCTCGCCCGCCAGTATCGCCCCGGCGATGAGGTACGAGACCAGGCCGTTGTAGAGCGCCCAGACTTCGCGTGAGGTCGCCAGCGCGGTCACGAGGGCTATGCCACCGTTTAACAGGAAGAACCCGCACCAGACCACTGTTACCGTCCGTGTGTAACGCATATCCGGTTCGTTCAGGGCCACACCCGTCGCGCGCGCGATGCGTTCAATCATGGAAGGCGGCCTGACCAGGGTCACCCCGAACGCTACGAGCAGCACGCCGCTAACTGCTACCGGGTACAAGCGTGCCAGAATTTCGCTGTTGGTGAGGGTGATAGCAGTAGCGAAGAGGGCGCCAGCACCAAGCGCGGCCGAAACCTGCAGCTGCGTCGACCCGGGCGTGAGGAAGCGCATGGCTAGGACCAGCAGAAAGGCCAGCCCGGCCAGGCGCACGTCGCCATGATCCAGGAGGAAATAGACCGCCAGGGGATAGGCGGCAGTCAGGAGTAAAGAGGCAGCACTCAGCAGCCTGTTCCACCTCGTGGGGCTCACAGAGTCTCGAGCACCGCGATGACGTCACCGACCGTCCGCACGGCCTTGAATCGATCCGGTGGAACCTGCTTGCCGGTGATCTCTCGTAACCTGACGATCAGATCGATGGCGTCTATGCTGTCAATGTTCAGATCCTTATACAGGTTTGCTTCACGAACGATCGAGGCCCTGGGGATCTCGAACTCCTCTGCGAGCACGTCGCGAACTGTCTCGAACAGATCTTCAGTCATTGCAATTCAGTCCCAGGACGAGGATGGCGCAGACGTTCTAACGCCACGCAGCATTATAGGGCAGAGCTGCGGGCGGCAAGGAGGGGTCGAGCTCCCTGGCGTAAAGCCCCTCAAACTCGATGGTAAGCGCGTGGGCTGCACGGCGCTGCGCAGCTATAGTGCCCGCTGCCATGGCGACCGGCCAAGGCGGGCAAACTCGCAGGCGAAAGTCTGCCCGGACCGCGGGCGCCCGGTACCAGGCCAGGTGCTTGTAGAGCGTCGGCGGCGTGCAAGTGATGACGACGGGCAGGCACCAGCATCCGGCCCTGACGGCGATAGCGCTGGCGGCGGAAGAAAACGCGAGCGCTTGTCCCGGCGTCGTGCGCGTACCCTCGGGGAAAATGACGACAGTGCGCCCAGCCTGCAGTCGCCGCACCGCCGCATCCAGCAGCTCAGCCGGGTTTTCATTTGAGACATAATCAGCGGCCCGAACGAGGATGCCCCAGAAGGGATTCCGCAGCACCCCGGCTTTCACGACGCAGTCCGCGCCGTCAAACAGCCCAATAAGAAAGACGATGTCGATGAGGGTCGGGTGATTGGCGATGACGAGGCACCCGCGATCGCGGGGCCAGTGAGCGATGCCGTCGACGCGCCAACGCAAGACTCCCACCGCCGCCATGAACGCAGCGAACAGGCGAAAGGCACGGGAAACCAGGCGACGGGTGGCCTGTGAATAGGCCTCCGGATCGTGGATGATGACGCGCATAACCATGCAAACGACCGCGCCGAGAAACAGGCCGCCTATTCCGAATACGGCAAAGCTGAGGCCGGTCCCGAAAACACGCCACGCGCGGTTGAGGCCGCGGCCAAGGTTTTGCCACATGCGCGACGGAGTTCCTGTTACCTCACTTGAGCCTAGCAGTTCGGTGTCCGCCCGCGCGAGCGGGAAGCTGGTCGTAGCGCTGGCCGAAGTGCCAGCCTCGCCGCCCGAGAGGCG
>SHZI01000073.1 GCA_009692345.1 Gammaproteobacteria bacterium | reverse complement strand
TCCGAGTTGCCGCTGACAGTCTTGCGGGCCACTTCGTAGCGCAGTTCGTCATCCGGGATGTAGTGAATGGCGGAGTAGTCTTCGAGAATAAAACCTGCCGCCTGGACTTCCCGGATCACCAGCACGGGATCCACCCGCCGCCAGTTCTCCGTGTTGTCGGGCTCGTTGTGCCGGCGGGTGTGATCGAGGATGCCGTAGTGCCCACCGGACTTCAGCGCCGCGAAAACCGCCTTGTTCAGGCTGGCGCGGGCTCCGGCCGACAGGTTGTGATAGTTGCGGAAGGTGAGGATCAGATCCAGATCCTTCACGCCCAGGGAGAAGTCGCCGAGATCGAACTGGCCCATCTTGCCGGGCGCCGGCGACATCTTGGCGTCCACGGTTACAACCTTGACCTTGGCGAGGGACGGCGTGGCCTTGAGCACGGGCGCGAGCCGGTCGGTACCAATGGCGACGTAGAGCTCGCCCTTCTCCGCCAGCACCGGGCCGAGGATCTTCGTGTACCAGCCCACGGAGGGCACCAGCTCCAGCACCCGCATGTTGTCCTGCAGCCCGAAGAACTCCAGCGTCTGCCGGGGCTTGCGCTCGGCGTCACGCTCTTTCTCCTCCGGCGTGCGGATGTCGCTGTTCATCGCCGCCACGATCTTCTCACCCATGGGCGTGAGCTTCTCGGGCATGAACTGGGCCTGGGCGACGCCAGCAAAGGCCAGCAGGGCGATGGGAAGCAGCAGATTACGCATGGGGGTCTCCTGAAGGTCTGCGGCGAGCGCCGGAGGATTGATCTAGTATAGAACGAACAAGGGCCGCGCCGGATGGCGCGGCCCTTGTTTCCAGACTTGCTTACTCGCTGGTCTTGTTGTTCCGCTGGGCGGCTTCCAGCGTCGCGATGTCGGCCGGCGTCAGCTGGGGCCGGTCGATGGCCAGCGTGATCTTGTTGATCTTGCCGTCGAAGGCAAAAGGCACCTGATAGTCCTGGTCATCCACCGTCGAGCCGGTGTCGGAACCCACATCCAGGTTCTCGTCCCACTGCAGGGTGAGGGGAAGGGACTTCGGCATCTGCTGGGTGGCCACCACCTTGCCGTCCACCGTCAGCACGCCCGTGCCGCCCCGGCCAATGCCGCTGGGACTGCCGTAGGCGAGGGTCGCCATGCCGAGACCGTCGTACTTGAAGTCGAATTCCAGGGTCTGCTTGCCGGGAGACAGCACGTCCGCGCCAGTCCACTTGATGCGCTCCAGGTCCACCAGATTCCAGGTGAACACGGGCTTGCCCTTGAGCAGGTAGAAGCCGTAGCCCGCGAAACGTCCACCCTGGGTGATCAGCATGCCGTTGCCGCCCCCGCCGGAATCTCCACCTCGGCCTTGAAGTTGTAGGACGAGTTGAGAATCGAGGGCGCGTCCCCGTTGGGCGTGCCCGTGAGGGGCGTCGTCCAGGTGAACACATTCCGGCCAGCCGTAATGCTGGGCCGGGGTGTCAGCAGGCGTGCGACCACTGAAGAGTCGAGAGGCAGAACCTGGTACTTCTTCGCCTCCTCCATGAAGATGTCCTGCAGCTCCTTGGGCGTGGCCGGGTTCTTCGCCGCGACGTCATCGGCCTGGGTCCAGTCCTTGCTCAGGTCGTAGAGCTCCCAGGGGAAGGTGGTGGGATCCGAGGGCGGCGCGAGGGTCACCCAGGGCGGCCGCATCACCTTGGTGCTGGCCATCCAGCCCTCGTGGTAGATCGCGTGGTCGCCAAACATCTCGAAGTACTGGGTGCGGTGCCGGGAGGGCCCATTCGCGTTGGCCTTGTCGAAGGTGTAGGCCATGCTCACGCCCTCGATGGGCTCTGGGGAATCCCGTCCACCACGTCCGGCTGCCTGATCTGGGCCGCTTCCAGGATAGTGGGCACGACGTCAATCACGTGGTGAAACTGGTTGCGAATACCGCCCTTGCCGGTGATGACGGCGGGCCAGGAGATAGCCATGCCCTGGCGGATACCGCCGAAGTGGGAGGCGATCTGCTTGGTCCAGGAGAAGGGCGTGTTCAGGGCCCACGCCCAGGGCACCGCCATGTGGTTGTAGGTGAGGGCCGAGCCCCAGATGTCATAGAAGTTCTTGAGCTGGGCCTCTACAGGCACGTCCACCTGGTTGAACATGGCCACTTCGTTGGGCGTGCCGTTCAGCGTGCCCTCGGAACTGGTGCCGTTGTCACCGTTGATGTAGATGATGAGCGTGTTGTCCAGCTTGCCCATGTCATCCACGGCCTGGATCACCCGGCCGATCTCACTGTCGGTGTACGCCACGTAGGCGGCGAACACATCGACCTGGCGGATGAACATCTTCTTCTCATCCGCGCTGAGCTGATCCCAGTCCTTCAGCAGGTCCTTGGGCCAGGGCGTCAGCTTGGCGTTCTTCGGGATCACGCCCAGCTTTTTCTGGTTCGCGAAGATCTCTTCCCGGAGCTTGTTCCAGCCCTTGTCGAAGAGTTTCATGTCGCTGATCTTCTTGATCCACTCCGGCGTGGGGTGGTGGGGCGCGTGGGTGCCACCCGGCACGTAGTAGACAAAGAAAGGCTGGTCCGGGGTCAGAGTGTTGACCTGGTTCATGTAGCCGATGGCCTCGTCCGCCATGGCCGTGATCAGGTTGAAGTTCGGGTTGCCGATGAAGGGATAGATGTAGGTGGTGTTGCGGGCCAGGTTGGCCGGCTGCCACTGGCTCGTGTCACCACCCATGAAGCCGTAGAAGTACTCGAAGCCCATGCCCGTCGGCCACTGGTCGAAGGGGCCGATGGAACTCGACGTAAAGGACGGCGTGTTGTGGTTCTTGCCGAACCAGGACGTGCAGTAACCGTTGTCCTTGAGGATCCGGCCGATGGTGGCCTTGTCTTCCGTGATGATGCTGTTGTAGCCCGGGTAGCCGGTCGCCTGCTCGGAAATCACTCCGAAGCCTACCGAGTGGTGATTGCGCCCGGTGATCAGGGCGGCCCGGGTGGGCGAGCACAGCGCCGTGGAGTTGAAGTTGGTGTAGCGCAGGCCGTTCTTCGCGATGCGGTCCAGTGCGGGCGTGGGGATCACACCACCGAAGGTGCTGGGCACGCCGTAGCCCGAGTCGTCCGTCATGATCAGCAGCACGTTGGGCGCGCCCTTGCGAGGTGCGAGGCGGGGCGGCCAGTAGGGGGTGGACTGCTGGGCGGTCGTGCCGATCTTGCCGCCAAAGACCGGGGATGGAGCCGGGAGCTGCAAGCCCGCCCGGAGCTGAAGCGAGAGGTCAGAACTAAAATTCTACCGTGACACTTATTTCTTGCCTAGGTGTATGGGAAGGACGGATGATCGTGGGGATGGCTCCTCGCGCGCTCCTTGCCTGCCCCGACTGCGACCTGCTGCAGCGGGAGCCGGAACCGGCTGACCGGACCGTCGTCACCTGCGCCCGCTGCGGGTCGGTTCTGTATCGCGATACGCCCGACACCGTCGACCGGACCCTCGCTTTTGCGCTGGGGGCCAGCGTGCTCTTCATTGTTGCCAACGCGTTTCCCATCGTCGGCATGACGATCGAGGGCCGGTCGAATACGGTCAGCCTGCCCGGAGCCCTGGTCGCGCTGTGGCATCAGGACATGCAGCTGGTCGCCGGACTCGTGGGCCTGACCACCCTGCTGGCCCCCGGCCTGGTTCTGGCAGGGCTCCTGTACCTGGTCCTGCCCCTGCATTTCGGCCGCCAGCCGCCCGGCGTGCCGCTGATCCTGCGTACGCTGGACAGTATCCAGCCCTGGGGACTCATGGAAGTTTTCATGCTGGGCCTGCTGGTGTCCCTCGTGAAACTGGAGATGTACGCGAAGGTGGTGCCCGGTGTGGCGCTCTGGGCCTTTGGGGCCCTGCTCCTGGTGTTTACCGCCATGGCTGCCGCCTTTGACCCGCGCAGCCTCTGGGCCCGCATCGGTACTGCCCGCAGCGGTACTGCCCGCAGCGGTGCTGGCCGCAGCGGTGCTGGCCGGTGAGCGCGCCGGCCCTTACCGCCGCCCGGGCTGGCCTGATCCGCTGCGGTGACTGCGAACTCCTGAGCCGCGCGCCCCAGAGCGGCGGCAACCTGGCCTGCCCCCGCTGCGGCGCGACACTGCACCAGCGCAAACCCAACAGCATCCAGCGCACCTGGGCCCTGCTGATTGCGGCCTACATTCTTTATATTCCCGCCAACCTGCTGCCCATGATGGTTACCACCTCACCCCAGGGCACGGCGAACGACACCATCATGAGCGGCGTGGTCTACCTGTTGAGTTCCGGTTCCTGGCCCCTGGCACTGCTGGTCTTCCTGGCCAGCATCACCATTCCCCTGGCGAAACTGGTTTCCCTGACGTTTCTGGCCTGGTCCGTACAACGGCGCTCCACCTGGCAGCCGGAACAGCGGGCCCGGATATACAGGATGGTGGAAATCGTCGGACGCTGGTCCATGCTGGATGTTTACATAGTGACGATCATGGCGGCGCTGGTGCAGATGCAGCCCCTCGCCGCCATTGATGCCGGGCCGGCCGCGATCGCCTTTGGCGCGGTCGTCGTGCTCACCCTGCTGGCCGCCAACTCTTTCGATCCCCGCCTGATCTGGGATCCCCTTGGAGATCACGATGACTGACGAGCAGCAACAGCGAGCGACCCCGGAAGTGGCAGAGGCCGTCACCCGACCGGCCAGTCGCCGGGGACCGCAACTCATCTGGCTCATTCCGCTGGTGGCGGCGCTCATCGGCGGCGGACTCGCGGTCAACGCGCTGCTCCAGCGGGGGCCGACGATCACGATCAGCTTCAAGACCGCTGACGGACTCCAGGCTGGCAAGACGATGATCCGGTTCAAGGACGTGGAGATCGGCACGGTCACGGCCATCGACCTGGCCCCGGATCGCTCGTCCGTCGTCGCGACCGCCCAGCTGTCCAAGACGGCGCAGGACCTGCTCCTGGAGGACACCCGGTTCTGGGTAGTCCGGCCCCAGATCACGGGGAGCAGCGTCACGGGCCTGAGCACGCTCCTGTCCGGCGCCTATATCGGCGTGGACGTGGGCGCGTCCAAAAAGTCGGGCCGGGCGTTTGTCGGCCTCGAGACGCCCCCCATTGTTACCAGCGGCCTCCCGGGCCGGGAATTCGTGCTCCACACCGGGCAACTGGGTTCCCTCAGCATCGGGGCGCCAGTCTACTTTCGCCGCATCCAGGTGGGCGAGGTTGTCGCCTATGCCCTCGACCCGGGCGGCAGCAAGGTCACGCTCAAGGCCTTCATCAATGCGCCCTATGATCAGTACGTAACCGCCAGCACCCGCTTCTGGCACGCCAGCGGTATCGACGTGACCCTGGATTCGTCCGGCATCAAGGTGGACACCCAGTCCATTGCCACGATCATCGCCGGCGGCATCGCCTTCCAGGCCCCGCCCAGTCTCCCGGTCACGGAGCCCGCTGCCGCCGACACCGCGTTCACGCTGTCCGCGAACTACGCCGAGGCCATGAAGCCCCCCGTGACCGAAGTGCAGCGCTTCCTGCTGTACTTCGACCAGTCTGTGCGGGGACTGACCCCTGGCGCCACCGTGGAATTCCGTGGCATTCCCCTCGGGGAGGTGACCGCCGTGGGGCTCAGCTTCGATCCGGACAGCATTACGTTCCGGATCCCGGTGGAAATTGCCTTTTACCCCGAGCGCATCCAGGCCGAGCTCCGCAAAGGCTCGGCGCCGGCGAACGCCGCCGGCTTCAGCCGCACCGTGCTGGACACCCTGGTCAAGCGGGGACTCCGGGCCCAGCTCAAGACCGGCAATCTGCTCACGGGCCAGCTTTATGTGTCGCTCGATGTGTTCCCGACAGCGCCAAAGGCTGCGGTCGACTGGAAGCAGAACCCGGTGGTGCTGCCCACGACGCCCGGAGGCCTGGTGGCTATCGAGGACAAACTCGGTGCCGTGGCTGCGAAGCTGGAGCAGATTCCCCTGGACAAGATCGGCAAGGACCTGCAGGCGACCATCGAGAACGCGGACAAGCTCCTGGCCGGGATCAACTCCGAGCTGATCCCGGCGGCCCGGACCACCCTGCAGGATGCCAGCCAGGTGCTGAGTACGGCCAACGGGGCCCTCGCCCCGGACGCGCAGCTCCAGCAGAATCTGCGCGGGGCCCTGTCGGAAGTCAGCGAGGCAGCCGCGGCCCTGCGCAACCTGGCCAATTACCTGGAGCAGCATCCAGAGTCGCTCATTCGTGGCAAGCCGGAGGATGAACAGTGATGGAACAACAGCGCCGTCTTTGCCTGCCGTGGCGCCTCCCCGCAGCCCTGGTTGCCGCCACCCTCCTGGTCACGACGATGACCGGCTGTTCCCGTTCCCCCCCGGTCGTGTTTTATACGCTGACGGAAATCCCGTCGACGATGGGAAGCAGCAAGGTCCCGACCTTCGAAATTCTCGTTGGCCCGGTAATCCTGCCGGAGATCCTCGACCGGCCGCAGCTGGTGACCCGCGCGGGCGACAACCGGGTCACCGTCCTGCAACAGCAGGTCTGGGCAGCGCCGCTGAAGAGCGAGGTGCCCCGGGTGCTGGCGGCCAACCTGAACCAGCTGCTCCCGGATGCGGCCGTCACCGTCGAGCCCCAGCCGGCGACGGGCCGGCCGCTGTGGCGGGTGGCGGTCGAGATCCAGCGCTTCGATGCCACACCGGGCAGCGCAGTCAGCCTGGAAGCAGTGTGGAGCGTCCAGGGTGCGCCGGGCACGGAAGCGAAAATCGGCTACTCCGTCCTGCAGGAGCCTGTCAGTGTTCCCGGCTACGACGCACTGGTAACCGCCCACACCGCTGCGATTGCGGCCCTCAGTCGGGAAATCGCGGCGGCCACCCGGGTGCTGCGGAGCACGCCTGCTGTGCCAGCGCCTAAGGCGGCGAAGTAGCGGCGTGCCTGTCGTTCTCGGCAATGGCCGTCGCGCAGGGATCGTTCTGGCGGAAGAGCTGGTCCCACAGGGTAGTCGCCACCACCGAGAGGCCCGCCGTGGCCACCGCTGCGCCCGCATTGACGAGAGTGCCCTTCGGATCCAGGGTCAGCCGGGGTCTGGCCAGCGTGCCGCTGATCTTGATGTAGGGATTCAGCAGCTGACCGACGCTGATGCCCAGGCCCGAGCGGGCCACGGTCTTGAAGTTGAAATCGACGGCCTCGGTGCGGAGATTGATGGCCCCCTGGCTGATGATATCGATCCCCTTGACCCGCAGGACCAGCGCCGGGTCGGTGCGGAGCACGCCGTCCTCCGCCCTGAACAGATACGCGGCACAGATCACTTCCGTGTAGGGCTGGCGTTTGACGAGCGGATTCAGCGACGTCCACAGCTGGCTGAAGAACGAGGAGTACATGCGGTCCAGATTGGTGTTGGGCAGCCGGCCCGGACCGCTCACCAGGCGCCCCCGGCCCTGCAGTGAGGCCGCCAGCTCCCGGACGTTACGGCCCCGGCCGGTGAGATCGAACTGGCCGTCGAAGTCGAGCCGATTGGCCCGCTCGGTCGCCACGCTGCCAAACTGCAACACCAGCCCGGTGCCGCTGCCCTTGACCTGCACCTGGGGCAGTCCGGCGCCCTGCTGGACCTCGAGACGAACTGCCAGGGCGCCATCGGGATTGGCCACCCGGAAGGGATCCGCCGTCAGCTGCCCGTCCTTCACGGTGGCATCGATCTGGAGGCCTGTGTATTGGGTACCGGCAAACAGCATCTTGCTGGCGCGCACGACGATCCGGCCATTGAACTGGTTGAGGAGCGCCAGTGGCAGTGGAGTGTCCGGGATCACCAACCCGGACGCGCTCGTCGGTGCGGCGGCTGGCGTTGGCCCATCCGCGCTGAACGCGGCGAGATTCAGCAGAGCCGACTGGAGCTGGATATCCACCGTGGGCTTGCCCGTGAGATCGAGCTGCACGCGGCCCGTAAAATCCGTCTTGCCCACCGTGCCCGTGACGGCATCCAGCACCAGTGCGTCGGCGTTGCCCGAGACGCGGGCGGCGACTTGCAGCGGTGCGTCGGGCAACCGGACGCCGTCCGGCAGTTGCAGGCCGAAGAGCTGCCCCACGGCCGCCAGATCCTTTGCGGTGGCGTTGACCTGCAGCGCGGCCGCCCGGGCCACCGGCGCCAGCGCGATGTCGCCCTGGGCACTGACGGTTTCGGTAGCGGTCTGGAGCTTCAGGGCGGCGATGGACAGGCGGTCCTTCTGCCAGCTGCCCCGGGCGGTGACTGTGCCGGTCAGGCGCGCGAGCGGCAACCAGTCGAGTTCCGGCACGAGATCGCCAAGCCCGGCACCGGAAGCACTGAAATCGAATGTGGTACGGGACGTCCCGACGGGCAATCCCAGGGTGACTGCGCCGCTCCCCTTGAGGTCACCCGCAGACACCGTGAGCTGATCGAGCCGGAGCGCCCTGGGCTCGCTGGCAAGGCTGCCTGTCGCCTTGAACGGCACCTTCGGCAGTTGGCGCCCGGCCACGCCGCTGAAGGGGGCGAGGTTCGGCCCCTCGACGGAGAAGCTCATTTTCGTGCCGTGCAGGGCCGGCAGGTTGCCGAGCACACCGTTGATGCGCAACCGGGCACCGGCCAGCGCGGCGCTGCCGTCGTCGATACGCCAGGCGTTCCGGTCGTGGCGCAGCCGCCCGGCCAGGGTGTAGGGCCCCGCGGGCAACGCCGGCTGGTTCAGGAAACGGGCGAGGAGACGGGGATCCTTGCCCTGCATGGCGATGCGCAGGTCCACCGCCCCGAAAGGCGGCTGGGTCCCCAGCAACCCGTTCAGCGTCAGCTGATCGCTGGCAATCTTCAGGGTGCTGTTGCTGAACCTGACGCCCGGTTTCGTCCACTCGAGCTGACCCCGGGCGTCGAAGGGTCCGGCCGGGAAGCCGGCAATTTTCAGTGCGGTGCCGATGCGGGTGAAGTCTGTGCCGGCGGCCGTGAACTGCAGCTGGCTGCCGTAGAAGCCCGGGTAATCGCCCAGTGGGCCGCTGGCAGTGAGCTTGCCGAGCCGGGTGGTCGCGGTGAACTCCAGCAGCTCCCGGCCCTGGGCTGACTGCTGCAGGCGCCCGGCCAGCTCGAAGGGGCCGGTGGCGAGACCGGGGATGCGCAGCAGCTGGCGAAACCGCGCCAGGTCGGAGCCCTTGACGGTGAAGCTGACGTCATTGCCGGTCAGCTGCTGCACATCGGTGACCGAGCCCTTTAGTTGCAGCTGCGCATCCTTCAGGTTGACGGCGACGGTGTCGATGGTGAGCATGTCGTCGTTCTGCTCAAAGCGGGCCTCCAGAGTGAAGGCTTCCGCCGGCAACTGATTGATGTCGAGCAGACCACCCAGCAGGCTCAGGTCCGGCCCGGCCAGCTTGATCTGCAAGCCGAGCTTCTTCAGGTCAGCGGGATCGACGAGCTCGCCACTGCCGTCCAGGGTGAGGGCGCCGAATACGCCTGCCACCGTGCCACTGATGCCGCGCCGGTCGGCGGCCGGGGCGATGTTCACGTCGAGACTGACTGGTCCGGTGCCCAGATTGCGCACCCCGAGGGTGCGCGTCACGTAGTCCGCATCCGGGCCGCTCACCTTGAAGTTCAGCCGGGTGTCAGCGGGCGTTCCCAGGTCGTCGATCTCGGCACGGCCATCCAGCGTGAGCTCGCCGAGCTTGCCCTCCACCGCGGCGCTGATGTTCTCGCCCTTCAGGAAATTCGGCAGAGGCCCGATGCTCGCGCCGAGGCGCAGGGCCACATCGTTGGCCTGGCCGCCGGCACTGAGCACCAGCATGCCGTCGGGGGCCTGGGTCTGCTCCAGTGTCTCGAACTGCACTTCAAGTGGGCGGGTCAGCCGCGGGGTGACGTAGCGCAGGCGGGCGCCGGGCAGGCTGACCAGCTCCACCACCAGAGAGGGGGTCTCGGGCCAGACACTCTCCTCGTCCTGCTTGAGTTCCAGGTCCCAGTTGTCGAGGCCTTCCGCACTGGTCTCCAGGAGCACATCGAGGCCCTCCACCTCGATCCGGGGGATGAGCGTAGTGGCCTGGATGAGCGACCAGAGGTTTAGCTCCAGGAGGACGCGGTCCGCAACCAGCATCTCCGGCTGGCTGCCCCAGTCGGCGTTGGCCAGGCGCACGCCACTGGCGGAGACCTGCGTCACCGGACCGAGTCTGAGCTGGAAATCCCCGTCGACGGCGAGCTGGCGGCCCAGTTGGTCGCTGGCCCAGGTCTCGAACTGGCCCTTGAGCGCCGCCGGATTCAGGTTGAGCAGGCCCGCCAGCAGGGTGATGACCAGCAGGAACAGCGCAGACAGGACGGCCGCCAGGGAGCGCAGGGTAATCATGGGCCGGAGCCTGCGCCTGGTGGGATGCTACTGCGGCAGCTTCGGCGGACAGTGGCCGTCGTCAGCAGCCTGGCGAACGGCCGGCAGCAACGGCAAGGACAGTCCGTTCGTGCCGATTGCTGGCACTTCTCTCGACATCTCAGCGTCCTCGGGGTGCAGAATGGGCAGAATCTAGTCTACCCGACCAGTGCCTGTGTTCCAGCGGAGAAGGCCGTCATGCGCACCCTCTACCCCATGCTTGCAGCCGTTGTCTGTTCGCCAGCCTGGCCGGCTGCGCCAGTCAGAACCCGCCCAGGGCCCAGTCCCAGAGCGACCCGGATATCGACCTGGCGGCCTACAGCACCTTCGGGTGGCAGTCCGTCACGGGTATCGACGGGAGCAACGAGCCGCTGCGTCTTCTGGACGTGAACATCCGAAAAGCTATCCACGCGGAGCTCACCCGGCGCGGGTACACCGAAGTGGCGAGTGATCCCGAGCTGCTGATCGCTTACGACACGGAAGCCAAAGACAAGCTCAAGTCCAGTCCGTTCCGGGTGGGCATTGGCCTTGGGAGCTTTGGCGGCAACGTGGGCGGCTCCGTCAACGTCGGCAGCCCCAGCGTCCAGAGTTACCAGGAGGGGCAGCTGGTGATCCACGCTGTGGATGCAGCGGCCAACCGGGAAGTCTGGCTGGGCACTCTCACCGGTCGGGTCGACACCACGACGCTCGATGAGGCGACGGTGGCGCGGGCCGTGGCCCTGGCAATGCAGGATTTCCCCCGAAAAGGTACCGGACCTTAGTTTTGTTAGTTGTTGCATCTGCAACAACTAACAAAACTAAGGTCCGGTACCTTTTTCCCTTTTTCCCTAAAACCACACGCGGAGGCCGGCAACGAGGCGCGTGTCCCTCACCGACTCGTTAGCGTCTTCGGCCAGATCAGCGGTGTCACCAAACTTCCCGCTCCACTCCACGCCGACATAAGGCGCGAACTCACGACGAATCTCGTAGCGCAGGCGCAGGCCCAGCTCCAGCTGACTCAGGCCGCTGCCAATGCCGAGGTCCGCCTCGTCCTTGCCGAAGGCCTCAAGCTCGGCCCGGGGCACGAGGATCCACCGGTTGGTGAGCAGGATCTCGTAGTCGGCCTCCAGACGTGTGCCGAATTGCCCCCGCTCGCCACCAAACAGGTCGGCCTCGATGTGAAAACGGTAGGGCGCGGTCCCCTGCACGCCGATCAGCCCGTAGGTCTGGCCCGGACCCGTGCCGAAGTCCTCCCGCAGACCTGCTACCAGATCCCACCAGGCGGTAACTGGTTTCGACCAGAGCAACTCGGCGCGGCCGCCCTCCACATCACCCGCGGTCATCTCGCCCTCGGACCGGAACAGCACCCG
>SHZI01000072.1 GCA_009692345.1 Gammaproteobacteria bacterium | reverse complement strand
GTCCCAGCAGGTGTCCCTTCCGTGGTGCGCTTTCGTACGCCGGATCAAGGCATCACCGTCGTTCCTGATCTCGTGCGGGGGTCCGTGGAGTTCCAGAACGCGGAACTCGACGATCTGATTATGGTCCGCTCCGACGGTACGCCCACGTTTCACTTCGGTGTGGTGGTGGACGATGGCGACATGGGCATCACTCATGTGATCCGGGGCGATGACCACCTGAACAACACCCCCCGACAGATGCACATGATCCAGGCCCTCGGTTACCCGGTACCTGCCTATGGGCATTTGCCGATGATTCTAGGCAGCGATGGTGCCAAGCTGTCCAAGCGTCACGGTGCCGTGAATGTCCTCGAGTACCGGGATGAGGGGTTTCTGCCCGATGCCGTGCTGAACTATCTCGTGCGACTCGGCTGGTCCCACGGGGACCAGGAGTTGTTCTCCCGGGAGGAGATGATCGCGCTGTTCGATATCAGCGCTGTCAACGCCTCGGCCTCGCGCTTCGATGGCGAGAAGCTCAAATGGCTGAACCAGCAGTACCTGAAGAGCAGTCCGGCCGAGAGCCTGACTGCCGGATTTGTCGAGCAATTGCAGCGCGCGGGTCTGGAGCCCGCCAGCGGGCCGGCGCCCGTTGCCGTCATCGAGGCCTACCGGGAGCGGGCCACGACGTTGCGCGACCTGGCAAAGAGCGCCGCTTATCTCTACGCAGAGCCGCCCACCATTGATGAGGCGGCGGTGCGCAAGCACCTGACACCCGCCATTAACGCGCCGCTGGCCCGTCTGTTTGCGCGCCTGGGCGAACTGAAGACCTGGACTCGTGGCGACCTTCATGGTGCCCTGGAGGCGGTGGCGGCTGAATGCGGCATTGGTTTTGGCAAGCTCGGCCAGCCGGTGCGCGTTGCGGTGACGGGGGGGACGGTGTCACCGCCGATTGACGTAACCCTTGAGTTGCTGGGCCGGGACAAGGTTCTGGAGCGTCTGAGTCGGGCGGTTTCCTTGACAGGTTCCGGCGCTGTCGCGTAGATTTCGCGCCCTGTCATGTGGGGCCATAGCTCAGCTGGGAGAGCGCTTGCATGGCATGCAAGAGGTCGTCGGTTCGATCCCGTCTGGCTCCACCAGATTTTCTGCTCACCGTGCCACGCACAAGCTCCGGGTCCCCATCGTCTAGAGGCCTAGGACATCGCCCTTTCACGGCGGTAACCGGGGTTCGAATCCCCGTGGGGACGCCATTTATTTCAAGGGCTTAGGCCTTATTGGTGGCGCCACTTCGAACTGCTGTGCGGGTCTAGTACAGCGGATGCGGACTCTCCAGCACCTCAAAGTCGGCCGGCGTCAGCCTCCGGTCAGGCTCCTGCACCCGAGCAATCGGCACCCGGCCATAGAACGCAGACCAGCTCGAATAGGAGCTGGGTGGGCCGATGATCCGATCGCACAGCGATAGTGCGTGCAGGTCACTGACCAGGCCACCCGGTCCGGGTGTGGCGTCGAACTCTGCAAATTCATTGGCCGCGTGCTCAGCGTTGGAGAAGATCAGAAAGGCAACTCGCCGTGGGGCGAGCAGTGCCCGGGCGTCGCGCATCAGCCGCAGGTAGGTCTGCACAGGATAGAAAAAGCGACCGTCCAGATGGCTGGCGTAGTCCCCGTGGCGAATGTGCACACCAATCACGGCATCGGCATCGGCGTCGGCGCGGGCAGCGGCAACGACACGTTCAGCCTCGGCGCGAATCTCCGGCAGCGGCGCGAAGTAGGTCCGGATGGCGTCAGCCTGGTTCTGCGCCCAGGGGTGGTGACGGAAATGGTAGCCCTGCAGGGCCAGCAGGCGCGCACCGCGCTCCTCGGCTGAAATGACGATCGGCCCGAGGTCCCGGTGGTCGCGGCGCAGTGCCTTCTCGGCGGCGACCGGTATGCCGGGTATTCGTTTCAGCCCCTTGCTCAGCTGCCACGCGACCCGCCCAACGCCGTAGGCCAGCGGGCGGGTGAACTCTGGAACCCGCTTGCGATCAGTGGGCCGCGGCATTGCGCAGACGATGGCATCGACGCTGGGCCCGACAAAATGCTGGGCATACTCTTCGAGCGTCGCGTTCATCAGGATCCAGCCCCGCTCCTGGGCTGCGGCCAGGCAGTGGGCCGCCAGGGTTAACCGGTTGCCCAGGCGCCCGGTTCTCTTCGTGATGATCAGGTAGCGGCTCATGGTGGTGGCGGTGGCGGGTTCTGGCCGGGCAGTATAGATGTCCTCGATTAGATTCGTGAAATCCACGCTAAACATCTGACTGGATTGGGATTATGATTAGAAGATGACGGCCGCATTCTTCAATCTCACGCTCTGGGCCGCGGTCATGGCTCTGGTGTACTCAGTGGCCGGGACCTACGTCCTGCTGGCCCCCGGCGGCGTGCTGGTGCGTCGGCAGCTGCTGGGTGTCCTCCTCGCGTCCGTCGCCTGGGCCATCCTGGTGGTGCAGCCCGGGCTCTTCAGCTTGGCGGACGGCTACCCCGTCGCCTTCTATGGACTGCAGGTCATCCTGCTGTTCAGCTGGTACGCACTCCTGCACCGCCTTTTGCGCGGTCCCTACGAGCAATCCATGCCGGAGGTGGTCAAGCGCCTCTTGCGCCTGTTCTGGGCGGTTGTCGTCGGTGCCTCCGGTCTGGTCGCCTGGCTTGCGTGGCAGGACGGCACGCCCTGGCAGGGCACCCTGTTCAGCGTGGCGGCGGCGAGCATCGCCCTGGTGTGCCTGGCCCTGGCGGCGCAGCTGGGTCGTGACGCGCCCGTTGAAAGCAGGACGGCACTCCGTTCGCTGGTGGCAGCGGCCGGCCTCGCGGCCGGCGCGCAGGCGGTACTGGCCATAGTGGCAGCAGCGGGGGCGGGCATACCCCGTGCACTGCTTGGTGCTACCAGCGCCGTGCTGGCGGCTTCCGGGCTGCTGCTGCTCTTTGGTCTGCGGCTGCGTCCCCAGTGGTCCCTTGCGATCTTCGTCTCGCCAGAGGCGCGCAGCTATGCACCGCGCTTTCTCGCAAGCCTGTCGATTCTGCTGCTGGCCCTGTTGTTGCTCCCGGTGTTCCGGTCCATGGCGCCGGAGCTGGCCCGGCAGTCTGCCCTTCTGCTGGTCCTCGCGACCGGCGTACCGGTCTGCCTGCTGCTGTTTTCCGAGCGGCTGAATGCCCGCCTGCGGGTCTATGTCAGCAAGCACTTTCTGCCTTTCCGCTACGACTACCGGGAGGAGTGGTTGCGACTTATCGACACGCTCGTGGCCCCGGATGCCCAGTCACCGCTGCCTGAGCGGGTGATTCGCGGTGTGGCGCAGATTGTCAGTAGTCCTGCTGGCGTGCTCTGGATGCGGGCCAGTCAGGGCGGACCCTTTACGGCGACGGCCGGCTGGAACGCCCGGGCGCTGCCTGACGTCCAGATCCTGCCCGACGACCCCGCTGTTGCTTTCATGCTCGAGCGCCAGTGGACGATTGATACCGCAGAACTGGCCCGGCGGCCCGAACTATACGGGGGGCTGCGCCGTCCTGAGTGGCTCGAGTCATTTCCGGAGGCGCTGCTGATCGTGCCACTGATCAGCAATGAGACGCTGATCGGGCTGATCGTGCTGTTCCAGTCAAGTTCGGCGTTTCGCCTGACGTTTGAGGAAATCGATCTCCTGCGGACGTCCGGCCGGCAGGTTGCAGCGTTCCTGGCCCAGTATGAGTCGGATCAGAAGCTCGCTGAGGGTCGGCAGTTTGAAGCCTTTAACCGGCTGACCGCCTTCGTCATGCATGACCTCAAGAACCTCATTGCCCAGCAGTCACTGATGGTGGAAAACGCCGCCAGGCACAAGGGCAACCCGGCCTTCTTCGAGGATGCCATGGCGACGATCAACAACTCCGTCGCACGCATGAACAAGCTCCTGCAGCAACTGCAGAGCGGAGAAGCGGGTGGCCCCCGGCAGAAGGTCAGGGTTGCAGCAGTCGTGGCCGACGCGATCGAACGGTGCAAGTCCCGGGAGCCCGTTCCGCAACTCGTGGATGACTCGGGCGACCTCCACGTCTGGATCGACCGTGAGCGCCTTACGGCAGTTCTGGCCCACCTGATTCGCAACGCTCAGGAAGCGACCCAGCGTGATGGTCAGGTGACCGTGCGAGTCGCACTGGCTGATGGGGCGGCGCTCATTGAGGTTGAGGATGACGGAGCCGGTATGGAGCCCGACTTTGTACGAGAGAGGCTGTTTCGTCCCTTCGATACCACCAAGGGCAGCAAGGGTATGGGCATCGGGGCCTACCAGGCGCGCACCTTTGTCGTTGAGGCGGGCGGTTCGCTCCGGGTGGAGTCCGAGCCCGGGAAAGGCAGCCGATTCGCGCTTCGGCTACCGGTTTACGACGCCGCAAATGCGGTCCCCGTGCCGTGAGGCCGGTTCTTCGTGAGCTATCATGCGGCCTCCTAAGGAGGGGACAGGCTGTTGACTGATCAACGCAGAAAGCTGCTCATCGTTGAGGACGATCCGGGGCTGCAAAGCCAGTTGCGATGGTGTTTCAATGATTACGAAGTGCTCGTTGCCGAGGATCGGGAGAGTGCCCTGACACAAGTGCGTCGGCACGAGCCGCCCGTTGTCCTCCAGGATCTTGGGCTCCCGCCCGATGCTGAGGGTGTCAACGAAGGCTTCCTGGCCCTGGAGCAGACCCTGGCTTTGCTGCCGGACACCAAGGTCATCGTTGTCACCGGCCATGGCGACCAGGAAAATGCTGTGCGCGCCGTGGGGCTCGGTGCCTACGACTTCTATCAGAAGCCCGTAGATACCGGCACGTTGCACCTCCTGGTTGATCGCGCTTATCACATCTACGACCTGGAGCGGCAGAACCAGCGCCTGTTGCAGGAGCAGAGCACCTCACCCCTGGACGGCGTGGTGGCTGCCAGCGAGCAGATGCTGCAGGTCTGCCGGATGATCGAGAAGGTGGCACCGACCACTGCAACGACACTGTTACTGGGTGAGAGCGGTACCGGCAAGGAAGTCCTCGCCCGGGCCCTGCATTCCCTCAGTCCCCGGATCAGCAAGGGCTTTGTGGCCATCAACTGCGCTGCCATTCCCGAGAACCTCCTCGAGAGCGAGCTTTTTGGCTACGAGCGGGGAGCCTACACCGGCGCTGTGAAGCAGACGCCCGGAAAGATCGAGCATGCCGACGGCGGCACGCTGTTTCTTGACGAGATAGGCGATATGCCCTTGTCCCTCCAGGCCAAGCTGCTGCGCTTCCTGCAGGAGCGGGTCGTGGAGCGGGTCGGTGGTCGTGAAGAGATTCCCGTGGATGTGCGGGTGGTGTGTGCCACCAATCAGAATCTGGACACTGCGATCAAGGAAGGGCGTTTCCGGGAGGATCTCTACTACCGGATCAGTGAAATCACCATTCGCATCCCGCCGTTACGCGAACGGGAGGGAGGGTGCCGCATCCTTCTGGCCCGAACGCTGCTGGAGCGTTACGCAGCCCAGCACCGGCGGCAGTTCCGCGGGTTCAGTCCGGATGCACAGAACGCGATCGAGCACTACAACTGGCCCGGCAACGTCCGGGAAATGGAGAACAAGCTGAAGGGCGCCGTCATCATGGCGGAGGGCCGCTACGTTACGGCCGCTGACCTGGGCCTGGCGGCGGCCGGCGAGCAGCAGCCCAACGTTAACCTGAGGGAGGTACGCAAGGACGCCGAGACCCGGGCCATCCGGAATGCGCTGGCCTATGCGGATGGCAATATCTCCAAGACGGCGCAGCTGCTCGGGGTAACTCGTCCCACGCTCTACGACCTTCTGGAGAAGTACGCCATCCAGTACGACAAGGAGCGAGGCGCCTAGACGGCCGGCTGCTGTTGCAGCTTGCGTTCCCAGCGCAGTGCGGTCTGGACGATAAAGTCGAGGTCGTCATGCCGCGGCTGCCACCCGAGTACCCGCCGAATCTTGTCCGCTGTCGCGATCAGTATGGGCGGATCGCCGGCCCGTCTGGGCTCCTCCCGCCGCACCACCGGATTGCCGTTGGCGCGGTCAACGGCTGCAAGTACCTCACGGACGCTGTAGCCGTGACCATACCCGCAGTTAAGCGTGGTCGATGTGCCGCCCTGGCGCAGGTACGTAAGCGCGTTCAGATGTGCGCTGGCCAGGTCTTCCACGTGAATGTAATCGCGGACCCCGGTGCCGTCGGGAGTCGCATAGTCCGTGCCGAATATGGAGACGTGGGGGCGCTTGCCCACGGCGGCTTCGCAGGCCACCTTGGTCAGCAGCGTCGCGTGCCGTGTCGACTGACCAATCCTTCCACCCGGATCAGCGCCGGCAACGTTGAAGTACCGCAGGGCCACATGGTCCAGTCCGTAGGCGTGGCTGGCGTCCCGCAGCATCCACTCGCTCATGAGTTTCGAGGTCCCGTAGGGATTGATCGGTACCGTCGGACTGTCTTCGGCCGCGACCCCGCCCGGGGGCATGCCGTAGACAGCAGCAGTCGAGGAGAAGATGAACTGCTTTGTGCCGGCCTCTACTGCACACTCGATAAGGTTGCGGGTCGCGCAGGTGTTGTTGCCGTAGTACTTCAGCGGGTTGCTCACCGACTCCGGAACAATGGTGTGGGCGGCGAAATGGAGTATGGCGCTGACTTTGTGTTCCGCAAGAAGCTGACGGACGATGCTGCGGTTCCCGGTATCCCCCACGACCAGAGTGCCCCGGGTAACGGCCGACCGGAAGCCTGTGCTGAGATTGTCCAGTACCACGATGTCTTCGCCGGCTTCAGCGAGTTGACGCACCACGTGACTGCCAATGTACCCCGCACCACCAGTGACCAGTACCTTGCCCTTGCCCGTGCCCTTGTTAGAGCCGCCTTCCGTCATGGGGTCTGTTTCCTGTCCGTTGTTCAGGGCTTAAGTCTAGGGTACAACACCACCTCTGCGCCTCAG
The DNA here is from genome assembly GCA_009692345.1 of Gammaproteobacteria bacterium. Taxonomy (GTDB): domain Bacteria; phylum Pseudomonadota; class Gammaproteobacteria; order Steroidobacterales; genus SHZI01. The sequence goes on along the minus strand of SHZI01000072.1, from coordinate 4,928 downwards.
AAGCTGTCGTTACTGTGACCATGTCCACGCCCAGTCCACTGCTCAGTCCCCTGGAGCCGCCGGCATTCGAGGAGTGGTGGCCCGAAAGCATCGCGCATCCGGCCCTGCTGACCTGTGACCATGCCAGTTCCCGGGTGCCAATGCTGCTGGGAAACCTTGGCCTGTCTCTGGCGGATCTGGACGGACATATCGCCGTCGATATTGGCGCCGCTGCACTGACCCGGAAGCTGGCTGCGCTAATGCAGGTGCCCGCCGTCCTGTCGGGTTACTCCCGGCTTGTCGTGGACTGCAACCGCCATCTCCACGATCCGTCAGCATTTCCCGAAATCAGCGACGGGGTGGTCGTACCCGGCAATCGCCGCCTCACCGGCGAACAACGAGACACCCGGACTACTGCGCTGTACCAGCCCTATCATGCTGCTGTAGCGGGCGGCCTCGCCAGGCTGGCGGCATTGCCCGCCCTGGTGGCCATTCACAGCTTTACCCCTGCCCTGAGCGGCGCTGCCCGTCCCTGGCATGTTGGTGTCCTGTGGGATACGGATGCGCGTATAGCTGCCCCGTTGCTTGAGGCCCTCCGGTCGGACGCAGCGATCAACGTAGGCGACAACGAGCCCTATTCCGGGCGTCATCCTGCGGGATACACCATCGATGCCCATGCAGAGAGCCGGGGCTTGCCTCACGTCTCGATAGAGGTACGGCAGGATCTCTTGCTGACGCTGCAGGGAGTTACCCATTGGGCGACGTTGCTCAGTAAGGCCCTGCGCCCCATACTCAATGCCGTGCTCCTTGCATCGAGCCCGCCAAAGTCAACTCCCCGCGACGGCATGTCATGAACTCCATCGATTCGCAGGCCGGAGCCATGCCGGCGGGCGAGTGGCGCGTGTCCGTGGCTCCCATGATGGACTGCACCGACCGGCACTGCCGCTACTTCCTGCGGCTGCTCTCGCCGCGAGTGCGTCTCTACACCGAGATGCTGACTGCCGCGGCGATCGTTCGCGGGTCAGCGGACCGGCTGCTGCGCTTCGATCCTTCCGAGGAACCGGTCGCAGTCCAGTTGGGGGGCAGTGATCCGGCGTTGCTTGCCGCAGCTGCTAAGCGTGCTTCCGACTATGGCTATGACGAGATCAACCTGAACGCCGGGTGCCCCAGCGAGCGTGTGTCAGACGGGGCGTTCGGAGCCTGTCTCATGAAGTCACCTGACCTGGTTGGCCAGTGTGTCGTGGCGATGCAGGGAGTAACCCCTGTTCCGGTGACGGTCAAGACCAGGATAGGCCTGGATGACCGGGACGACTACGGCTTTGTCCGCGACTTCGTTGGCGTTGTTGCTGCTGCCGGCTGCAAGACCTTCATTCTCCACGCCAGAAAAGCCTACCTCTCCGGGCTCTCACCAAAGGAGAACCGCACGGTACCGCCTCTGCGCTATGACGTTGTCTACCAGCTACGCCGGGATTTTCCCGATCTGCGGCTCATCATCAACGGTGGAATCGATTCCGCGGACGGTGTCCGTCAGCATCTTGCGGCTGGACTCGATGGGGTGATGATCGGGCGCAAGGCCTATGCTGATCCCTGGTGGCTTACCGAACTGGACGCCGCCTTTCTGGTGGCTGATGGACGAGGGGGGCCCCAGAGTCGGGCTGCTGTCGTAGCGGGGATGGTGGATTACGCCCGGCGCGAGTGTCAGTCGGGGACCCGCTTGCACCACATCAGCCGACACCTTCTGGGCCTGTATCATGGCCAGCCTGGCGCCAGGAGCTGGCGGCGGGCCATTACGCTCGGCGCAGCCCGGCCGGATGCGAGTCCGGACGTCTTGCTGTCCGCGCTGGATGAGGTTGGCGAAAATTCTGTTTCAAAAGGAGTCTTGAGCAATGGCTGATGGCGGCACGCCACGCAAACCGACGATGGCGCAACTGGCGGATCTACACGAGACCTACGAGGCGGCGGTGCAGACTCCCGACGCGGAGTGTGAGTACATCGTGGATACCTTTCGCAAGATCCGGGGCAGGGCGCCCCAGAGTCTGCGGGAAGACTTCTGCGGGACCGGCGCCATCGCCTGCGAGTGGGTCCGTGGCGGACCGAGGAGACGCGCCATTGGCGTTGATTTGGATCCTGAGGTGCTGGCCTGGGGGCACGAGCGGCATTTCTCCCGCCTCAAGGAGTCCCAGCAGGAGCGCGTTCAGTTCGTGCGCGGTGACGTGGCCCGAGTGAAGACGGATCCCGTGGATGTCGTTGGGGCGTTTAACTTCAGCTACTGGGTGTTCAAGACCCGGCCAGCCATGCTCCGCTACTTCCGGCGGGTGCGGGAAGCGCTGGAAGCCGACGGCATATTCTTTCTGGATGCCTATGGTGGTTACGAGGCCTACAAGGAGCTGCGCGAGACCACGAAGTGCAAGGGCTTTACCTACGTATGGCACCAGGAGAAGTATTACCCGGTGACCAGTGACATCCTCTGCCATATCGACTTCAGGTTTCCCGACGGATCAAAGATCGAGAAGGCCTTTACCTACGACTGGCGGCTGTGGACGCTTCCTGAGCTTCAGGAGCTCCTGACCGAGGCGGGCTTTAGTCGCGTGACGGTATGGTGGGAAGGTACTGGCAAGGACGGGCGCGGGAATGGCGTGTTTACGCCGGAAACCCGCGGTGAGGCGGACGCGGGCTGGGTGGCCTACCTGATCGCAGAGCGCTGACGATACCCGGGGATTGCTGCGGCTGGCCGTGGCATACTAAGTCCCTGTTTAACATATTGCGAACCGGTGACGTGTGACTGCGGGCTCTGAAAAAACCCTCGCCATTCTGTTTGCCGATGTAGTCGCAAGTACCCACCTCTATGAGGTATTGGGGGATGACCGGGCCCGGGCGACCGTGCAGCAGTGCCTGGCTGTGATGAAGCAGGCGACCGAGCACTACGGCGGCACGGTGATCAAGACGATGGGGGACGAAGTAATGTCTACCTTCCCGTCGGCCGATGATGCGCTGAATGCGGCCAATCAGATGCAGCAGCGGATCACCAATACGATCCGTATAGAGACTGACGACTCTCAGGTGTCCATTCGGATCGGTTGCCATTTCGGCCCCGTCGTGACCGAGGATCGCGACATCTTCGGCGCTGCGGTGCATACGGCCAACCGCATGACCTCCCAGGCCAAGGCAGGCCAGATCCTGACGACCAGTACGCTGGTTGAGCAGCTGACTCCCCAGTGGAAGGCCTTGGTTCGCCAGATCGACGTGGCCACGCCCAAGGGTCAGTCCGACGAAGTGGCGGTCTTTGAGGTGCTCTGGCAGCCCGAAGAGGCGACGAACATGTTGCCTTCAATTGATCCTTCTGCCCGCCCACCGACACCGGCTACCAGGCTCCGCCTGAGGTTTCGCGGCGAGGAGCTGGTAGTGGGTCAGAACGGCAAGGTGCTGATTACGATGGGGCGGGCCGATGAGAATGACGTGGTCATCAAGGGCAACCTGATTTCCCGCGTCCATGCGCGGATTGACGCCGCACGAAATCGCTTCGTGCTTGTCGATGAGAGTACCAACGGGACGTTTGTCCAGCAGGATGCCGGCGAAGAACTCTACGTGCGTCGCGACAGTATGGCCCTGACGGGCAGTGGCGTGATCAGCATGGGAAGAGTCGCTGCGCGCGGCACACCCCTCGCCATCGAGTATCTGGTCGAGGAATAGCCCGGGTCGCTGCGGGTCAGTTCAGGCTACTGACCACTCGCCGATGCTCCGCCAGGAGTTCGCCGGGCAGGTGCGTCCCGAACTCCAGCAGGTAGGTCTCCACTGAGGCCATTTCCTCCCGCCAGGCCTGGGCCTCGACGGCCAGCAACGCATGCATTGCGCCGGGTAGCAGCTCGACACCCTCCATATCGATGTCGCCAGCCTTGGGGAGAAAGCCAATGGGCGTTTCCAGGGCGCCCACTCTGGCCTCGCAGCGGTCGATGATCCACTGGAGTACGCGCAGGTTGTCGCCGAAGCCCGGCCACAGAAAGCGGCCCTGGTCGTCCTGCCGAAACCAGTTGACGTGGAAGATCGCCGGCAACTTGCTTGAGCGTTGCGCAAAGCTCAGCCAGTGCTGCCAGTAGTCACCAAAGTTATAGCCACAGAAGGGCTTCATGGCCATGGGATCCCGACGCGTAACGCCAACGGTCCCCGTGGCTGCTGCTGTGGTTTCCGAGGCGACGCCGGCACCAACGAGGACGCCGTGTTGCCAGCTCTTGGCCTGGTAAACCAGCGGGGCCAGTCCGCGCCGCCGGCCGCCGAATATGATGGCGCTGATAGGCACACCTTTCGGGTCGTCCGCAAGCGGGGAGTAGCTGGGGTTCCGGGGCGCCGAGACCGTGAACCGGGCATTCGGGTGGGCAGCCGGTCCGTTCTTCGGGTCGTAGGGACGGCCCTGCCAGTCGATGGCGGGGCTGCCGCTGCCCTTGCCCTCCCACCAGGGCTCGTTATTGGCCGTCAGCGCGACATTCGTGAAGATCGTATCGCTCTGGATCATCTCGAAGGCGTTCTGATTGGTCTTGGGTCCCGTGCCAGGAACCACGCCGAAATACCCGGATTCCGGATTGATGGCCCGCATCTGGCCTGTCTCATCCAGATGGAGCCAGGCGATGTCGTCGCCCAGTGTCCGAACCTTCCAACCCGATAGTGAAGCGGGAGGAATCAGCATCGCCAGATTGGTCTTGCCGCAGGCCGACGGGAAGGCCGCGGCCAGGTTGTGCTTCTCGCCGGTTGGGCTCTCGATCTCCACGAGCAGCATGTGCTCCGCCAGCCAGCCTTCCTTCTGGGCTTGCCAGCTGGCAATACGCAGAGCGTGACACTTCTTGCCGAGCAGGGCATTGCCGCCGTAGCCCGAGCCGAAGCTCTGGATCAGCAGTTCATCAGGAAAGTGCATGATGAATCGACTGTTGGGATCAAGAGTGCCAGTGGAATGCAGGCCG
>SHZI01000007.1 GCA_009692345.1 Gammaproteobacteria bacterium | reverse complement strand
GACCGGATCCATTCGCTCCAGGAACCCGGGTAGAGAGCGACGCCGGGAGCGCCAGCCAGCGCCAGGGCAAAGATGCCCTGACAGGCCGTGACGCCGGACCCGCACATGCAGACCACGTCTGCCGGGTCCCACCCGGCGACGTGGGGCGTGTAGCGCAGGGCAAGCTCTGCCTGGCTAAGGAACGTCTGCCCGGTGGTCAGGTTGCCCGTGAAAGGCACGTTGATGGCGCCGGGTACGTGGCCGGCGACGGGATCGATGGGCTCGGTGCGCCCCAGAAAGCGCTCCTCCGCCCGCACATCCAGCAACCGGATCGACCCCGAGCGCAGCGCCGCCCAGAGCTCGCTGGCACCCAGGACCGGCATGGAGCCCTCTGCGCCCTCAAAGACGTCTTGCCGCGGCACCGGACTAACCTGGGAGACCGGCAAGCCGGCGCTTTGCCAGGCCGCCAGCCCGCCGTCCAGCAGCAGGACGTCCCGGTGGCCCATCCAGTGCAGCAACCACCAGAGCCGGGCCGCGAGGCCACCACCCCCCTCATCGTAGGCCACCACCCGCGTGCCTGGAGTGATGCCGAAACTGCCAAACAGCGCCCGGAGCCGCTGCGGATCGGGCAAGGGGTGACGTCCCGTGCCCGGACCCCGCGGACCGGACAGGTCCTGGTCCAGATCCGCATACCAGGCTCCCGGGATATGTCCGGCCAGGTAGGCCGCCCGGCCCGCCTCAGGCTTGAGAAGGTTGAAACGGCAGTCCACCAGGACCCAGGAAGGGCGGCTCGCGGCCGCCAGTTCCTGAACGGACACCAGCAGTGAATTGCGCGGCACAGCGTGGTTCAGGCTCGACACGACTTGTTCATCTTTACCGGGTCGTTGAAAATAAAGGGCTGCCGATTAATCCCGCCTGGATGCAAGGATCCTGACATGCAGAAGATTATCGTATGCCTGAAGCGGGTCGTTGACTACAACGTCCGCATTCGGGTCAAGCCGGATGGCTCCGGGGTCGTCACCGAGGGCCTGAAGATGAGCATTAATCCCTTCGATGAGATCGCTCTCGAAGAAGCCCTGCGGCTGCGGGAGAAGGGGCAGGCCCAGGAGGTCGTGGCGGTCTCCATTGGCCCGGAGGATGCCCAGCAGCAACTCCGCACGGCGCTGGCTATGGGGGCGGACCGGGCCATTCTGGTGCAGACCAGCGCGGAGCTTGAGCCGCTCGCCGCGGCCCGCATCCTCCATCAGATTGTCATTCGGGAGCAGCCTGGCCTTGTGCTGCTGGGCAAACAGGCCATCGACGATGACTGCAATCAGACCGGTCAGATGCTGGCAGCGCTGTGGGACAGGCCCCAGGCCACCTTCGCGTCGAAGCTGGAACTGAATGGCACCGTGGCCACAGTGACCCGGGAGGTCGATGCCGGCCTCGAAGTCATCGAGGTCGATCTGCCCGCGGTGGTGACCAGCGACCTGCGTCTCAATGAACCCCGCTACGTGAAGCTGCCGGATATCATGAAGGCCAAGAAAAAGACCATTGATGTGGTGGCCATCGACTCACTGGGCGTAGACGTCGCCCCTGTGCTGCGGGTAACGCGCTACGACACACCGCCAGTCCGCTCCAAGGGTGGAATGGTCAAGACGGTCGATGAACTCGTTACTGCGCTACGGGACAGGGGTTTGCTGGCATGAGCCGTATTCTGATCATCGGCGAGCATGACGGCCGCCAGCTAAACCAGAGCACTGCCCGCTGCGTCGCCTGCGCCGCAGCCATCAACTCAGCCAGCATTGAGATCGTTGTTCTCGGTGCCAGTTCCAACGACGTAGCCAGTGCGGCGGCTGCACTTGCTGGCGTGACGGGAGTACTGACGGTCAGGACCGCTGCTGACAGCCCGGCACTGGCGGCTGTCCTCGCGCCGCAGATCGCAGCGCTGGCGGCCGGGTACGACTACGTTCTGGCGCCTTCGACGACCTTCGGCAAGGACCTTCTGCCCCGCGTCGCCGCGCTGCTCGGGGTACCTCAGCTGAGTGACGTGATGAGCGTGCTGGGTCCACGCACCTTTCAGCGTCCCATCTACGCCGGCAACGCACTGGTGACCATCGAGGTCCCCACCGGCATAAAAGTGGTGGCCACTGTCCGCGGAGCCTCATTCAAGCCCGTTGGCACTGGCGCTGGCGCCCCCATCCGCCCGGTGGAACTCTCTGCACCACTACCCACCCACACGCGCTTCGTCGAGCTGCGCTCAGGAAAGACCGACCGTCCGGACCTGCAAACCGCCCGGCTCGTGGTTTCCGGGGGCCGGGGCGTAGGCAGCGCGGAGAATTTCGCGCTGCTCTACAAGTTGGCGGAGCGGATCGGCGCCGCGGTGGGCGCTTCCCGAGCGGCGGTGGACGCGGGCTTCGTCCCCAATGACATGCAGGTAGGCCAGACCGGCAAGATTATCGCCCCCGAGCTCTACATGGCCTTTGGCATCTCCGGTGCCATCCAGCACCTCACCGGCATCAAGGATGCCGGAACGATTGTTGCGGTCAACAAGGACGGGGAAGCGCCGATTTTTGAGATCGCAGACATCGGCCTCGTTGGTGATCTTTTCGAGATCGTTCCGGAGATCGAGAAGCGCTTGCGGTGACGCCACGGCCAGCGCCTTCGTTATGGCTGCTGAGCGTGGCCAGCTCCCTGTCACCTTTTGGCATGATCGTGGTCGTGCCCACTCTGGCGGCGGTGGCGGACCGCTACGGCGTCGGCCAGGGCCGGGCGCAGTTTCTTATTGCTGCCTATCTGTTCGGTCTCGGGGTTGGTCAGCCCGTGGTCGGCGCACTGAGTGACCGCTATGGCCGGCGTCCGGTAATCCTTGCTGGCTTTGGTCTGTTCACTGCTGCCAGCGTCGCTTGTGCCCTGGCAACTGGCTTTACCGCGCTCCTCCTGTGTCGCCTGCTCCAGGCACTCGGCGTCAGTGTGGGCACCGTTGGCTCCCGGGCCATCGTCAGGGACACCCACGATGCCCTGGGGACAGTCCGCGCTCTTGGCTTTATCGGCGCGGCTATGGGTATTGCACCGGTGCTGGGGCCCCTCATCGGCGGCGCACTCACCACCTGGTTGGGACCCCAGTCGGTATTCTTCGTGAGTGCAGGCCTGGGTCTGCTCGTCACGGTTGCGATGGCATTGCGCCTGGCTGAGACACGCCAGGTCACCGGCCTGCTGCAAGAGCGTCAGCACTGGCTCACCAGCTACCGGGATCTGCTCGGGTCCCGGGTTTTCGTCGGCTACACGCTGATGTACGCGTTCCTGCAGGGCTGCTTCTTCGCCTTCCTGGCCGTGGCGGCCGTCGTGTTCGCCGATCACCTTGCCGTCAACGAGGCAACTTTCGGGGCGATCTGGGGCGCGATGGGCCTGACCTATGTGGCGGGCGCCTGGATTGGTGCCCGCCTGACGACGCAACTGGGTAGCCGCCGGTTGTTGCTCGTGAGCACAAGCATGATTCTGGGGGCCGGCGCCGGTCTGCTGACCGGGACCCTGATATGGGGCGTCACGATGAGTGGCTTGCTGGTGCCACTGACCCTGCTGATGTTCGCTGCGGGTGTACAGACGCCGCTATCGGTGGCAGGTGCCGTTAACCACCGGCAGGACATGGCAGGAACCGCTGCGGGGTTATCGAGTTCCCTCGCCCTGGTGCTCAGCGGCAGCTTCAGCATCGCCGCAGGCTATCTGTACACCGGGGATTTCCTGCCCGTAGCCGCCCTGATTGCGACCTCTGCAGCACTGGTCGGGATTACCTACCGGATGACTCGCCAGGCTGAGTGACCGAATCGCCTGGCTGCAGGTCAGGCTCCCGGCTTCCAGACCCCGAGGAACGCCGACAGCGCGACGCCGGCCCAGATGGCCCAGACGTAAGGCCGACAGGCCATCAGACCGTTGTACATCTTGCTGTCGCTTTCTGGCGTTACACCCTGCCCTGCCATCATCCGGAAACCCTCGATGAATGGCGGCAACTTCCGGCGCAGAACGAAGCCGCAGAAGATCAGAAAGGAGAAAATAAGCAACTTCGCGGCGAGCCAGGGAAATGGCTTCAGGGGGCCCGTAATCCAGTGGTACACGACTGATGTGGGCAGGGCAAAAATCATGAAGAAGCGAAACCAGTAGTCCCCTTTGGCCAGCATCCTGCCGAAGTCCGTGCCCTCCTTGGCATGGACCATGTGCACGACCCAGACCCAGATCGGGCCCAGCGCCACGATCCCTATCATCTGCCAGGTGGGGTGCGTGTACCCGATAAACTCCGCCAGTATCCCACCCACCGTCAGCATCAGGGCAAGGCAGTAGCGCGGCAGCATGTCCAGGTTGAGAAAGATCTTGAAGGCCGTCAGCCGCGCGTCCTTTGACAGCTTGTTGTTGATCACGAACGTACTGGAGTAGTACACGCCCGCGTCGCCACCAAGCCAGTAAACGAACAGTAGTATGTGGAGGTACTTGAATGCTGCGTAGATGAAGGGCAGCGTGGTGACGACCTGCGTCTCTTCCATGGGACTTTCCTGCGTGGCTCTGGATCTGGGGCTGGTGGGTGGACTGGCGCTTCAGAGCTGATTCATCACGCACTCGGCGGTGCTGACCTTGAACTCCTTCGGGGCCTCCACGTTGAGTTCCTTGACCACCCCATTGTCCACGACCATGGAGAAGCGCTGACTGCGGTGACCCATGCCGAAGCCGCTGGCGTCCAACTCGAGTCCCAGCGCCTTCGTGAAGTCACCATTGCCGTCAGCCAGCATCAGCACCTTGTCGCCGACGGCCCGGTCCTTGCCCCAGGCATCCATCACGAAGACGTCATTAACGGACATGCAGGCAATCGTATCCACGCCTTTCGCCTTGATCTCCCCGGCGTGCTTGACGTAACCCGGGAGGTGAATGTTGGAGCAAGTGGGTGTGAATGCACCAGGAACCGAAAAGAACACAACCTTCTTGCCACCAAACAGGTCCTCAGTGGTGAGGGCACCGGGGCCGTCCTTGGTCATGATGCTGAACTTGCCTGCGGGGAGCCGGTCTCCAACCTTGATAGCCATAGACATGTCCTCTGAGCGATGGTTATTGAGTGTTAAAGGGGTTGTAGCCGTGCATTGTACAGGCCAGGGCACTGCAGTCAGCAGCAGCACCAAATGCCTTGCTTGAGGCCGGGCCCGGCAATTATGCTGCCGGGCCTACACCGGGAGAAGATCCATGAGCGCCGCTGCCCAGAACATTACACCAAGTCCGGACGCGCAGTCCTTTCTCAACCGGGAGCACCGCCTGTTGATCGGGGGCCAGTGGGTAACGTCAGCCTCGCGGGAGTCCATTGACGTGTTCAACCCTGCCACCGAAGGCCACCTGGCCAAAGTGGCAGCTGGTGGCAAGGACGATATCGATCGGGCCGTGAGCGCCGCCCGCAAGGCATTTCGCGGCGAGTGGTCAAAGTTGACCGCCTACGAGCGGACGCGACTGATCTGGAAACTGGCCGACGAGCTCGAGGCCAACCTGGCACTGGCCAGCGAACTGGAGGTTCTGGATAACGGCATGCCTCTCATGCTTGCCCAGTACTCCATTGCGTCATTCGGCTGCGAGTTCCTGCGCTATTACGCCGGCTGGGCAACCAAGATCACCGGTGACACGATCCCGGTATCACCTACGGGCGTGCGTAACGGGGAATCCCTGACCTACACGCGCCGTGAGCCGATCGGGGTGGTCGGTGCCATCATTCCGTGGAATGCCCCACTGATCATGGCCACGCTGAAGCTGGGTCCCGCCCTGGCTGCGGGCTGTACAGTAGTGCTGAAGCCGGCAGAGCAGACGCCCCTTACGGCCCTTTTTCTCGGCGAACTCATCAAGCGCGTCGGCTTTCCGGACGGCGTTATCAATATTGTTCCGGGCTACGGCGAGACGGCAGGTGCGGCCCTCGCTGCTCATCCGGACGTCGACAAGATCGCCTTCACGGGCTCAACGGAAGTCGGGAAGAAAATCGTCGCCGCAGCGATGGGCAACCTCAAGCGGGTCACCCTGGAGCTCGGGGGCAAGTCGCCAATGGTCGTTTTTCCGGACGCCGACCTCAGCCGCGTCATTCCAGGTGTTACCCGGGGGGCCTTTTTCCTGCAGGGACAGAATTGCATGGCGGGCACGCGCCTCTTCGTGCACCAGGACATCTTTGACAAGGTCGTGGCCCAGGTTGGCGACCTGGCGGGCAAGTTTCGCATCGGCCCGGGAATGAGTCCCGACAGCGACCTTGGACCACTGATCTCTGCTGAGCAGCGCGACCGGGTCATGGGCTATGTCGCGTCAGGCAAGCAATCAGGCGCTGAACTGGTGTGTGGCGGTGAGGTGCTTCCAGGCCGTGGCTTCTTCGTGAAGCCGACCCTCTTCAGCAAGACCAACATGGACATGCAGATTGCGCGGGAGGAGATCTTTGGCCCGGTCCTCTGCGCCCAGTCCTTCGGCGATGGCGAGCTCCAGGCCGTGGCTGACGAGGCCAACAAGGGCATCTACGGCCTGTCGGGCAGCGTCTGGACCCGGGACATCTCGGTGGCGCACAGGATGGCGGCCATGATCGACGCCGGACAGGTCAGCATTAACTGCCATGCGGCTGTCGATCCTGCCATACCGTTTGGTGGCAACAAGCAGTCAGGCTGGGGGCGGGAGTTCGGGCGTGAGGGTCTGGATCCCTACCTCAAGACCAAGGCGACGACGGTCGTCTACTGATTCCCGCCTTACCAGGCGACAGTTGCGCCAAACCGGTCGATGAACTGGCCGTTGTGGCTGGGGTTTAGCGCGGCAAACGTCCGCACCTGAGCACGGACGCTGTCCGCCGGGTCTATCTGCGCGCCCTCCCCGCCGAGTTCGGTCTTGCACCAGCCAGGAGCCATGGCGATGGTGATCAGATCAGGCCACTCGTTGGCAATGCTCCGGGTCAGCATGTTCAGCCCTGCCTTGCTCGTGCGATAGGCGTGGGACTGACCCAGTCGATTGTTGCCTATGGAACCGAGGTCACTGGACAACATGACCACCACGGCGCGGGACGCCAGACGAAGACTCGGGGCGAGCGCGACGGTCAGTCGAAACGGCGCGAGCAGGTTGACCTCAAGAATGTTCCGCCAGATCTCATAGTCCATGTGGGCAAGACTCTGATACCGCATCCCGCCCGGCCAGCCCTCAGGACCGAAGGTTCCGGCGTTGTTGATCAGCATGTCCAGCGGCACCCCGCGCAGTTCCTCTGCCAGCGCCTGCACATCGCTCTCCTTCACGACGTCAAGCTGCACCAGGCGAACGCGCTGCGGATACTCCCTGGCCAGGGCCTGAAGATCGTGGGCTCGCTCCGGATCCCGGGTGGCAGCGAGAACCAGCCACCCCTCCGCTACCAGTTGGCGACAGTACTTAAGGCCCAGGCCCCGATTGGCTCCGGTAACGAGTACGGTACGTGCAGGCGCTGGATGGTCTGTCATTGCCGAGCTCCCCAGGAGAGTTATCCACCGCGGCACAACGCCGCATGCCCGCAGCGACACGCGCGCTCCGTAACGCGTGTGCCGCCGATTGCGTTACGCCAGCCAAGCGTAACGGTAGGTAAAAAATCAGCAGCGGTATTGGCTTTCCTGGCGGGACTCACTAAGATCGACCGCCTGTCGGTCACCCTGGAACCCTGGAACCCTGAAACGCGATGACTTCCACCCGCCCCATCCGAGCCCTGCTCCGCGGCCTTGAAGTACTGCATGTGCTGAACCAGCACAACGGAGCAACCGTTTCCGAGGTCGCCACTGCCATTGATCTGCCCCGGACGACAACCTACCGGATCCTGGAGACCCTGTGCCACGCAGGCTACGCCTATCGCGCTGCCAGCGACGAACGATACCGCATGACCATTCTGGTGCGTGGCCTGTCGGATGGCTTCGACGACGAAGCCTGGGTCACCCAGATTGCACGGCCGTACATGTATGAACTTTGCGCCGAGCTCGTGTGGCCCGTGGCCATCGCGACACTCTCCGGCTCTACCATGCTCATCAGGCAGACGACCGATCACCGCAGTCCTCTGGCAGTGGAAAAGCGCGGTCCGGGATTCCGGGTGGCAATCCTTGGTTCTGCCTCAGGCATCGCCTACCTGACCTGGTGCCCACCCGAACAAAGGGACGCATTGCTGGACCTGCTGGCCAAGACCAAGCGACCGGAAGACCAGCCGGCCGCAAACCGCATGAAGGTCCTCGACCTGCTGCTCGAGACGCGCAAACGTGGCTATGCCGCGTGGCGCCGCCCCCGGCGGGTCTCGGACGAACTCAGCCTCTCAGTCCCTATTCTTGCCGGCGAGCGCCTGCTCGCCGCACTCACCATCCGCTGTTCCAGCACTGCCGTCCCGGAAGCGGAGGCCATCGCACGGTTCGTCCCCAGGCTCCGGGCCGTAACCCAGCGCATTGCCGAAGACTTTGTCTCCCAGAGCGAGCAGCAGGCGCTGGCCATAGCGACAGACAATCCGGCGTCCTCGCCTGACGCCTGACCCACCACTCTTTTCATGGGCAAAAAGTTAAAGGCCCTGGCGTACCGGAGGTACGCCAGGGCCTCTTTTTTCCAGCCAACCCTTGCTCAGTTAGTGCCGCGATGAATCAAGCAACTTTGCGCGCGGCCTTCTTGCCGTTGCTGGCTTTGGCTGGCTGAGGTGCCTTGATCCAGGTCTGGAATACCGGGGTCTTCGGCGGTTCAAGCCCGGTCTCCTTCTTGCAGGCTTTCTTGAGTTCGGGAATCGTCCCACCAAAGTCAAACAGCTTGGTCTTCCCACGCTTCTTGGCCATCTTGGCCCTGAGAGCCAGGGTCGCCTTGTCGTCGACCGTGCCATTCGGCTTGATGACTACGCCATAACGCTTGGCGCCTTCCCGGGAGACCAGTCCTGCCTCCACATCGAAGGCCACTTTCTCGGTGGGCCGCTTGAAAGGATCGCCCCAGCCTCCGCCACCCCAGGTATCGAAGTACAGCAAGTCGCCCTCAGCCACTACAACGCGGTCGCACTTGGACGGCAGCAACTCCTTCTTGCCGTTCTTGCGCATGAGGATCTTCCGGCTGCGGGCACCGGGCAGACCGCCATTGACGCCCCAGGGATAGGTCAACCAGCGGTCATCGTGGATGGAGATCTGGCCAGGCTCAAGGAACCGATACCCGACCCGCAGGGCGTTACCGCCCCGGTGAACGCCGGCTCCGCCGCTGTCTGACAGGGTCTCGTAAGTCTCGATCCGGAGCGGGAAATAGCTCTCAAGGAACTCGTTCGGCACGTTGGTAAAGCTGGGCCACAGCGAATGACCGTCCGGTCCATCGCCAAAGGGCTTACCCGGGACGCCGCCGAAGCCGATGCTGTAGAGCTGATACCACTCGCCCGTCTTGCGATAGCCGGAGTACATGAAGTGGGGGCTGTCGGAGAAGCCCGCGGCGCACAGGAAATCCGGATTGCCCTGACCAAGCAGTCCACCAAGGATGTCAAAAATCCGTCCCAGGGCGTGCGTCCGGCAGGACAGTGCCGCTGGAAACCGGGGCTTCAGCAGCGAGCCGTCGGGGATGCGTACCTCCATCAGATCGTAGAACCCGTCGTTGAACATGATCTGCGGGTCGAAAACCATGATCATGTAAACGCCGCAGAACATCTTGAACATCTCCTCATTGAGGTAGAAGTTCACGGAGCCCGACGATTGGGGATCAGTCCCCTCAAAGTCGAAGATGACTTTCTCACCCTCCCGCCACATGGCGCACTTTATCTTGTAGGGGCCCATGCCCATGCCGTCATCGCACAGGTAGTCCTCGAAGTACTGCTTCTTGGCCGGGATAGCCGCCTTGATCAGCTTGCTCATGGCCCGCTTGTTGCGGTCCAGGAGATCCTCCAGGGCGGAATACAGGGTGTCGTCGCCAAAGCGATTGGACATCTCGATAACCCGCTTCTCAGCGGTGCGGATCGCGGCGACGATGGCGTAGAAGTCGCTGCGGTTCCACTGCGGCATGCGGCAGTTGTGCAGAATCAGTTCAAGGACATCTTCCTGCAGTACGTCTTTCTTGAAGATCTTGGTGGGGGGCACCCGGATCCCCTCCTCAAAGATCGACTGCGCGTCGGTGGGCAGACTGCCAGGAACCTTGCCGCCGATATCGGTCATGTGACCGAACATGGCTGCGTAAGAGATCAGACGACCATCCTTGAAGATCGGGCGGAGCAGCAACCAGTCGTTGGAGTGACTCACCGCTCCATTACAGGTGTAGGGATCAGTGGTGAGGAACATATCGCCTTCTTCGATAGTCCCGTGGTAAGCGGCTTTAAAGCCGTAGATGAAGCTCCCGAACTGGCCGACCACCATTTTGCCGTCCAGATTGGCAATCATCGGGAACTCGTCGTGCTGTTCGCGAATACCCGGCGACATCGCAGTGCGGAACAGCACCGTGTCCATCTCGAACCGGGCATTCATCATCGCGTTTTCGATGATGTCCAGCGTGATGGGGTCAATGGTGACGCGACTGAAGGGGCGCGGGCGTGTCTCAATAATCCTGGCTGGCATTTCTCTACTCCTGAATTCTGTAGCTGGCTTGACCGGGCAGCGTGCGCGTCAGACGGAAGGGTTAATGAGGATATTGCCCCAGTCGTCCACAGTGCCAACGTGCCCCGGAAGGATCAAAGTAGTCGAATCCATCTCGAGGACGATCGCCGGGCCCTTGATCGCATTGCCTGACTTCAGCTTGGCGCGGTTGTACAGCGTAGCGTCCTGATCCTTGCCATCAACGTAGACCGATAGCTTGGCAGTCGCTGCTGCCGAGGGGCTTTCGCCCCCCTTCTCCACCCGGGACGCCCGTACGTTGGTGGGCTTGCCCTGGGCTACCGCCCGAAGATTGACCAGTTCCTTCTCCAGCGGCAGCGCAAAGGTAAACAACTGGCGATGCATCTCGTCGAAGCGCTCGCCGATGCCATCGAGCCCCCGTTGCTCAAACTCCTCGATCTCGAGATCCACAGTGAGGAGCAGACCCTGCCCGTGGTAACGGATATCCACCTGGTAGCTGGCTGACTGGTCAGCCTTGGGAATGCCCTCGTTATCCAGGGTCTTGGATGCGTCATTGGCCAGCGAACGGAAGATCTTGGAGATTTCCTTGCCGGTGGTCTCACTGAAGCGCCGGATGAAGGTCCGGGAGGCCTCGTCGCGGACCCGCGTGGTGGCATCGCCGTAGGCACACAGTACGCCAGGTCCCGGCGGAATGATCACGGGCCAGGAGCCCATCAGCTTGCCCAGCGCATTGGCGTGCAAAGGACCGGCACCACCAAACGCAATGAGAGCGAAGTCCCGGGCGTCGTAACCCTTTTCCACCGAGACCAGCCGCAGGGCCCCGTACATATTCTCATTGACGATATCGATGATGCCGGCGGCCGCCTGCTTGAGGCTGATCTTCAGTGCGTCCGCCGTGGACTGCACTGCCTTCTCGGCCAGGTCACGCCGCAGCTTCATGTCGCCACCGAGGCGAACTTCGCCGCTGGGCAGGTAGCCAAGGACCACGTTGGCATCCGTAACCGTCGGCTTCTCGCCGCCGCGGTTGTAGGTTGCCGGACCGGGAACTGCACCGGCGCTTTCCGGACCTACGCGCAGTGCCTTCGTCAGTTCTGGCACCTTGGCAATCGAACCACCACCAGCGCCCACTGTCCGGACGTCAAGGGAGGAAGCGCGCACGACCACGTCGCCAACGGTCGTCTCGCGCCGCAACTGGGCCTTGCCATCCTGGACCAGGCAAACGTCAGTTGACGTCCCGCCCATGTCAAAGGTGAGCAGATTCTTGAAGCCCGCCTGTTCGGCAACCCACACCGCCCCGGACACGCCGCCGGCCGGGCCGCTCATCAGGAGGTTGACAGGGAAGGCTTCGGCAGCCTTGGCCGACGCCAGCCCACCGTCCGAACGAAGGATGTGCAGCTGGACCTTGCTCATCGTCTTCTGTAACTGGCGATGCAGGTTGCGGACATAGGTTTCCACCTTCGGCCGCACGTAGGAGTTGGCAACCGTAGTGAGTGTCCGCTCGTATTCCTGCATCTCGGGAACAATCTCTGACGACAGGGAGATCGGGATGTTTGGCATTACTTCCTTGGCGATCTTCGCGACCTGAACCTCGTGATCGCCATTGGCGAAGGAGTTGATCAGCGAAATCGTCAGAGCCTCGATCCCCTTCTTGCCGAGGGCCTTGAGGTCCCGGCGCAGCTTCGCTTCATCAAGCTTCCTGACCACTTCGCCGCGAGCGCCAATACGCTCGTCAGCCTCGATCGTCAGGGCCAGCGGCGCCAGCGGGAGGCTCTTGTTGTAAATCACCCAGCCGCCGAGCCCACCGGGGACAAAGGAGCGGGCGATCTGCAGAACCTGCCTGTAACCCTTCGTGGTCACCAGGCCGACTTTGGCTCCGGAACCAGTAAGTACCGTGTTGGTGGCCACGGTAGTGCCGTGCATGAAGTGGGTAATGTTCTTGGGATCGATTCCGGCGTTCTTGCACACCTTCTCGATACCGCTCAATACGCCCACAGACGAGTCATGGGGCGTACTCGGCACCTTGGCCGTGAAAACGTCGCCATTCTTCTCGTCGATGAGAAGCAGATCCGTGAACGTGCCGCCAACGTCAACCCCTAGTCGATAACTCATACGAGCCTCTCAGATGTGCCATTACTGCTTGCTGGGGACCGCGGCAGAGCGTGCCACGAAAAATATTCTGTTCTTTCCGTCCCGTCTCAAAGTCGGTGCGGGCCTAGTCGTTGATTCTCGCGCTTCTGTGTCCAGCTGACCAGTGACTCTTCCGCGGCCGTCAGCTGGCCAGTCGGGCGCGATTGATTGCAGCAATCTGAGGAAAATTCCCAGCCTTTGGCAACATTGCGGGCGTGCTCCGCCCCAGCTGCTGGGCCAGCCACTGACTGGTGGCAATGACCCGCTCCAGTGAAACGCCCGTGTGTACCCCCGACCGATCGAGCAGGTAGAGCAGATCGTCGGTCGGGATGTTGCCCGTTGCCGCCGGTGCAAAGGGGCAGCCGCCAATGCCGCCGATACTGGCGTCCAGGGACGCCACACCGGCTTCGAGAGCCGCCTGCGCATTGGCTATGCCAGTATTGCGCGTGTTGTGGAAGTGGCAACGGATGGGGACGCCGGGGGCCTTGAGACGTACGGCACCAATCAGGTCTCGGACTTGAGAGGGCACCGCTACGCCAATGCTGTCGGCAATACCCAGATCCACCGGGTCGCCCTCCATCACCTGCTCAACCAGATCGAGGACCCGTCGGACTGGCACCTCGCCCTCGAAGGGACAACCGAAGGCCGACGAGATCATCACATTGGCCCGAATTCCGGCTGCCTTTGCCGCTCTGGCGATCTCCAGCCAGGCCTTTACGGAATCGGCCGTCGGCACGCCCTGGTTGCGCTGGTTGTAAGTGTCGGTGGCCACGACGGCCATGCCGATCTCGTCAATGCCGGTCGCCTGAGCACGATCGAAGCCCTTGCGATTCAGGACCAGGCCGATATAGATCACCCCATCCTTGCGCGGGAGACCCCGAATCACGTCCTCCGCATCAGCCATCTGGGGGACTCGCTTCGGGTGCACGAAGCTGGTGACCTCCAGCCGCTGGATGCCCGCGTCGACCGCCCGGCGAATGAACTCGATCTTGGTGGCCGTCGGCAGGATCTCAGGCTCGCCCTGCAACCCGTCGCGGGGTCCGACTTCGATTATCGAAACGCGTTGCGGTAACTGGCTCATAGCCTTACAGGGCGGCGGAAAAACGTTATTCTATACGGCGCGCTCAGCGTTACACCAGACGCCTGGCCCGGTGTCCGTCAGGGGACCTCCTTGCAGCACCGTGCAGCGCAATAGGCTGAATCCTCTGACAGGACTTTGGGATGGCAAACGAACCGAAAACGGGCACTGGGCCACTAGCTGGGCTCCGCCTCATCGAAATGGGCACCCTTCTGGCTGGGCCGTTCTGTGGCCAGCTGATGGGCGACTTTGGGGCAGAAGTCCTAAAGGTTGAACCCCCTGGCCAGGGCGATCCCATGCGGGAGTGGGGCCGGGAAAAGTCCCACGGCATGTCGCTCTGGTGGCCGGTGGTGGCCCGCAACAAGAAGTCAGTGACCCTGAACCTCCGGGAGGCCGAAGGACAGGCCATTGCCCGGGACCTCATCGCCAAAGCCGACTTCCTCCTGGAGAACTTCCGGCCCGGCACCCTGGAACGCTGGAATCTCTCTTACCCTGAGCTGCAAAAGATCAATCCACGCCTGATTATGATCCGCGTCTCCGGCTTCGGCCAGACAGGTCCCTACGCCAAACGGGCCGGGTTCGGCGCTGTCGGCGAGGCCATGGGCGGGCTGCGCTATGTCTGCGGCGACCCGGCAACGCCGCCCAGTCGAATGGGGATCAGCATCGGTGATTCCCTGGCCGCAACCTTTGCCTGTGTCGGCGCCCTCTCCGCCCTGTACTACCGGGAGCGCACAGGGCAAGGCCAGGTGGTCGACTCGGCGATCTATGAGGCGGTCCTTAATATGATGGAATCGCTGATTACCGAGTACGACAAGACTGGTTATGTCCGGGAAAGAACCGGCGCCATCCTGCCGAATGTGGCCCCGTCCAACGTCTATCCGACCCGTGACGGCGGCATGATCCTCATTGCTGCCAATCAGGACACGGTTTTCGGCAGACTCGCAGAAGCCATGCGCCGCCCGGAACTGGCCAAGGACGAGCGCTATGCGACCCATACGGCGCGCGGTATGCGGCAACAGGAACTGGACGACCTGATTGCGGACTGGACCCGGACCATAGATGCCGCGCCCCTGGAGCAGTTAATGGACAAGTTCGGTATCCCGTCAGGAAAGATCTACCGGACTCCGGAGATGCTGGAGGACGCGCACTTTCGTGCCCGGGACGCCATCGTGAAAACGATGCATCCAAAGTTCGGCGAACTGCGGATGCAGAATGTCGCCCCGAAACTGTCTGCAACCCCGGGTGGTATTCATTCACCCGCCCCGGAGCTGGGGCAGCATTCGGAGGAAATTTACCGCAGCCTGCTCAATTTCGACTCAGCGCGCATCGCCGATCTGCGGGCCCGGGGCATTATCTGAAGGCGGACGCCAACCGGCTTGGCCAGATAGCCTGCGTGACGGTTCGTACGCCGTCCCTGGTGGCTACCGAGGCCGCTTACAGCCGGTTTCTCGGCTACCGGGTCGTTGGACGGAAGCCTGTTTCCCAAGCCCAGGCCGAGCTCTGGGGAATGCCCGGCCTGGCGGGCACCCCGGCGCTACTCATGGCGCCGGAATCGGCCACCGACTTCGTTTTTCGCTTCGTCGAACGACCAACCGAGCCAGGGTACCGCGCCTTCAGGCGCCACGGCTGGCAGGCCGCGGAGCTCATCGTCGATCGCGTCGATCCGCTGGCTGAAACACTGCGGGACTCACCCTTCCAGATTGTCGCTCCGCCCCTCGACCTGTCTTTCTGTCCGGATATCCGCGCCATGCAGCTTCGCGGCCCTGGGGGGGAAATACTCTATCTGACCGAGTTCAAGAAACCGGTGCCCGGGCTGGATTCCCCGCCGGCCCGGTGCCCAGTGGATCGCACGTTTATCGTCATCGTGGGCGGCCGATCGCTGGACGGCATGCAGAACTACTTCTACGAGAGCTTTAACGTGCCCAGAGTGCCGGCGATGGAATCACGGGTGCAGACCATGGCTCTGGAGTTTGGCCTGTCCCGGGAACATCGCTTCCGGATCGCAGCCCTGCCCCTGCGGGATCGGTGTTACATCGAGGCGGATGAGATGCCTGAGCAGGCACTACCGCTGCCAGCGATCCAAACGGAACTTCCCGCAGGCATTGCCATGGTCAGCTTTATTACCCGAGACGGTGCGGGTAGCGTTTCCCTGTCCGGAAAGGCAGACCGGCCCAACGATGATCCGCCTTATGCTGGTGCCCGCGGCGTTCGCTGTGTCCGAGGTGCCGCCGGCGAGTTACTGGAACTCATCGAACAGCCCTGACCCTTCTACGCGGACCGCTTCCGCAGCAGCGTGAGACCGTCCCCGATTGGAACCATGGAGAGGTCAAAGCGGGGATCACGGTGCAGTTGTTCGTTAAGTGACCGAAGGGCTGCTGTATCTGCATCAGCTACCGCCGGGTCAGCTACCAGTCCGCGAAACAAGACATTATCGATGGCGATCAGCCCCCCGGAGCGAACCAGGTGGAAGCCCTGTTCGACATAGTCCGCATAGCTGGTCTTGTCCGCGTCAATGAACATGAAGTCGAAGGTCTCGTCGCCCCGATCCCGCCGAAGCTGCCGCAACGATTCCCTGGCAGGGCCCAATTTCAGGTGTATCCGTTCCCCGACGCCCGCTTCAGCCCAGTAGCGCCTGCCGATAGCGGTCCACTCCTGACTGATGTCGAGGGCCACTAACTCGCCATCTGGGGGCAAGGCGAGTGCGCAGGCCAGCGCGCTATAGCCGGTGAAAGTGCCAACCTCCAGACAACGCCTGGCACCGAGGAGCTGAACGAGCAGCGCCATAAACTGGCCCTGTTCGGGTGAGATCTGCATGATCGCCATGGGCAGGCGCATGGTTTCTGCCCGCAGGCGTGCGAGGACCTCCGCTTCGCGGAGGGAATTTTTCTGGAGGTACTCGTAGAGGCGGTCGTCGAGATTAAGTGTGCGACTGGACACGGTGCTCAGGCCCCGGTCGCGAACCCGAGCTCCAGCGCTGCGTTGAGACTCAGAGAGACGCGGCTGCTTGCAGGCAATTCAATTTCGGGGGCGCCACCCGGGAAGCCGACGATATCGCCGGGTCGAAAGGCGTAGCGACTGGACAGCCCTGCAACGAGGGTCGCCGCCTGCTCAAGATTCAAGGCCGACGGGCCAGTGCTTACAGCGCGGCCGTTGACCCGCACCGTTAGCGCCCAGTTTGCGCCGGGGGAAAACTCGTCAATGGTGACAAGAGCAGGACCGACCACACAGGCGCCGGGAAACTGCCGGGCGTCCGTACGGCCGCCGTTAGGGCCACTGCCCAGTCGCTCGGTACCCAGGTCTGCGACAAGGGTCAGCGCGGCGATTCCGCGGACTGCCTGGCCAGCCGTGACCCGAAACAGCGGGCGGCCAATCACCATCCCCAGCATCCCGAGGAGATACAAGTGGGGATGTTCGCCCTCCGGCATTGCCAGAACGGCGTCAGGTCCCGTCGCGGAATTCGGGTTCTTCACGTAGCAGGCCGAAGGGCCGGCAGCGCTATCGGTCACCATGAGCAGCAGACCAGGCCTGCGGATCGGTGCCATCAGTCGAGTGCCCGCTGCCGGCAGTAACCGGCCGGTCGACCTCCACTGCTGGCGCTGTGTGTCTGAGGCCGCTGCGCATTCACCGATCAGCAGGGCCACTCGCGCAGCGCCTTCCGCACCTTCTGCCAGCACACTGACGACAGACTGGGGTCGCCACTGGGCTGCAGTCAGTCCCGCCGGCGAGGCCGCCAGATCAAGGATTTCGCCAGAAGGCAGACCGATACCGGGTCGCCCCCCTACTTCACGACTATCGATGGTTACCAGTCGCACGGCCGCGCCTCAGGACTCGTTTCGCGCGATGAAGACCTCAAGCCCGTCGAGTTCCGCATTCAGCTCAATCTGGCACATCAGGCGACTGGCGGGACGACGCTCCAGAGTCGAATCGAGCATGGCGTCCTCCATGTCTTCAAGGGGCTTGAGTCGGGGCAGCCAGGCCTCTGCGACGTAAGCGTGGCAGGTGGCACAGGCACACGCGCCCCCGCACTCTGCCAGGATGCCGGCTACGCCGTTGTCCAGAGCACCCTCCATCACTGTATTGCCAGCGCTCACATCAGCCTCGATCCGTCGACCGTCAACATCATGAAAAATAACTCGGGGCATGCGTTTCCAGTGAAGATCAGCGCCGCGCCGCAGGTGCCGCAACGCGTGGCCAGAATAGCATGGGGACGTGGGGAGGCGGTTGACAACCCCGACGGGGTACCTGACTATCATTTGCCACGGAAATCGCCTCCCCAAAAGCACGCTGACAGGCCAACTCGGAAGGCACTCCGGTGGTTTTTCGCCTGTCCGTGGGAGTCAGCCTGTCCGTGGGAATCGATCTGGCACCGGATTATCGGGTACCGGTCCGGGATGCGGGCCCCTGACCGGCTGATTATCCAACGAGTCAACGAGACCACGCATCGGCAAGGTGACGGGGTCTTTTTTTTGGGCTGAGAGGCAGTTGCCCCGACCAGGCAGAGAGCGTGTCACACCAGCATTTTTCCTCCAGGAATATGGCCGTTAGCATTCCGCAGCAGGGCCCGGTACTGATCGTCGATACCACTCTTCGGGACGGCGAGGAGGCCCCAGGCGGCAGGATCACCCTGGGTGAAAAGCTGAGCGTTGCTTCGCGCTTGAGCGTGCGACCGAGATCTGGAGAATCTTGAAGTCCGCAGTGTGACCATGGACGAAGACGCCCAGGGAGAGGTCGCGGTAACCGTGGACTATAATGGGCCAACTCATCGGGGCCCCCGTGTCAGCACCGACATAGTCGAAGCCGGCGCCCTCGCCTGTCTGGATGTGCTTAGTCGTGTCTGCCACAAGTCGGCCAGTCGGCCAGTCGGTCGGTCGGCTGGCCGTGCCGTTGCCGGCTCTCCCGGCGATAAGGTCGTACGCCTGTAAGAGGACTACCAATGGCCATCAAAACCACAGAATGGATCTGGCATAACGGAAAACTGGTGCCCTGGCACAACGCCACGGTGCACGTCTTGAGTCATGCCCTGCACTATGGATCCTCGGTTTTCGAGGGGGTGAGGGCCTACGCGACGCCGTCCGGCACCATGGTATTCCGGTTGCAGGCACACACGCGAAGGCTGCTCGATTCAGCCAAGATCCATCGCATCGAGATCCCCTGGACGGCCGTGGAAATCAACGCAGCCTGCAAAGAGGTCGTCCTGCGTAATGGCCTGAAGAGCGCCTACATTCGCCCACTCGCGTACCGGGGCTTTGGCGAAGTCGGCGTCGTGCCAAAACCTGGCCACCCAGTGGAACTGGCCATTGCCGCCTGGGAATGGGGTGCATACCTCGGACCGGAGGCCCTCGAGAAGGGTGTCGATGTCTGCGTCTCGTCATGGCAACGGATCGCGCCCAATACGATACCTGCCCTGGCCAAGGCGGGGGGCAACTATCTGTCGAGCACGCTCGTCGGCTGGGAGGCAAGGGACCGGGGCTTTGCTGAAGGCATCGCGCTTGGAACGGACGGTACAGTCAGCGAGGGTGCGGGAGAGAACCTGTTCCTAGTCCGGGATGGGGTGCTCATTACACCGCCGGCTGCGGCGTCAATTCTCCTCGGTATCACCCGGGACAGTGTCATCATCTTGGCTCGTGAACTGGGCATAGAAGTCCGGGAACAGGTCTTGCCACGGGAACTGATGTACATCGCGGACGAGATATTCCTCACTGGAACAGCAGCAGAAATCACGCCGGTCCGTTCCGTGGACAGACTGACGGTTGGCGCCGGCTCCCGAGGGCCAATCACCAAGCTGCTGCAGGACGCCTTTTTTGGCCTGTTCAGCGGCAAAACAGTCGACAAATGGAGCTGGCTGGAACCCCTGGATATACCGGCCCAGGGACAGACAGCCAGTCGCCAGTGACTGTGACCCATCCACTCTCATCAACTGCTTTGTCAGGAACTGATAAAATGACCGGCAAGTCGCTTTTCCAGAAGATCTGGGATGACCACATCGTTGTACCAGAGACCGCCGATACGCCGGCGGTGCTCTACATCGACCTGCATCTCACCCACGAAGTGACGTCTCCCCAGGCGTTCTCGGTGCTCAGATCCAGGGGGCTGAAGCTGAGGCGCCCCGACCTCACGCTGGCAACGCTCGATCACTCGACTCCAACCGTCCCGGTTGCATCACTGAAGGACCTGGACATTGTCGCCGAGCCGGCGGCGGCCGCACAGATTCGCCTGATGATCGAAAACTGCCGGGAGTACGGGGTTGAACTGTTTGGCTTTGACAGCGACGCGCGCGGCATCGTGCATGTGATCGGCCCGGAACTCGGAATAACCCAGCCTGGAAAAACCATTGTCTGCGGCGACAGTCATACGAGCACACACGGTGCATTCGGGACTCTCGCGTTTGGCATCGGCACCACCGAAGTCGGCCACGTAATGGCTTCCCAGTGCCTGCTGCAGCGCCGGCCGAAAACCCTGGCCATCACTGTCGATGGAAAGATCGGTGCAGGCGTAACCGCCAAGGACATCATCCTCGCCATCATCGGCAGAATCGGCGTTGGCGGCGGTACGGGCCACGTCATCGAGTATCGCGGCAGTGCCATTCAGAACCTGAACATGGAACAGCGCATGACCGTCTGCAATATGTCGATAGAAGGTGGCGCAAGGGCGGGCATGATTGCTCCAGACGACACGACTATCGAGTACCTGAGAAATCGTCCCAAGGCTCCCAAGGGTTCCGCGTGGGATGCCGCCGTGGCCCGCTGGCGGCGACTACCGTCAGACCCGGATGCTACTTTTGATCGGGAGGTCACCCTTGACGCCAATCTGCTGACTCCCATGGTCACTTTCGGGACCAACCCGGGAATGGTCATACCCATCGGGGATCCGGTCCCCACCGCAACGGACGCCAGCTTCCGTAAGGCGCTGGAGTACATGCGCGTTGTAGAGAACAAGCCCATGCTCGGGATGCCGGTGGATGTGGTTTTCATCGGCAGTTGCACCAACTCGCGCCTGTCCGATCTGCGTGAAGCTGCCAGCGTCATGCGGGGCCGAAAGGTAGCCAAGTCGGTGCGTATGCTTGTGGTCCCCGGCTCTGAACAGGTCAAGCGCGCAGCCGAAGCCGAGGGACTTCACGAAGTCTTTACCGCCGCTGGCGCTGAGTGGCGCGAAGCCGGGTGCTCCATGTGCATCGGCATGAACGGCGATCTGACCGCAAGCGGTCAGCTGTGTGTCAGCACAAGTAACCGAAACTTCGAGGGTCGCCAGGGCATCGGAGCCCGGACCGTGCTGGCCAGTCCACTGACCGCCGCTGCGTCCGCCGTCGCAGGCCGGATTGCTGATCCCCGGCCCCTCATTGCCCATTAAGAAAGAGTTCCATGGACAAAGTAAATCTTGTGCAGTCGCGGACGCTGGTCATTCCCCAGTCGGACATCGATACCGACCAGATCATTCCCGCCCGCTTTCTGACGACAACCACCCGCAAGGGCCTGGGTAAAGCCCTTTTTGCGGACTGGCGCTATGACTCCGCCGGCAAACCAAAACCAGACTTCCTGTTGAATCGCCCGGAAGCAGACGGCTGCGGAATCCTGGTGGCAGGGAACAACTTTGGCTGCGGTTCGTCCCGGGAACACGCCCCCTGGGCACTACTCGATTTCGGTATCCGCGCCGTGATCAGCACCGAGATCGCAGATATCTTCCGCGGTAACTCCCTGAAGAATGGCCTTGTGCCGGTCATCGTCGATAAGACGACCCACGGCTGGCTGATCGAGAATCCAGGCGCCGATGTCACAGTGGACGTCGCCGCCTGCGAGCTGCGACTCCCAGAGGGGCGGACCGTCACCTTTCCCATCGATGGCTTCTCCCGTTACTGCCTGATAAATGGTGTGGACCAGTTGGGTTACCTGCTCGACCACGCAGATGCCATCACGCGTTTCGAGGGTGCGCGCTCGTGGCAGCCCTGATCGGGATACTGGCTGGCGATGGCATCGGACCTGAAGTCACGGCGGAAGCGGTCCGGGTCCTGCAAGCGATCGGGACCAGGCACTCACACAAGTTTGAGTTTCGCGAGGGGCTGATCGGCGGCGCTGCCATCGATGCAACAGGCTCTGCGTTTCCGGCGGACACCCGCCAACTTTGCGCGGCAGCAGATGCCGTCTTGCTCGGGGCGGTGGGTGGTCCGAAGTGGAGCAGTCCGGACGCGCCTGTGCGGCCGGAGCAGGGATTACTGGACATGCGGGCCGCCATGGCCGTTTACGCAAATCTCCGGCCCGTGGTTACTCACCCCTCGCTGTACGCCTCCTCACCGCTAAAACCCGAGCGCCTGGCCGGCGTAGATATCCTTGTAATTCGTGAGCTTACCGGTGGAATCTACTTTGGTCGTAAGGAACGAACCGACACCTCCGCCACTGACGTCTGCACCTACTCCCGGCCAGAGATCGAGAGGGTACTGCGCATGGCCGGGCGACTGGCAATGCAGCGTCGGCGAAAGGTGACTTCTGTGGATAAAGCCAATGTTCTTGAGACCTCCAGACTCTGGCGCTCTGTTGCTGTGGAACTGTATGCCCGGGAGTTTCCCGGACTGCAGGTCGAGCATCTGCTGGTCGACGCCGCTGCCATGCACCTCCTGTCCCGTGCGTCCGACTTTGACGTCATAGTCACTGAGAACATGTTCGGCGACATTCTGACGGACGAGGCTTCCATGCTTACCGGATCCCTGGGAATGCTGCCCTCGGCGGCGCTGGGCGACGGCAAGCAGGGTCTGTATGAGCCTATCCATGGCTCCGCGCCCGATATTGCCGGTCAGGGCAAGGCGAATCCCTGTGGGACCATTCTCAGCGCCGCCATGCTCCTTCGCCATTCCCTGGGCCTCGAGGCGGAAGCGCAGCGGATTGAGACTGCGGTGCTGGCCGCCATTGAAGGTGGCCAGCGGACGGCTGATATCGCTGTTCCAGGGCATGCCCCCGTAAGTACGCGGGCGATGGGTGACGCAATCCTCAGTCGCATTGCAACCGGCTAGCAGCGGCCACCTGATCGCCTCTGCTCGCCTCTGCTCGCCTCTGCTCGCCCGACCTGAGCGGCCTTGCCACGGGCTTGCCTTCTCTCCCTCCTTGTATTAATGTAATAGCACATTGGTACACCAGAACAGCGATGAAAGAGCACCGGGTCCTTGACCAGCACGATGAGGAAGCTGCGGAACAATCCCTGTTCCAGGCGATTCTCAGCCTGCGCGATCTGGGCGAAGTCCGGGCTTTCCTGGTTGATCTCTGCACCCCTGCGGAATTGCAGGCACTAAAAGACCGATGGCTGGTTGCCGAACTCCTCGACCGGGACCTGCCCTATCGACAAATCCACGACCGGACTGGTGTCAGCGTGACCACCATCGGACGCGTGGCCCGTTACCTGAACAGTGGCTCCGGTGGCTACAGCAAAGCGCTGCAGCGCCGGCGAAAGTAGGCCGACATGAGCGACAAGACCGCCCGAATCAAGGTTGCCATCCAGAAGTCCGGGAGGCTGACCGAGCAATCGCTGGATCTCTTGCAGCGTTGTGGCCTGAAGTACACGAAAGGACCAGACCAACTCATCGCCTTTGGTGAGAACATGCCTGTGGATGTCCTTCTCGTTCGAGATGACGACATTCCCGGCCTGGTTCGTGACGACGTCTGCGATCTTGGGATTGCGGGCCTTAACATTGTTGAGGAGAAGCGCCTGCATTTTCTCGAGCAGGAACCGGCTGAACCCTTTCGCATCATCCGCGCCCTCGACTATGGCCAGTGTCGCCTGGCCTTTGCGTACCCGGATGGCAGTCCACTTCGTACAGTAGCCGACCTCGCTGGACGCCGGATTGCCACGAGCTATCCCTCGATAGTGCGGGACTATCTGCGCCGCCAGAACCTCAGCGCCACTGTCGTCGAGTTCTCTGGGGCCGTCGAGATTGCGCCCAGCCTCGGCCGGGCCGACGCTATCTGCGATCTGGTATCCACTGGTGCCACGCTGGTGGCCAACAAGCTCCGCGAGGGTGAAACCATCCTGGAAAGCCGGGCCGTAATTCTGCAGACCCCCGTGGAAGTTCCACCAGAGAAAGCCGACTGGATCAACAGGCTTCTGCAGCGAGTAGAAGGTGTGATGCAGGTTCGGGAAAGCAAGTACATCATGATGCATGCGCCAAAGGCTGCTCTGGCGAAGATCGCGGCCCTGCTGCCGGGCTCCGAAGCTCCCACCGTACTGCCCCTTGATGGACGGGACGACCTGGTCGCCGTGCACGTCGTCTGCCGCGAGAACGTATTCTGGGAAACGCTTGAGAGCCTCAAAGCAGCTGGCGCCACGTCCCTGCTGGTCTTGCCAGTGGAAAAGATGCTCGCCTGATGCGCATGCGACTCTGCATTTCGTCCAGCCTTGACGCTTCCACCCGTCGAGCTGTGCTGCTGCGCCCAGCCCTCGGCCTGAATCTGGATATGGACCAGAAAGTCCGGGACATCATTGCCGCCGTAAGGCGCGATGGTGATGCGGCACTCATCCGCCTCACCAGGGAACTTGATGGGGCGGAACTTACGGCCCTGCGCGTATCTGAGGATGAGGCTGAATTGGCTGAAAAGGCGTTGCCGGCTGAGGCTCGTACAGCCATTGAAGTCGCGATCACCAACATCCGCCGATTTCATGAGGCGCAGTCCACGCCACCACTGCGGGTTGAGACCGCGCCCGGGGTCGTCTGCGAGCGCATCAGCAAGCCGCTGGATGCGGTGGGTCTGTATGTACCGGCGGGAACGGCGCCACTGCCGTCGACGGCCATCATGCTGGGCGTGCCGTCCGCGATTGCGGGCTGTCCTGTCCGTGTCCTCTGCACTCCGCCGCGCCCGGATGGGCGGGCAGATCCAGCGGTCGTCGTCGCGGCCCGGGCCTGTGGCGTGCGCGATATCTTCAAGGTTGGTGGCGCCCAGGCGATTGCAGCCATGGCTTATGGCACGGCATCCATCCCCAGGGTTGCCAAGATCTTCGGACCGGGAAATGCCTGGGTCACGAAAGCCAAGACCATGGTCGCAGGCGATCCGGCCGGCGCCGCGCTGGACATGCCGGCAGGACCCTCGGAAGTCATGGTAGTCGCGGATCGCCTGGCTGATGCCCGGTTCGTCGCTCTCGATCTCCTCGCGCAAGCCGAACACGGGCCTGACTCCCACGTTGTTCTCGTAACGCCGGACGAGGCGCTGGTGGCCAGAGTAGAAGCGGAGATGGAGGCGGCACTGCAGACCCTCCCCCGGCGGGCGATCATGGAGGCAGCATTGCGCCACAGTGTCGCAGTCATTGTCTCCGACCTCAGTGAAGCGATCGCCATCGCTAACGAATATGCTCCGGAGCACCTCATTCTTCAGGTGGTGGAACCCCGCAACCTGGCGGCCACAGTGACCACTGCTGGTTCAGTCTTTCTTGGCCGGTGGACGCCGGAGTCGGTTGGAGACTATTGCAGCGGTACGAACCATGTGCTGCCAACCTACGGGTATGCCAGGGCTTACAGCGGGTTGTCGGTCGCTGACTTTCAACGCCGCATGACCCTGCAGGAAGTGACCCTGTCAGGGCTCCGGGGGCTTGCGCCGACCGTACTGACCCTGGCAGGCCTCGAAGGGCTCGATGCCCATGCCCGGGCGGTAACGATCCGTCTTGAGGCAGCGGACACCAAGCCGTGAGCAGTGCTGTGGACCTTCTCCGTCGGGAAATCCGTGAACTCAAGCCCTACAAGGCCGCTGACTACGTGGGTGGGCTGATCCGCTTGAACGCCAACGAGACGCCCTGGCGGCCACCGGGCGACGACAGCCGTGACGGCCTGAACCGCTACCCGGAGCCCCGCCCTGCAGAACTAACGCAACGATTGACAGATTTCTATGGTGTGACCCAGGGACAACTGCTGGTGACGCGTGGTTCCAGCGAAGCGATTGATGTGCTGATCCGGAGTTTCTGTCGCGCAGGACAGGACAGCATAGTCATCTGCCCACCGACCTTCGGCATGTACGAAGTCTACGCGCGGATTCAGGGAGCCGACGTTCAGCAAGTCCCACTGGACCGGCCGGCCGGCTACAGCCTGCCTGTCGAGACCATCCTGCGCGAGTCGCTGCCAACCACAAAGCTCGTGTTTGTCTGCTCGCCGAATAACCCCACAGGCAATCGGATTCCGGATACTGATGTGGATCGCCTGTGTGCCGGCATTTCTGGTCGTGGTGTGGTGGTGCTCGACGCTGCCTACCAGGAGTTTGCTGAGACGGATCCCCTGCGCGAACTACTGGCGAGGCATGACAATCTCGTCGTGTTGCGTACGCTGTCGAAGGCACTCAGCCTGGCTGGAGTCCGTTGTGGAGTGCTCATCGGACGAAATGAACTTGTCGACCTGCTGGGCCGGGTTCTGCCTCCCTACTTCTTCCCGACCACCAGCCAGGACGCTGTCCTGCGTTCTCTGGTCCCGGAGGCCCGGCAGGAACTGGCCAACCGTCGCGCCCGGATTATCACCGAGCGTGAGCGACTGATGGCTGAACTCCCCGGAATCCCGGGCATCCAGCGAGTGTGGCCCAGCGCCGCAAACTTTATCCTTATCGAGTCGGCAGACGCTCCGGCACTAGTGGCCCGGGCACGCTCAGCCCGCATACTTCTGCGGGATTTCAGCTGGGACCCCCTGCTCCCGGGCTGCGTAAGGATCACCGTGGGCTCCCCCGATGAGAACGACCAGCTTCTTGAAGCGCTGAGGACCTGATGAACATCACCCGCAAAATCGCCTTTCTCGACCGGGACGGGACCCTGATTCTCGAGCCGGATGATGAGCAGGTTGACCGTCTCGACAAGGTCGCCCTCGTTCCAGGGGTTATCCCCGCGCTTCTGCGGCTACGCGATTCAGGCTATGAGTTCGTGATGGTGACCAATCAGGACGGGCTCGGTACGGCGTCATTCCCCACCGAGGAGTTTCAGCGGGTCCAGGACTTCGTTACGACTCTGTTTCAGTCCCAGGGCATCGTGTTTTCCCGGGTCTTCATTTGTCCACACCGGCCTGAGGATGGCTGCTCCTGCCGCAAGCCAAGTCCAGGTCATCTGGGGGACTTCCTCCGCAGCGCAGCCCTCGACCGGGACAAGAGCTTTGTCGCAGGTGATCGGCCTACAGATCTGGAATTCGCGCGCAACATCGGTCTGCAGGGATTTCTGGTGGAGCCTGGCAAGCCCGGGTCCTGGGACCGGATTGCGCATGCGGTTGTTGATCAGCCCCGAACAGCTGAGGTTAAGCGTCGAACCCGTGAGACGAGTATTTCAGTAGCGGTGGACCTGGATACAGAGCTCCCAGTCCGTATTCGGACCGGAATTGGCTTCTTCGATCACATGCTTGAGCAGATTGCGAAGCATGGCGGTTTCTCCCTGGACATAGACTGTGCTGGCGATCTGCAGGTGGATGAGCACCACACGGTTGAAGACGTCGCTCTGGCTCTGGGTGAAGCTCTGCGCACCGCACTGGGTGACAAGCGCGGGATCAACCGCTTTGGCTTCCTCCTGCCCATGGACGAAACCGAGGCGCAGATCAGTCTGGACTTGTCCGGTCGAGCCTACCTGGTCTTCAGCGGGACATTTCCACGCGCGGAAGTCGGCCAGTTGCCGACCGAGCTCGTGCCCCACTTCTTCCGCTCGGTGGCCGACAGCCTTGGTGCCAACCTGCACATCACTGTGCGGGGCGAGAATACCCATCACATGGTCGAGGCCTGCTTTAAGGGCTTCGGACGCACGCTCCGCCAGGCCATCACGAGGACCGGGAGTTCCATGCCCAGCACCAAAGGCACCCTGTGACACAAAGGCAGGCAAGAGTCGCCATTATCGATGGTGGCGGTGCCAATATCGCGTCCCTGCAGTTTGCTCTGGCCCGCCTCGGGGCCGCTGGTGAACTCACGGTCGACCCTGCGGTGATTAGCTCGGCAACCCACGTCATCCTGCCGGGAGTAGGCGCAGCGAGGTCTGCAATGGCGCGCTTGCGCCAGAAGGGGCTTGCAAGCCTCATTCCACAGTTGACCCAGCCGGTGCTCGGCATCTGCCTGGGTCTGCAGCTGCTCTATGAAACATCCGAAGAAGATGACGTCGATTGTCTGGGAGTTCTGGCGGGTGGGGTCCGGCGCTTTGTCCCTGCTCCAGGACGCCCTGTCCCCCACATGGGCTGGAACCAGGTAATGCCAGTGAGGAGTAGTCCGTTACTGGCCAACGTACCGGCCAACAGTTACTTCTACTTTGTGCACAGTTATGCGGCCGGGATTTCTCCAGTGACGACAGGCAGCGCAGACTACGGCTGGCAGTTTTCTGCGGTTGTGGAATCCCGGAATTTCCTTGCCACCCAGTTTCACCCGGAGCGCTCAGGTCCGCTCGGCGCCAGGGTCCTGGGCAACTTCCTGGCGTGCCACTGACGATGGAAGTCATACCGGCAATCGATTTGTTGAACCGGCAGTGTGTTCGTCTGTATCAGGGGGACTTTTCCCGGGTGACGGTGTACTCGACAGACCCGCTCGAACTCGCCCGCCGTTACAGGGATGCGGGGCTTCATCGCCTGCATGTTGTAGACCTGGACGGGGCCCGCACGGGCAGTCCTCAGAATATGGAACTCATCACGGCCATGGCCAGCCAGGTTGGAGTCGCGGTTCAGGCTGGTGGCGGCCTCAGAGATATCGACCGGGCCCTGGCTCTGCGCGCTGCCGGCGCGGACCGGGTGGTAGTGGGCTCCGTAGCTGCCGAGGCACCTGACACGGCTCTGGAATGGCTCGACCGGCTGGGTCCGGAGCACCTGGTGCTGGCTTTCGATGTTCGGGTCATCGAGAACGAGGATCCCGCCGTGCTGACGCGGGGCTGGGTCAAGGACAGCGGGAGCAGCCTCTGGTCACTTCTGGAAAGGTTCTGTGCGCGGGGCGCCCGACACTTCCTCTGCACGGATATTGCCCAGGATGGCACTCTCGCGGGGCCCAACCTCGACTTGTATCGCGCGTGCAGCCGACGTTTCCCCACCGCGGCTGTCATCGCTTCTGGCGGCGTTGGCTCGCTGGCAGACCTCCAGCAGTTAGCCCTCACCGGGGCGGCGGCGGTGGTTACGGGGAAGGCCCTGCTGGACGGGCGACTCACCCTCGAGGAGATCAGGGCATTCTCGCGCGCCGCATAATTCCGTGTCTCGATGTCCGGGATGGCCAGGTCGTCAAGGGCATCCAGTTTCGTAATCACGAGGTCGTTGGGGGCATCGTGGAACTGGCGACCCGCTACCGTGACGAAGGTGCGGACGAGCTCGTCTTTTACGATATCACTGCCAGTCCAGAGCAGAGATCGGTAGATCGGCGCTGGATAAACCGCGTGGCAGAGGTGCTTGATATTCCCTTCTGCGTGGCTGGCGGAATTCGCAGTGTCGCCGATGCCGAGGAGGTCCTGCGCAATGGTGCTGACAAGATCTCCATCAATAGCCCGGCGCTGGCTGATCCAGGTCTGATAACGGACCTGGCTCGCCGCTTTGGATCCCAGTGCGTGGTAGTTGGGGTTGACAGCCGGGAGGAAGATGGCACCTATAAGGTCTATCGCAACACCGGTGACCCGGCCAAGACAGCCTATGCTGGCCTGGCGACCGACGCGTGGGTCGCGGAAGCCCAGGAGCGCGGCGCCGGTGAGATCGTCCTGAACTGTATGAATCAGGATGGCGTTCGCGGCGGCTATGACCTTCACCAGCTCCGGAAGATCCGGGCTGTCACGTCGGTGCCCCTGATTGCCTCCGGGGGTGCCGGGAAAATGGAGGACTTTGCAGCGGTGTTCTCGGACGCAGGCGTAGACGGTGCGCTGGCTGCCAGCGTGTTTCATCGGGGGCTGATCAATATCGGGTCACTAAAGGACTTCCTGCGGGTAGCAGGCGTTGAGGTACGGTCATGACTATTGATTTCTCGTTTCTTGGACAACTGGAGCAGGTGATTGCCCAGCGACGGAATGCGCCGACGGATACCAGCTATACCGCCTTGCTGCTCGCGTCCGGGCCACAGAGAATCGCTCAGAAAGTGGGTGAGGAAGGCGTCGAACTGGCGCTGGCGGGGGTGGGCACCGACAGTTCACGAGTGGTGGCCGAAACTGCGGATCTCTTCTACCACGTGCTGGTGCTTCTGGCGGCCCACAAAATCGGCCTTCAGGAAGTGGTAGAGGAGCTTAAGCGGCGTCACCAGGTCTAGATGGCAATCTCTACAGCAGGCTCCCGCAGGTTGTACCGCGAGCTCATGACGTAGCCGTAGGCGCCCGCATTGGCAATTGCCAGCACGTCGCCCTCCTCGCACTGGGGCAGCAAACGGTCCGTTCCGAGACGGTCACCGCTCTCGCAGATGGGTCCGACGATCGTCACGATCTGTGTGGCGGGTTCGCCCCAGCGGGTCAGATTGGCAATTTCGTGATACGCGCCATATAGCGCCGGACGGATCAGGCTGTTCATCCCCGTGCTGACGCCCACGTACTGGACCTGACCTTTACCTTTTGTCTGGGTGACAGTTGCCACCAGTACGCCTGCTTCGGCTACCAGGTAACGGCCAGGCTCAAGCCAGATCTCAAGACCGGGCCGGGCCGCCCGGATCTCGGCAATTCCCGCATCCACCGCTGCCATGTCCAGTGGGGCCTGGCTGACCTTCTCGGGAACCCCAAGGCCACCACCCAGGTCCAGGTAACGCAACTGGGGAAAATCTTTGGCCACAGTGACCAGCTCCCGACCGACCTCCTGCCAGTTCTCGGGGGTCAGAATGCCGCTGCCGACATGGGCATGGAGACCAACAACGGTAGCGCCGCACTCAGCGAGCAACTCCCTGGCCTCCTCCAGCTCAAACAGCGGAATGCCAAACTTGGAGTGTGAACCCGCTGTCTTGACGTGCTGGTGGTGGCCACGCCCATGACCGGTGTCGATCCTCAGGAAAAGCTCCCGGCCCCGGAACAGGTCGCCCCAGTTACGCAGCGGGTGCAGGTTATCCAGCGTCAGCCACACGCCTCGTTCCAGCCCATACGCATAATCACTGCGGGGGGCGAAATTCGGCGTGTACAGGATGCGCTGGCGGTCTATTTCAGGAAAGAGTTCCAGAACACGCCCAATCTCGCTCGGCGACACGCATTCGAAACTGAGCTTCTCATCATGGAGAACCCGGAGGATGGCGCTGGAGTTGTTCGCCTTCATTGCAAAGAAGACCCGGTTCACCGACTTCAGGCCCTTGAGGCGGCCGGCTGCGCCTCTGACGGTTTCCAGATCGTAGACATAGGCTGAACCCTTCTCCCTGCCTATGGCCATCAGCTCGGTTCGGCGCCGCACCCACCAGGGGTCGTGATGCTCTGCCGCCTGGTCGCTCCCGCGCTGGAGTTCCTCCCAGGTACTGCCAAAGACCTCGTCGTCCGGTCCCGGGTGGACGAGTGTGCCGTGGAGCTTCTGTATAAGTCGGACTGCCTGCCCCTCCTCCACCACAAAGGACAGATTCAGGTCGGTCGCCGACTGGCTGACCAGATGGATCCTGTGTTCTTCAAAGGCTTCCAGGGCGGGTCCAATCTCGTGGAGCGCCGCGCGGATCTTCTGCCCCACAAGGCTCACGACCTCCACACCCTGGATGACCGTTACCTTGCACAACCGCTCAAGGCGTCCCTGGAGCTCGGCGAGGATAGTTGCATCGATGGGGTTCACGCCCGGGTCCAGCGTGACCGTGACATTGCTCTCCGAGGTTGAAACCAGATCAATGGAAAGACCGAGATCGGAAAAGGTGCGGAAGGCATCAGCCAGGAAGCCAACCTCATGCCACATGCCGAGTGTTTCCATGGACACGAGGGTGATTCTGCTGCGGCCAGAGATCGCCTTGACCCGGGGGGCATCGCTTCCGGCTCGGACGGTCACGAGGGTTCCAGGCAACTCGGGCTGCGTTGTGCACAGGACCTTCAGGGGGATCCCGTGGCGCCGACAGGGGCTGATGCTCCGGGGGTGCAGAACAGACCCGCCGGTGGACGCAATCTCCTGGGCCTCCGCGTAACTGAGGGTCCGCAACAGCCGTGCACCGGGCACGATCTTGGGATTGGCGCTGAACATACCTGGAACGTCGGTCCAGATCTCGAGCGTCTGTGCCTGCAGTTTGGCGGCGAAGTAAGCGGCTGACGTGTCGGAGCCGCCACGACCGAGCAGCACGCCTTCACCCCGGGAGTTACTGGCGATGAATCCCTGGGTCAGCACCACACCATCGATGGCAGAGAAGCGCTTCTGCAAGGCTGGATCCGCATCGAAATCACAACTTGCAGCAAGATAGGCGCTGCGCTCGTTAGTCCCCGTGACTGGCAGGCTCTGCAGCAGATCCCGGGCGTCCAGCCAGGTGACCCTGACTCCCTGGCTTCTTAGGTAGGCGGAGCCCAGGCGTGTTGCCAGCAGCTCTCCCATGCCCATAACCCTGGCGTGGACGCGGGGGCTGACCTCACGAATGAGGTGGATGCCAGCCATCAGCTGCTCCAGTTCGGCGAAGTACTCAGCAAGCTCCAAAGGGCCATCGACACCCAGTTCGGCTGCGAGATTGAAGTGCAGAGTTCTTAGGTCCTCAATCGAGGGGCAAACAGGCGAGTCTGCGGCTGTCCGGAGGAGTTCATCGAGCCGGTTGGAGACGGTGGCAAGCGCCGAGTGCACAACCACGGGTCGCAGGCCCTCGGACTCGCGCTGCTTGACGAGACGGAGAATTGTCGCCCACCGGGCCGCCGTGGACACGCTCGTGCCACCAAACTTGAGGACTACCCAGTTCGTCGGCGGGTCGGAGGGCTTCTGGCGCTTGGCACCTGTGCGCTGGGTTCCCACGATAAATGTCCTACCGACGGGTCGTGACGGCGCCAAGCGAGGCTGAGCCAACCAGCTGCGCGTATTTGCTCAGCACGCCCATCGGTGCCGTGCTGGCTGGCGGGCGCCAGCCGTTCCGGCGCCGGTCGAGTTCGGCGGGGGGCAGGTCAACATCGATAGTACGGCGTTCGGCATCTATCGTGATCCGGTCGCCATCCCGTAGCAGCGCTATCGGACCACCAACCGCAGCCTCCGGAGACACATGACCCACGACAAAACCGTGACTGCCACCTGAAAAACGTCCGTCAGTGATCAGGGCAACCTTGTCGCCCAGACCTTTGCCGACGATCGCGCTGGTGGGGCTGAGCATCTCCCGCATACCCGGGCCTCCCCGAGGGCCCTCGTAACGAATGACCACCACATCGCCGGCTACGACGGTGCCGTCGAGTATGGCCGCCTGGGCCTGTTCCTCTGAGCCGAAGACGCGTGCTGACCCCTGAAAGCGCAGGCCCTCCTTGCCGCTGATCTTGGCGACGGCACCTTCAGGCGCAAGATTTCCATATAGAACAACGAGATGACTGTCCTTCTTAAGAGGATTTTCCAGAGGACGAATGATGGTCTGACCGGCCGGATAAGGAGCCACGCTCGCCAGATTCTCGGCCAGTGTCCGGCCGCTAACCGTCAGGCACTGACCGTGCAGAAGCCCGGCATCCAGCAACAGCTTCATGAGTGGCTGAATACCACCGATCGCGACCAGTTCCGACATGGAGTACTTGCCGCTCGGTCTGAGATCGGCCAGCACTGGCACACGCTGACCGATGCGGGTGAAGTCGTCCAGCGTCAGCGCAATGCCTGCTTCGTGAGCCATGGCAGGCAGGTGCAGTACCGCATTGGTGGAGCCTCCCACGGCGATTACCACCGTAATGGCGTTCTCGAAGGCCTCCTTCGACAGTATCTCGGAAGGCCGTATTCCGCGTTTCACCAGTTCGACCACTGCAGCCCCTGCCCTCAGGGCGTCCTCGTGCTTCTGGCTGGAGACTGCCTCCTGCCCGGAGCTGTTGGGCAAACTGAGGCCCATGGCCTCAATGGCCGAGGCCATGGTGTTGGCGGTGTACATGCCACCGCAGGAGCCCGGGCCCGGGATTGCAGTCCGCTCCACTTCCAGGAGTTGCAGCGCCGACATTTTGCCGCCGGCGACCGCGCCCACTGCCTCAAAAACCGAGACGATATCCCGGCGTTCTGCACCGGGCTGGATCGTGCCGCCGTAGACGAAGACCGACGGTCGATTGAGCCGGGCCATGGCCATGACACAACCGGGCATGTTCTTGTCGCAGCCACCGATGGCCACGAAGCCATCAAAGCCCTCGGCCGCGACCACCGTTTCGATGGAGTCCGCGATCACTTCCCGGGATACCAGCGAGTAACGCATGCCCGGTGTACCCATGGAGATGCCATCAGAAACCGTAATGGTATTGAAGAGGATGGCCTTGCCACCCGCGCCGTCGGCGCCGGCAGCTGCGGCCCGGGCCAGGCCGTCGATGTGCATATTGCACGGAGTGACCATGCTCCAGGTCGAGGCGATCCCGATCTGGCTCTTGCGAAAATCGGCGTCGGTAAAACCGACAGCTCGCAGCATCGCGCGGCTGGGCGCCTGCTGCGGACCGTCAACCACGACGCTTGAATAACGGCGTTCGCCGCTGCCGGCGTTATCGCCGGTGCCCTTCTTTGGGGTGCTCATGCTACTCACACTGTCTCGAGGCACCGCGCCCCGGTCCGAATAACTTTCAAGTTTAGCACCAGGGACGCAGACCCGGGGCTGCAAGAGACGCCCCGGGTCACTCAGCCCGGAACAACTTCCCAGGGTTCATGATGCCAAGCGGATCAAGGGCGAATTTGATCGCCCGCATGAGTTCCAGGGGCAACCCGCCGCGCCAATGGGCCAGCTCGGCAACCTTGAGCGCGCCGATGCCGTGCTCGGCACTGAAGCTGCCGCCAAAGCTGACGGCAACCTCGTGGACCCGGTGGCTGATCTCGGCCCAGCGGGCCAGGAAGGCGGCGCCATCTGAGTCCTGGGGCTGACTGAGGTTGAAGTGCACGTTCCCATCACCCAGGTGGCCGAAGGCGACAACCCGAACCCCCGTGACCATCGATCCAACGGCAGCTGTGGCGTCGGCGAGGAAATCTTCCATGCGGGCCACCGGCACAGACACGTCATGCTGGATGCTGGCGCCCTCTGGCTTCTGCGCCTCAGACATACTGTGCCGCAGGCGCCAGAGAGCGGCGCGTTGCGCGCGGTTAATGGCTACGACACCGTCAATGATCCTGTTCCCGTCCTGCATGGCCGCCAGGAAGTCCTGAACACGAGCCTCCAGACCCGAGTCAGTCCGTGGCGTACTCACTTCCATCAGGAGATTCCAGGGCCCCGGGTTGTCCATTGGTGCCCGTGTGCCTGGAATATTCTTCAGTACCAATTCAACGGTGAACTGACTGGCAAACTCAAACGCCGTCAGATCGTCACCCAAGTGGTCCCGCGCGGCGCCGTACAGGCTGATGGCCGCTGCGACGCTGGGCAGGGTCACCCAGGCGGTAACGACACTCCTTGGCTGTGGAAACAACTTGCAGGTCGCTGCGGTAACGAAACCGAGGGTGCCCTCGGCCCCAATGAACAACTGCTTGAGGTCGTAGCCAGTGTTGTCTTTGCGCAAACTACGCAGGCCGTCGAGGATACGGCCATCGGGGAGCACGACCTCGAGACCAAGAACAAGGTCCCGCATCGTTCCAAACCGCAGTACGGCAGTTCCTCCGGCATTGGTCGAGATATTCCCACCCAGCTGGCAGCTGCCCTCCGCTGCCAGGCTAAGGGGAAAGAGCCGGCCCGCTTCACTGGCAGCTGCCTGCAAGGTTGCCAGCAAGCAGCCGGCTTCTGCGGTAATACTGAAGTCCTCAGCATCGATCGACCGGATACGATCCAGTCGCCGGGCAGACACCAGCACCTGCGGCCGCCCGTCAGTTGAGTGGGGGATCGCCCCGCCAACGAGTCCCGTATTGCCCCCCTGGGGTACGACACCGATGCAGTGCCGCGCGCAGAGTCGAAGGATGTCCGCTACCTGGCCCGTGGTCGAAGGCAGCAACACGCAGGGTGTCGTCCCGGAGTAGAGGCCACGCCACTCTGTCAAATAGCCCCTGAGGTCCTCCTGGGTAGTCAGATAGCCCCCTGGCCCCACAATCGACTGCAGGTCGGCGGCAAGCTCAGGGGATAATGGGGTCAATTCCGGGGGCCTGTGGTCGAGCCATTGCAATGTCGCGGACAGCTCATGCATCCTAAGTGACTAAGCGCCTGCTGGCAAAATCCGCCGGCGCCCTCAGCCCACCCTCTGGCCACGGAAGGAACCTGAGGCCCTCAGCCCACCCTCTGGCCACGGAAGGAACCTGAGGCCTGCAGCCCGCACAGATGCTCACGGACCCATTGCAACCCGCTTCCCTCTCTCTCGATCTCCGGCAGCGCGGCAACCTGCTGGATCTCGATCGGCAGTTCTACGAACACTGGAGCCTGGGGCAGAACCTCGTTCTTGCCTGGTCGCCGACGCGGGACGGAGTCCTTTTGCTGGTTGTGCCGCACTATGCCGTAGCTGCCTACGGCGGAGAGATCCCGGAGCCAGCCGGGCCTCTCAGGAGCGAGACGCCAGCTCATCAGTTCATCATGCACCT
This sequence comes from Gammaproteobacteria bacterium, assembly GCA_009692345.1. Taxonomy (GTDB): domain Bacteria; phylum Pseudomonadota; class Gammaproteobacteria; order Steroidobacterales; genus SHZI01. The sequence continues at coordinate 14,988 of SHZI01000007.1, read as the reverse complement.
GCTGTCGGGGGTTCGACAGTTCTCGGAACGGCAGATGCACAACGCTACACGTCTTCTGTCAGTTGAACCGGCCCGAGTCGTCCTGCGTCAGCCACTCACGGGAACCCCGGAGGAATCGGCAGCAATCGAGCGACTCGTCAAGCGCTACAGCGTGAGCTATGTCCGCAATCGTGCCGTAGCACTCTTCGACATCGTTGGCTTCGGTCTGCTCACTCCGTTTGAGCAGATGACTCAGCTGAACAGTCTTTCCTGCTCACTTAACGCAGCCCACAGCCGACTTCTGGCCCGACGCATGCTGGTTAACTTTGCACGCTCGAGCACCGGGGATGGCTTCTACATCTGGAACCGGGATGTGGGCCTTGAAGCAAACACCAACCTGTACCATTTCATGCATCTGGTACTGGCAGACAATGCCATTGCCCGGCAAAAAGGCCACGGGCGGGGTGTACCTCTCCTGCGCACGAGCTTCCATGTGGGTAGCTGCTATGAGTTCAATCATGCAGAGGGGCTGAACCCAACCGTCTACTGTGATGTCGTGGGCGAAGTAACCATTGGTCTTGCGCGCCTGATCGAGCACGCACTACCCGGCCAGATTCTCGTTGGCGAGTTCTGTGTACCTATGTTCCAGTCGGGCCATCAGCCGAACACGGACGACGGTACTGATTTCGACGCGATACGCTTCATGGAACAGGCTCAGGCAAGTCTGTCTCAGCTCAACGGCCTGGAACTTTCTGGAGAAGAAGTTGAGTCCATAAAGTGCTACCTCACGGGCGAGGCCTGCGCGGATGGAACATTCTCAATCCGCAAGCTGGCCATTGAGGATAAGCACGGTCTGCGGCGCACTGCGTTCAATGCCAAGGTCAACATTCACCGCCGGGGAGCAGAACCTATCCTGCTGGGGATCGAGGACCGTATGCTTCGCGAGGCCCAGGGCAGCACGCTGGCCACTGCCCAACTCATTCGGGCTTCCCAGTTCCCTGTCGACGCACCAATTTGACCGGCTCGGCACTGGTATTGCCCCACATGACCTTGCCGGTCTCGTCGACAAAACGTCCAAGGAACCAGTACTCGGCGGCCTGAATCGTGACTGCATCGTCAGCAGTCAGTTCCTTCTTCAGCCCCTTACTGAAGAACCGGCAGGCTCCGGCTCGCATCGGACCCCCCACCTGCTTTCCAGCCGACTCAAGGGTAAGCAGAAAGTCGCAGCCGGAGTCGACGTTAAACAGATCAAGCGTCAGCTGCCGCAGGCGCGGCGGGTCCAGAAAAGCATTCTTGAAAGGCCCAGGCTCCTTGAAGTTCAGCTCGCGCTAACGGAACTGACCCGTTTCATCCACGAAAAACTGGAGAAGGCCGACCCGGAAAATCGCCTCGGGATCATCTGATCCATCTACTGAGGACTGCTGAAAGACCAGGTAACCGGGTATCGCCGGAACGTCCACCGTGAGAGGAACGAAGAGCTGATGCATCAGCCGGCGCTGGCGCGGGACGTCAGGGCCGAAGCGTCGTCCGGGCTTTCGGCAAATGCGGCCACCGTTGCCAGCAGCAGGCAGGCGGCCGTTATGGCGAACTTCAGACGCGCCATGCTGATTGAGACCACCATTTGGTCGGGGCGACAGGATTTGAACCTGCGACCCCCTGCACCCCATGCAGGTGCGCTACCAGGCTGCGCCACGCCCCGTCCTTGAATGGTCATCGATCAGTCCAAGACCGCTCGAACTGCGCCGGGGATGATACCCGAAATCACTGCGCCGACGAGACCTAAGGGTGCCTCGCGGGGCCTCAACGCCGTAACAGGCGCAGTACTTCTTCGAGTTCCAGCCGCAGCTGCCTGATGATCTGCTGGCTCTGGCTCAGATCTGAGCGGGCTTCCTGCCCGGTCAGCTTCTGGCGGGCGCCACCGATGGTAAAGCCCTCGCTGTACAGCAGGCTGCGGATCTGGCGAATGATCAGGACATCCTGCCGCTGATAATAGCGGCGATTACCCCGCCGCTTGACCGGCTTCAGTTGCGGAAACTCCTGCTCCCAGTAGCGCAGAACGTGCGGCTTTACAGCGCACAGTTCACTCACTTCACCGATCGTAAAGTAGCGTTTCCCCGGGATTGGGGGCAGGTCGTCGTTATTTCCCGGCTCCAGCATAAGCTTCTACTCGGGCTTTCAGTTTTTGTCCGGGACGAAACGTGACTACACGCCTCGCGGTGATTGGGATTTCCTTGCCCGTTTTTGGATTTCGGCCCGGCCGCTGGTTCTTGTCCCGCAGGTCGAAGTTACCGAATCCGGAGAGCTTAATCTGCTCCCCACTGGCAAGCGCTGCACGAAGATCCTCGAAGAACAACTCCACGAGTTCCCTCGCCTCGCGCTTGTTGAGCCCCAGTTCATTAAACAGGGACTCTGCCATATCCGCTTTGGTGAGAGCCATACTCATTTATTTTCTTATTCTCTGATCTTCGCACCGAAATCCAGCCCCAGTCGGCGGACAACGGCACCGACGATACTGTCCCCGTCGGCATCAGTAAGGGTGCGGGATGTTTCCTGCAAAATCAAGCCCAAAGCGACGCTTTTTTGTGCGGCGTCGATGTGGTCGCCGGCGAAAATGTCAAATACAGTGACGTCCCGCAGAGCGGGTCCCGCTGCGGCCCGGACGGCTGCCACAAGGCTGGCCACCGGCGTCTCCCGGGAGACCAGTACAGCCAGGTCGCGTCGAATCGCCGGAAAGCGGGATACGCCCGCGTAGGGAGCGAGTGAGGCCATGCTTAGGCCAGCAATGGCAAGTTCGAACATTATTGGTGCTTCGTCCAGGCCACAGCGCTTGGCAAGCACCGGGTGCATGGCTCCCAGCCAGCCAAGATGCTGTCCACGCCGCCTCAGGCGGGCTGACCGCCCCGGATGCAGCGCGGGATGCAGGTCCGCGACCCACTCGAACTGCTGAGGCTCGCCGAGCAGAGCCAGGACCGCCTCCATGTCTGACTTGGCATCGAAGAAATCCACCGGTCTCGCGGCAGAGTCCCACTGCTCCGGCATTACGGCTCCGGCAGCCAGGCCGGCAAGGACCTCCTCCTCCATAAGCCCGTCAGGCCCAGGCAGGAAGCGGATACCGGCCTCAAACAGCCTTACACGACGCTGCTGACGGGCCAGGTTGTGCTTGAGGGCCTGGACCAGTCCGGGCCATAGGCCCTGGCGCATTACAGCCAGCTCAGCGGAGAGCGGATTGACCAGGGGTACGCCGTCCTGGCCACCCGCGAAGAGGCGATCCTGCTCCCGCTCAATGAAGCTGTAGGTCATAGCCTCCTGATAGCCCCTCTGTACCAGGGCCGCGCGCAGCAAGTCCGTGGTGACATGAGCGGCTGGAGCCGCTCCGAGCCGGGTGGCCTGCATTCCCGGATGGGTGGCGATCCGGTCATATCCGTGGACCCGGGCGATCTCCTCGATCAGGTCGACCTCGACGCCGATATCGAACCGAAAGGCGGGGGGCTGAACCTGCCAGCCCTCGACCGAGGCGACCACCGCCATGCCCAGGCCACGGAGAATCTTCTCCACGGCGGTATCCGGCACTGCGTCGCCCAGCACCCGGGCCAGCCTGGCCCGGCGCAGATTGACCGGCAGGGGGGGCAAGACCCCAGTCCCTGAGGACTGACAAGCACTGGCCACCCCGCCCGTGATGGCGAGCAAGAGTTCGGCTGCGCGCTCGAGAGCACGCGCCTGACCCGTGGGATCAACACCGCGCTCGAAACGGGTTGCCGCGTCTGTCTGCAGCCCTAGCCGGCGGGCTCGACCTGCCATCACTGCGGGACTGAAGAATGCGGACTCAAGCAGAACACTGGTGGTGGTGGCAGACACCGCCGTACGGGCGCCACCCATGATCCCCGCGATACCTGCGGGTCCGGCCCGGTCAGCAATCACGAGGACCCCGGCATCGAGACTGACGTCAGCACCCGTCAGCAATTTGAGCGGTTCCTTATCCAGGGCGCGACGTACCGTCAGACCACCGTCGACCTTATCCAGGTCATAGGCATGCAGCGGCTGTCCCAGCTCCAGCATGACGAGGCTGGTGACATCAACCACGGGATGGATGGACCGGATCCCGCTTCGACGGAGACGCTCCTGGAGCCAGACCGGTGATCTTGCGTCTGGGCGAATGCCACGGATGGTCCGGACGACGAACACGGGACAAGCGACGGAGTCCTCAATGCTCACAACTATGGAGGTAGCGGCCTGGGTAGCTACGGGGAACGGCGTGGGCTCTGCGAAGTGCAGCCCGGTAGTGGCGGCCAGATCCCGGGCAATACCAAGCAGCGAAAAGCAGTCGGCCCGGTTTGGCGTAATCTTGAGGTCGAGGACCTGATCATCGAGTCCGAGGGCCGCGACTGCCGGCATACCGGGGAACGCAGAGTCATCGAGCTCGAGAAGGCCCTCGCCGCCTCCAGCCGAACCCATATCGCCCAGCAGTCCCAGTTCAGCCCTTGAACACAGCATGCCCCCGGAATCGACTCCGCGCAGGGCTGCACTGCGGATGACGAGGGCTCCGGGCAGTGTGGCCCCAGGCAGCGCCACCGGGTAAGTACCACCGACGCGCACGTTGGCGGCCCCGCACACAATCTGCAGGGTACTGCCACCAACGTCGACCTGGCAGACGCGCAGGCGATCCGCATTGGGGTGGGGCGACATCCCGGTAACCCGTCCCACAACCACCTTGTCCAGTGACGGCCCGGCCTGTTCTACGCTTTCAACCTCAAGACCTTGCATGGTCAGCTGGTGCACGAGGGCGCCGGTGTCTCCGGGCGGATCGACAAGTTCGCGCAACCAGCGTTCACTGAACTTCATGGCGACTACCGATCAGGAGCTTCAGTGAAACTGGCGCAGGAAACGCAGGTCGTTCTCAAAGAGGAGGCGGATATCGTCGATGCCATAGCGAAGCATCGCCAGACGCTCAACCCCCATGCCGAAGGCATAGCCCGTGTACTTCTCCGGATCAATTCCGGCGTTCTGCAGAACCTGTGGGTGCACCATGCCGCAGCCCAGAACCTCAAGCCAGCGGCCGGACTCGGATAACACATCCACCTCCGCAGAGGGCTCCGTGAACGGAAAGTACGACGGCCTGAAGCGCACGGTCGCAGGGCGCTCAAAGAAGCGCTCAACAAATTCCGCCAGCATGGCCTTGAGATTGGCAAAGCTGACATTGGTATCAACAACGAGCCCCTCGACCTGATGGAACATTGGCGTGTGGGTCGTATCAGAGTCGCAGCGATACACCCGGCCGGGGGCGATCAGTCGAATCGGGGCGCCCAACCGCAGGAGGGCCCGTATCTGCACGGGCGACGTGTGGGTACGCAGGAGGCGGCCGTCCGGCAGGTAGAAGGTGTCGTGCATAGCCCGGGCGGGATGGTCAGCCGGGATGTTCAGGGCCGTGAAATTGTGAAAGTCGTCCTCAACTTCAGGTCCCTGATGAACTGAAAAGCCCGCTCCGCAGAATATTTTCTGGATACGCTGCAGCGTCAGAGTAACTGGATGTAGGCCGCAGGGACTTTGCCCTCGCCCCCCGAGGGTGACATCGATCGAGCCACTGCGCAGCTCCGCTTCAAGCGCCTCGCGCTCGAGCTGCTCCCGTCGGTTGTCGAGGGCCTGCGTAAGCGACAGCTTGGCGCGATTGATGGCCTGGCCATCGGTACGTCGCTGCTCATCAGACATGCTGCCCAGCTGCTTGAGGAGGGCAGTGAGCTCGCCTTTCTTGCCCAGATAGCGGACACGCACAGCATCCAGTGCAACCAGGTCATGGGCGGCCGTCAGCGCCTCCCGGGCCTGCGCCAACAGCGACTCGACGTTATCCATCACTGCTAATCATTGGAATAAGGAAGGACGTAAGGGATCATCGGTCGCTGGGCGGCCGATGATCCCTCCAGTTCAGCACGGCGACAAATCTCAGGCAGCAGCGACGCTGTTCTTGAGACTGGCTTTGGCCTTCTCGGCGAGCGCGCCAAACGCAGCGGCATCGTGCACTGCGAGGTCGGCGAGCATCTTGCGGTCGACTTCAATGCCAGCCTTCAGGAGGCCATTCATGAAGCGGCTGTAGGACAAGCCATGCAGGTGTGCTGCCGCATTGATCCGCGTGATCCAAAGGGCACGGAATTCGCGCTTGCGCACCCGACGATCGCGAAAAGCATACTGGCCGGCCTTGATGACAGCCTGTTTGGCCGTCTTGTACAACTTGCTCCGGGCCTGGGACATTCCCTTGGCCTTCTTGAGCATCTTCTTGTGACGGGCTTTGACCGTCACACCACGTTTAACTCGTGCCATGAATCGGTCCTCCTATGAGTACGGCAACATCTTCTTGACGCCAGGCACGTCGCACTCGGCCACCTGGTTCATTGCTCCCAGTTGGCGCTTTCGCTTCGAGCTCTTCTTCGTCAGGATGTGATTGAGATGCGACTGCGCGGCCTTGAAGCCATTGGCAGTCCTCCGGAAGCGCTTGGCGGCGCCCCGTTTGGTCTTCATCTTGGGCACTGATATCTCCTTGAGCCTGGTCCGAACCGGGCTGGACTCCATTGGGGTCCAGTCTTGAGCCATCGCAGGCGGGTTCTGGTAACCCCCGGGGCGGTATTGCCCAGGCGATCAACCGTCACTCACTTTCTTTTAGGCACTCACTTCTTCTTCGGCGCGATTACCATGACCATCTGCCGGCCTTCGAGCCGGGGAAACTGCTCGACGATCCCCACAGCCTCAAGGTCCTGCCGGACCCTCTGCAGCAGCCGTACGCCGATTTCCTGGTGGGCCATCTCCCGGCCCCGGAAGCGCAGCGTGACCTTGGCCTTATCGCCTGTTTCAATAAACCTGAGCAGATTACGCAATTTGATCTGGTAGTCGCCTTCTTCAGTACCAGGGCGGAACTTAACTTCCTTGACCTGGATCTGCTTCTGTTTGCGTTTCGCCGAGTGGGCCTTCTTGTTCGTCTCGAACAGGAACTTCCCGAAGTCCATGATTCGGCAGACTGGGGGTACTGCTGTTGGAGAAATCTCCACCAGGTCCATACCGACATCTTTGGCCAACTGAAGGGCGGCCTCCCGACCAAGGATCCCGGCCTGCTCGCCACCGGCCCCGATCACACGGATCTCCCGCGCATCGATCTCGTCGTTCCGGCGGACTCGTTTATTCGCAGCGATACGTTATCCCTCCATAACAGTGCGGCCGCGGCTCGCGATCTCAGCGGCCAGGCCCTGCACTAGCCGCTCGAGCGGCATCGCGCCAAGATCCTTGCCACCGCGCGTGCGCACGGCCACCACTTGATTTTGTGCTTCCCGGTCCCCCACTACGACGAGATAGGGGACCCGCTGAAGAGTGTGCTCGCGAATCTTAAAGCCAATCGTCTCGTTGCGCAAATCCACCTCTGCCCGAAAGCCCTGATTTTTCAGGCTTTCCTGTACCTGTTTGGCCAGCTCGGCCTGTCGGTCCGTAATATTCAGGATGGTTACCTGGACGGGGGCCAGCCACGTGGGCAGCCGACCGGCGTGGTGTTCCAGCAGAATCCCGCAGAAGCGCTCCAGGGAGCCAAACATGGCCCGGTGGAGCATGACTGGCACCCGGCGCTGGCTGTCGTCCCCGATGAAGGAGGCGCCCAGGCGCTCCGGGAGGTTGAAATCCACCTGAAGGGTCCCGCACTGCCAGTCCCGGCCGATGGCGTCCCGCAGGACGAACTCGAGCTTGGGGCCGTAGAAAGCACCCTCCCCCGGGTTGTACTCCAGCTCAAGGCCACCCTCCTCGGCGGCTGACCGCAGCGCGGCCTCCGCCTTGTCCCAGATTGCGTCGGTACCCACCCGCTTGGCGGGCCGATCGGAGAACTTCACCCGGATATCGTCGAACCCGAAGTCCCGGTAGATGCCCAGAATGAGATCGGTCACTGCAACGGACTCGGCCGTGATCTGGTCCTCGGTACAAAAGATATGGGCGTCATCCTGGGTGAAAGCCCGGACCCGCATCAGACCGTGCAGGGCCCCGGACGGCTCGTAACGATGCACCTTGCCGAACTCGCACAGACGCAGGGGCAGTTCCCGATAGCTCTTGAGACCCTGGTTAAAGACCTGCACGTGTCCCGGACAGTTCATTGGCTTGATGGCAAAGACCCTCTCATCGGGGGTCTGGGTCAGAAACATGTTGTCGCCAAATTTTTCGATGTGGCCGGACTGCACCCAAAGATCGCGATCCATGACCTCCGGCGTATTTACTTCCTGGTATCCCGCAGCCAGCTGCTGGTCCCGCATATAGCTGATCAGCTGCAGAAAAAGGGTCCAGCCCCTGGGATGCCAGAAGACGGCCCCAGGCGCCTGCTCCTGGAAGTGAAACAGGTCAAGTTCGCGCCCAAGCTTGCGATGGTCCCGCTTCTCCGCTTCTTCCAGCCGGTTCAGGTAAGCCCTCAGTGCGGCTTCATCGGGCCAGGCAGTTCCGTAGATGCGCTGGAGCATTTCGTTGCGGGAATCACCGCGCCAGTAGGCGCCCGCGAGCTTGGTGAGCTTGAAGGCCTTGAGCTTGCCGGTTGAGGGCACATGGGGGCCCCGGCAGAGATCTACCCAGCCCCCTTGACCGTAAAGGCTGATGTCCTGGTCTGCCGGAATCGCCGCAATGATTTCGGCCTTATAGCGTTCGCCAAGATCGGTAAAGAAGGTCACGGCAGCATCACGGGACATGATCCGGCGTTCTACGGGCAGATCGGCCGCGACGAGCTCCTTCATCCGGGCCTCGATGGCCACCAGGTCTTCCGGGGTGAAGGGCCTCTTGAAGGCGAAGTCATAGTAGAAGCCATTCTCAATCACGGGCCCGATGGTCACCTGGGCCTCAGGAAACAGAGACTGGACAGCCTGGGCCAGCAGGTGGGCGGTGGAATGCCGGAGCACTTCCAGGCCAGCCGGGTCCTTGGAGGTGATGATGGCGAGCTGGGCGTCCTGCTCGATCAGGTAGCTCGTGTCGACCAGCTGATCATTGACCCTGCCCGCCAGAGCCGCCCGGGCCAGGCCCGCGCCAATAGCGGCCGCGACCTCTCCCACAGAAACCGGGCGGTCAAATGCTCTCTGGCTGCCATCTGGCAGAGTGATGATGGGCATGGGTGCTGTACGTTAATGGTAGGCGCGAGTGGAGTCGAACCACCGACCCCTTCCATGTCAAGGAAGTGCTCTAACCACTGAGCTACGCGCCTGCTGGGGGCCGGGCCGAACGATACAGAACTGGGGACGCCCTTAGCAAGATCAGCGGCCACAGAGTGGCCCGGGCCAGACTACCGGGCACAGACTACCGGGCACAGACTACCGGGCAAGGCTGGCTGGCAGGCCCAATTCGACGCGCCGGAGGCTCTGCAACTGGTCCCGGAGCCTCGCCGCCTCCTCAAACTCCAGATTCCGGGCATGCTCGAACATCTCCCGCTCCAGTTTGGCAATGCGCCGGGCAGCCTGTTCCGGGGTCAACTGCCGGTAGTCCTGGGGAGGCTCCGCCACCCGGCGCCCCCTGCCGGGCGCGGAATCCCGGGCCCCATCCATGATGTCACGCACGCCTTTGACGATGCTGCGAGGCTCGATGCCATGCTGGAGGTTGAATTCCAGCTGCTTGGTCCGTCGCCGGTCAGTCTCCGCAATCGCCCGCTGCATGGATCCGGTCACCTTATCGGCGTACATGATTGCCGTGCCGTTCAGATTGCGTGCGGCCCGCCCGACTGTCTGGATCAAAGAGCCCTCCGACCGGAGAAAGCCCTCCCTGTCGGCATCCAGGATGGCGACCAGGGAAACCTCTGGAAGGTCGAGACCCTCGCGCAAAAGATTGATCCCTACCAATACATCGAAGCCACCAAGGCGCAAGTCCCTGATGATCTCCATACGCTCGACAGTCTCGATGTCCGAGTGCAGATACCGGACACGGATATCGTGGTCCTGCAGATACTCCGTCAGGTCTTCGGCCATCCGCTTGGTCAGCGTCGTGACCAGAACCCTTTCGTGCCGTCCGACCCGTATCCGGATCTCGGACAGTAGGTCATCCACCTGCGTCGAAGCCGGCCGGATCTCGATCGGCGGGTCGACAAGTCCGGTCGGGCGGACGACCTGTTCAACTACTGCATCGGAATGCGCACGCTCATAAGGGCCTGGCGTGGCTGATACGTAGATCGTCTGGGGCGAACGTCCCTCGAACTCATCAAAACGCAGTGGGCGGTTATCGAGTGCGGACGGCAGGCGGAAGCCGTACTCCACCAGCGTTTCCTTCCGGGAACGATCGCCGCGATACATGCCCCCGAGCTGGGGAATAGTGACGTGACTCTCGTCGACTACCAGTAGCGCGTCTTCAGGGAGATAATCAAAAAGGCAGGGTGGCGGTTCTCCGGGCAGATTCCCCGACAGGTAACGGCTGTAATTCTCGATCCCGTTGCAATAGCCAAGTTCGGCCATCATTTCGATGTCATAGCGAGTTCGCTGCTCAAGCCGCTGGGCTTCGACCAGCTTGCTGGCATTGCGCAGTTCTGCGAGGCGCTGGACGAGGTCACTCTTTATCTGTTCAAGCGCCCGCAGCACGGTATCTCGGGGCGTCACATAGTGGCTCTTGGGGAAAATAGTCAGCCGCGGCACGCTCCGGAGGATCTCTCCTGTAAGTGGGTCAAACCAGGAAAGGTTTTCGATCTCATCGTCGAACAGAGTGACACGAATTGCCTCGCGCTCTGAGTCTGCCGGAAAGATATCAATCGTCTCTCCGCGTGCCCTGTAGTTGCCATTCCCAAGCTGCACATCGTTACGCGTGTACTGCATCTCGGCCAGTCGTCGGAGCAGGTCGCGTTCAGGCAAGCGATGTCCACGGGAAAGATGGAGCACCATACTCAGATAGGACTGGGGGTTGCCAAGGCCATAAATAGCCGAGACCGTAGCCACGATGATGCAGTCGCGCCGCTCGAGCAGAGCCTTGGTTGCAGACAGGCGCATCTGCTCGATGTGCGCGTTGATGGCTGCGTCTTTCTCTATGTACGTGTCGGACGACGGAACATAGGCCTCAGGCTGGTAGTAGTCGTAGTAGGAAACGAAGTACTCCACCCGATTGCGCGGAAAGAATTCGCGCATTTCCCCGTAAAGCTGACCGGCCAGGGTCTTGTTGGGGGCAAGGATCAGGGCGGGACGCTGCTGCGCCTCGATGACGCTGGCAATCGTAAAGGTCTTCCCCGAGCCCGTAACCCCAAGCAGTGTCTGCCGGGCGAGGCCACTGGTCAGACCGTCATTCAGGGCCTGAATGGCTGCAGGTTGATCGCCAGCCGGTCTGAAACTGGAACTAAGCTCAATTCGGTCCATCGGGCTGGAATCGACTGGTCTTGCTGGGCAGTTGGATGCGGGACCCGAATCCCTTAGAATTTGCGGCCCTCTTGAGCCACGAGTCCAGCGAGGAAGTCACGTGAGTCTAGCAGTTTCGCAGCGTTGCCAACGAGTCAAGCCCTCTCCAACGATGGCCGTCACGGCCATGGCGGCGGAACTCCGGGCCAAGGGGCGCGATGTCATCGATCTTGGGGCTGGCGAGCCGGATTTCGACACCCCTGAGCACATCAAGGCGGCGGGCATCGAGGCCATACGCAGTGGCCAGACCAAGTACACCCCCGTTGAGGGCACTGCAGCACTAAAGCGGGCCGTCATCGAAAAGTTCAGTCGCGAGAACCATCTGACCTACGGCATGGACCAGATCGTTGTGTCCTGCGGCGCCAAGCAGACCTGCTACAACGTCTGCGGTGCCGTTCTGAATCCCGGCGACGAGGCCATCGTCCCGGCGCCCTACTGGGTCTCGTATCCCGACATGATCAAGCTGTGTGATGCGGAGCCTGTCATTGTCGGGGCCATGATGCAGGACGGCTTCAAGATCAGTCCTCGCCTTCTTGAGGCAGCGATCACGCCGAAGACCCGCCTTATCTTCCTGAACAGTCCATCGAACCCCACCGGCGCCGCCTATACGCGCGCAGAACTTCAGGCGCTCGGCACGGTGCTGGAGAAACACCCCGACATAGTCATCGCAGCCGATGATATGTACGAGCATATCTACTGGGCGACGGAACCCTTCGTCAGCTTCGCCGAGGTGTGCCCGGGACTTTACGACAGGACCGTTACTATCAATGGTGTCTCGAAGGCCTACGCGATGACAGGGTGGCGCATAGGCTACGCCGGTGGCCCACAGGCAATCATCGGGGCCATGAAGAAGATTCAGAGCCAGAGCACGTCGAACCCGTCCAGCATTTCCCAGGCTGCAAGCATTGCGGCCCTCTCCGGCGATCAGGCCTGCGTTCGCGAAATGACCAGGGCCTTCAGGCAGCGGCACGACTACGTCGTAGCAGCTCTCAATGGCATTCCAGGGTTCAAGTGCCTCCAGTCCGCAGGTACCTTCTATGCCTTTCCGGACGCCAGCGACGCCATCCGGGCGAAGGGGCTAAGGGACGACCTGGCGCTCTCCGAGCTGTTGCTGAACAGTGGCGATGTGGCGGTCGTGCCAGGTTCAGCCTTTGGAGCCCCAGGCTATCTGCGGCTCTCCTTTGCCTGCAGTCTGGACACCCTTAAGGAAGCGATTCGAAGAATCACCCGCGTTATCGGCTAACGTGCCGGGCGTTCTTGACTTGCCCCGCCGCGATCGCTGAGAATTCGCGGCCTTCACGGCTATCTCTCGCTTCCCCGGTAGCTCAGTGGTAGAGCAACCGGCTGTTAACCGGTTGGTCGCTGGTTCGAATCCGGCCCGGGGAGCCAATCAAATCAATCGCTTCTGAACTTTCTTCAAGCAAATTCTCGCCATCTGCTACCACTTTGCTACCAGGCGCTTCGCTAAACAGTTTTGCGAGGGTATCGGTGGCACCGCCCCGCTCCTTCGGGATCGCGTGTGAGTAGATGTTGAGCGTGACCACTGGAGACGAGTGCCCGAGTAGGCGACTGACCGCTACAACGTCCACACCCTGACTCAGCAGAAGACTCGCGCAGCTGTGTCGGAGGTCGTGGAAGCGGATCTTCCGCAATCCTGCGCGACGCAGTGCCGGTTCAAATCCACGCTTGATGAGGACATCGGCCCGCTGCGGCTTCCCGTCCTGATTGGGGAATACCAGGTCGTGCTCGCCCTTCGGGCAGGCCAGTCGCCAGGGCTTGAGTCGGCCCAGCAGCCCGGTGGGAACTTCGACGACGCGGCGTGAGTGCTTCGTCTTTGGATCGTAGAACTTCCCAAGACGGTAGGATCGGCGAATGTGCAGCCGTTGCCCGGCCCAGTCGATGTCACCCCACTGGAGGCCTAGCAGTTCGCTCTGGCGTAGTCCGAGTGTGATCGCGGCCTCCAGCAACAGACGCCAGGGCGGAAGTGCAGACTCCAGCAGCAACCGGACTTCGGTGGGGTTCAGTACGTTCTGATCGACGAGATGCTCTTCGCTGTGAGGCATCGGGAGCTTATCGACGTGTTCAGCAGGGTTGAACGTGAGTAGCCGGTGCTTCGCCCCGTAGTTGAAGACGCTCACCAGGATAGAAAGCACGTCATTGATGGACCGCGCCTTAAGGGTCTTCCCTTCCAGCTTGCGGCGGTAGTACTCGACGGTATGAGCAACCTTTGGGTTACATCGCTTCGCGGCTCGATCCTTCGACAGGCTGACGAGTCGCTCGGCGCGGCTTAAGAGTACGGCTGCCGGTAGGCCAACGGTCAGTTCGGCCCTGAACCGTTCGATCAGGTCAACGGTGATGTCCCGCACTTTGCGCCGACCGAAGTACGGCACGAGGTAGCAATTAACGACCTCCTCGTAACCGCCCAGCGTCGTATCACGAATTACGCCGACCTTGGACTCAAGGTAGCGGGCCGCGAGTTCCTCAAAGGTCGGCTGCTGGGACTCTGGGACATGTTCGCCCTTGCCGAGTTCGTCAAGCGCCGTTCTCTCAAAGGCCTTGGCTTCCTTCTCTGTTCGGAAGCTCTTCCAGCGTCGCACCCGTTGGCCGTCCCGATAATCGGCGACGAATGTTTTTCCGCGTTTCCTGACAGCCATCTGATGCTCCTACTTCGGTGCTTTGGGCTTGGCGCGAACGGATCGGGGGGGCTTCATGGCCCCGTGCTTGATAAGCAGGTCGTCCACGGCTTCCCGCAATAGAACCTGCCTAGGAACGCGGGTTTCCTCTGCCAGTTTGGCGAGTAAGTCCGCCTTCTCGTGGTCGAGATAGAGAGGTTGCTGGTGTTTTATTGACTTGCCCATGTGGCTAATATGAGCTTATACTTTCGCAAGGTCAATAGCGTTAGGTGAGAGGTATTACCCATGCTGCGGCGTAAAAAGTCTCGACACCGCAAGGCCAAGGACTCGCCACGGGGCATCAAGCACTACCGCGTGAAGATCCTAGACGAGCGGCGGCCACCGTTCGCGCCAATGCCAAAGCCGGCAACGGCTAGCGCCCTTCTCGCTAGGCAAGATCTGGATTGGGAAGACGACGAGGCTGCGATTCTGGCTCTAGCGACGTTCCAAGGGAGTCCGCTCGAACCCGAAGTGAACTCCCCGGAGCAAAACGCACTGGAGCGGCACTGGCCCCTACTAGTTGATGACGATTCTGCCCACGATCCGGTGGCTGTGGAGTGGCGACGGCGGGCATGGTTCTACCGGTCGGTACTCGTCGTCCTCGGGCTGGATAAGGTCCATGGATTCAGGCGCGAAGCAACGCCTAGTGAGAAGAAGCCGTGGCGGTTGACCGATGTCCACTACACCGTGCTGCTCCATATGGTTAATCTCGCCGAGCGCCGGCTATCCCTCAACGGCATCAAGCCCACTCATAAGGCCGTATTCGACCTCCTGAAGAAAGGCGGTCCATCCGCTGTGGCCGGGCTGACGTTGCCCGAGGATCTAACTCTCCAGAACTTCAAAAAGAGAGTGCGTATCGCTAGGGACGCTGATACTTAATACGCCAAGGAGGGCCAACTAAGTCCAAATTCGGGAGATTAATCTAAGCGCACACGATTCGAGGGTGTGCCATGCGTTCTCCCCAATACCTCCGACCTGCCTCC